>DMST01000521.1:17545-29470 GCA_003454975.1 Cytophagales bacterium | reverse complement strand
CCCGTAGTATCGCCCATTAAGGTGACATGTGGGAAGGCATCCATGATGGTCACCCAGGCGTTGCAAGCGCTGTAGCACGAGCGATTGGTGAGGATCACCACCGGTTGGGTATACACGGCGGTGTCGGCCGGAGATATGGAGTAGTCACGCCAGTCGGTGAAATCCTGAGCACCAGGGCCACTTTTGTACCGGTACTGGTAGGCCAATCTTTCCTGATCGGCAAACTGCCTGGCCAGCGAAAAAGTGTTTTCTATGCTACCGCCGGTATTGTCTCTCACATCGAATATGATCCCCTTAGTATCCTGATATAACGTGAGCAAGTAGTGTAGTTGCGCTGTAGACCAGCCCCTGGCAAAGGATTCGTAACGGATGTAGGCTATCTCTGGGACAATTTCTAAGTGGATGAAAGGCCCGGTTAGTTTTTCTTGACCTTGCCAATAGCTACGTTCCACTACCTCCCGATTAAAGTTCTGCTCAAAATCCAGGTACCACGTCCAGTTGCGAGATACGTTGAAGGGTGCAATCAGATTGACGTGGCCGTCACGCAAGGTGAAGATCATGTCCGCAATCACGTTAAACAACTCCTCCTCAGTGAGATCTGTGCGGATCTGAGGTTGGTATACTTCATACACCGAGTCCCAGTTGATTTGCTTCACGTCAAAGAAGGAGTAGCCATCACGCAACTCGGCCCATGCTGCTTCAAACACTACCGATGGATCGGTGCTGGCCCCTTCAGTAAAGAAAACATCCTCGCAGGCCGAAAAAAGCAGCGGTGCAATAAGCAAGAGAGCAATTTTCTGTTTCATAACCGAGTATCGAAGAGAAGTGAGATCTGTTGATTAGCGAAGCGTGTAGGAAAGTCTGCGTACCGGGTACTGAAAAAGTCCAAAGAATAGCCCAGTGTGAGTCGGTTACCGTTGGTAATGGGCGCGCTTATCTGGGTATTCCAACGGAAACGAGTGAAGTTGCCGGGATGAATGAAATTGGGGTTACGCATAATCTCGCCCACAAACTCACTGACGTGTACGTCATACAAACTGTTGAAATTATGCTCAAAGCCTACACCCAGGATGGGAATGAGTAGTCGGCTACGGAGCGGAAAGGTAGTTTCTTTGAAAGTGACTGGATACGAAAATTCGGCCATCGGTCCGGTGACCCCAAATACGTCCCAAAACAAAAACGTGTTTTGTAGGCCATTGTGAAACTTGCCATGCACCACCGTTTGGCTTATTCCGCCGAACCAAAGGTGCCCACGGCTTACAGGCAGTACCTTCCAGACCAGACTATAATCCACCTCTATCAGCCAGTTATAGGAGTTGTTGCCTAGGTTAAAAGCCGGCAATGAGGGAGATGCCTGACCAAACCCCAAGCGGACGTCCGTTTGGTCGATGGTGCGCGCTTTGAAAGTAGGATATGACCATTCCAGTCCTCCCATCCAACCGCGGTATTGTAGGGGCGACATAGCTAAGTCCTGATACCGGTAAGGGGAAGCATAAGGCCCCAAGCCAGAATACTCAATCTTTTCCGTAGAGTCTTTTTGTCCGTAGGCAGCCGTGCTGATAAGCATGACCACCCACCCAATCCAGCAACGTTTCATGAAGGCAAGAAAGATAAAAAAAGCCCAAATCCGATTAGGAAATGGGCTCAATAGGGTATTGTTATGAATTTTACCTTTCTACTATGCTCAGGTGAGCTTCTGCTTTTAGCCGGCCACCCAAACCTAGACGGATTCCTTGCTCATCTTCTACTACCTTGCGACCCCGAATTACCTCTCGGTATTCGTCAAGGGAATATTGGAGCACGGCATCCTTTACCCGTGCTCCTCTGAAAATATCTACTTCTTGGTTGTTGACTTTAATTTCCATACTTGTGTGTAAAAAATTGTTAGTACTCATGTGTGTTGGCTTATGGAGATAGACGACAGTTGCGAGAAAAAGGTTGAGAAAATAATTAAAAAAAATATTCAAATATTCACATAAAAAATATTGGCAATGAGTTCTACTGAAAATGATTCGATTCGGAATTCTCAAAAGGCTCCCGAGCCAGTGGGCCTCTATCCTCATGCCCGCCGGGTAGGCAATCTCTTATTTCTTTCGGGAGTGGGGCCACGCCAGCGAGGAACCAAGGAGATACCCGGAGTTACCTTGAATGCCGACGGAGAGATTGAAAGTTATGACATTGCTGCGCAGTGCCATTCGGTGTTTACGAACGTACGATACATCCTGGAGGAAAGCGGTAGCAGCTGGGATCAACTGGTGGATGTGACCGTTTTTCTTACCAATATGAAAGATGACTTTGCTACCTACAATAAAATATATGCAGAGTATTTTAAGGATAATTTGCCATGCCGCACCACCGTAGAGATCAACAAGTTGCCTACTCCCATTGCTATTGAACTGAAGTGTATGGCCACCATAGCATGATGCCTATACCGGGATCAAAGGAGGGGTGGAGCTTTCATCTTTTCCCTGACCCACAATGACCTCATGGGTTTGTAGGTTATCGTTGATCCCTTTTATTACCTCGTCCAATTCTTCAGCAGAGCGATAAACTTGCTCAAGTAATAGGTCGGCTTCGTTTCGGCTATGCAGTTTAGGGTCTTGGAGAATCGTAATTAGGCCTAGAAGACGAGCCAGAGGGCCGCGCACTTTGTGCGCATTCATGTAGGCATATTCCTGTAGCTGCTCGTTGCGCCCCTTCAGTTTAGCAGTGCTCTCCTGCACCATCAGCTCCAGATTGATATTAATGTGATCTACCTCCTGTTTGGCTTCCTCTAGTTCCTGAGTTTGTTTCAGCAGAATCTGGGATTGCTCTACCCTAAACTGGTGATTGCGGCGCAACCTTTGGTATAGATACATCAGGCCCAAAGCAAACCCTGCTACGATGAGCAGTAGCATAATGACCAATAGGTTGTATTGGCGGTTTCGGGTGAGCTGTTCTGCTTGTTGTTCATTCAGGGCCGTTAGCTGTTGATTTTCCTGTTCGCGTTTTTCAGCTTCAAAAGCTGCCCGCATGCTCTCGTATTGTTCTAATTTTGCGGCTTTATGTATACTGTCGCTGAGGACGGCGTACCGTTGCCAGTGTGTAATAGCGCAATGGAGGTGCCCCTCAGTAGAGTCGAGCCGGGCTAATTGGGTCTGAAGTTCCAGTTCCAAATCGGCAAACCGATGTTTGCGGAATAACTCTAGGGCTTCGTGCAGGTAGCTGCGGGCACTATCTAGATGAATATGTTGGTCAATCCATATATCCGCCATGCGGCGTTTGAGGCTCCCAATGGCGATATCATCTTGTTTGGGAATGCTCGAATAGAAGCGCAAGGCTTTCTTGAGATATACTAAGGCTTCGGGATCGTGCTGGTATTCCCACAGGTGTGCCCCCAAAGCCCCATATAAGGAAGCTTCGCCGAATGCGTTTTTGCCACGTACTTTTTCCAATGCTTGCTTATATACACGAATGGCCCCTGTGGTATCTCCCAGATGCCCGTAAGCCTTGCCCAGGAAAAAGGAGGATTCCCCCACGATTTGATAATCTCCACTAGCCTCTGCCAGTGGAATTACCTGCTCCATATATTGAATTACCTGTTCGTGGTTCTGCTGTACATATTCTAAGTATCCCAATTCCATCAGAATATCACTCATTCGGCGCACATCCTCCGAGGCCATGATTACGTCATAGCTGGCAATGTACTGCTCTAGTGCCGCCGGAAAGTTGCGGCGGATCATAAATACATATGCAAGCATGACTTGTGCATCTGCAATAATAAGGGAGTCTCCTAGGGTACGAGAGATGGAGAGTGCTTCTTGCGCCTTGGTCAATGCCAAATCTTTATCATCACTCAGTAACTCTTTGCCTTCAGCCATAAGGCGGTACACCCGCGCAGAATCGGTTTGATAAAACGAAGCTTCTTGTACAAATGCACTATCCTGAAAAATGTCTCCAGCTACCGACACATGGGTGATAAAACCCACGAAAAAAAGAATACCCCCAAATTGCATGTTCGAATAATTATGAAATGCCTTCCAACGAAGCTGCTTAAAAAGTGACACTTACTACTAAGTACCATATAATCAGTGACTTGTTGTCTTATTGGAGGTGATTCTGACCCTTTGTCTTAACCTAGACCTAAATCATGTTAATATTTAACCTAATGCCAAGAGTATAGTGTTTTCTAATGATGTATTAGGTGAATTTATACAAGGATTGGGGGAGGAGAGGCCCCCTCCTACGAATTAATTGGTAAAGGTTATTCCTCTCTTAAAATTCGGGCTGGGTTGGCTTTCAAATGCCGAATGGTTTGCCAACCGATATTCGCTAGGAATAACACCGCCATGGTGCCAGCAGCTAGCAGGAAGGGCCAAGCGGTAAGCGCAACGTGGTAGCTAAAGCCCGCCAACCATTGGCTAAGTACCCACCAGGCTCCGGGTACTGCCACTAGTAACCCTATTACCAATAAGAGCGCATACTCTTTGCTGAGTAGCCAAAGAATGGAGGAAGACTCGGCACCAAGAACTCTCCGAATGGCCAGTTCGCTAGACCGCATCTTGAGGCTATAGGCTATAAGCCCCAACAGGCCTAAGAAGGCGATACTTAGCGCTATGAACGAAAAGGTAGAAATGAGGATCATTTGCCGGTTTTCTGATTCGTAAAGTTGGGCAAACAGGTCGTCCATGAAAACCAGATCCAAGGGGTGGGTGGGGAAAAGCTCCTTCCACGTGGCTTCAATGGTCGCCATGGTTTGGGACATATTTCCCGCCTGGCTTTTCACCAATACGTGGTTGAATAGCTGGGGTTCATAAACCATCACGATTGGGTCAATGGTATTGCGAAGCGACTCTTGGTGAAAATCCTTCACTACCCCTACTACGGGGCCCCTTGGGAAATTGAGAAACCCGTTGGACCAGGCAAATTCCTTTCCAATGGCCTCTTCGGGTGTCCAGCCTACCAGGGCAAGGGCCGTTTCGTTTAGCATGTAGGCGTGCTGTTTTTCGGTAATTATGGCAGCAACCTCTTGCCAGTTGGTAAAAGGCTGGATGCCTTCAGGGCGTTCCAAATATGCAGGGAACCCACTGCCTGCCAGCATCTCCATACCCATGGCCTCCGGATAGTTTCGGTCTATTACCTGTATGTCCGCAAAGGGGGCTGACTCAAACTCTGGGAAAACTCCTTCGGCGTAGATGTTCCCGGCATCACGAATCTCCCGGCTGGGGATCTCCATCACTGCCGTTACCTCTTCCACGTTGGGGTTGCGCAACAAGGCTTGCCTAAAATTCTCCAGGCCTACTTGCACTTCAACGTTCAGTTGGCGTACCGCTAAAAATTGGTCGGGCTGTAGGCCCAAGTCCTTCTGTGACAAATAGCGGTTCTGTTGGAAAGCAACCACCGCACACACAATGAGCGAAAGGGAGATGGCAAACTGAAGGCCTACTAATACATGCCGTAAGGTGAACTTCGGGTGGGACCCGATGGTGGCTCCCTGGCCTTTCATGACGGAAATAGCCTTGATGCTGCTCAGGCGGAAAGCGGGATATACCCCTGCCCCTAATCCTACCATGGTGGCTATGCTAACAAGCCCCAAGGCTAACAGGGTGATGGGTAAGGAGAATGAAAATCCGGTGAGCTGTTGGTAGGCGGGGATGAGAATGGGCAAAAGTAGGCCAGCTACCAGGGCAGCCAAGAGCGCAAATACGACCGATTGGCCCAGGAAATACCGAATAAGCTGCGGACGACTGCTTCCCATCACCTTCCGCACCCCTATTTCACGTGCACGTACCAGGGATTGGGCCGTGCTTAGGTTCATGTAGTTGATAAGGGCCACCAGCAAGATAAAGAGGGCGATGGCCGAGAATAGTGGTACGGTCCATGCACTGCCGCCGGGCACAATTTCCCGTGCCAGGTCGGACTGTAAATGAATGTCTGTAAGGGGCCAAAGAACCAGAGTGATTTCCTCAGGATTCTCAGCGTGCTGAGCAATAAAGTCGGGCATTTTAGCACGCACTGTTGCCATATCTGCGGCATCCTTCAGTAGCAAGTAGGTATAGGCCCAGCCGGTACGCTCCTCAGGAGAGGTAAAGGACGTAAGCAGCGTGATAGGCATGTGCGAAGTGCCTGGTACATCCTCCATTACGGCGGTGATGGTATAGGTCTCAAACTCCTGCCCGGCACTACCCATAATCTCAATCGTTTTACCGGTTACAGAGGTAGTTCCAAAATACTTTTTGGCGGTGCTAGTGGTTAAAACGACGGAATAAGGCTCTGCCAGAGCCTGGGAGGCATTTCCTTCCACTACAGGAAAATCGAACACCGAAAAGGCCTCAGCGTCGGTACTAAAGGCAAAAGACTCTTTAAATACAGACTCCCCTACCTTGACCGTACGGGCGTTGTAGTTTTGGAAGCGTACCACCTGTTCCACCTCTGGGAACTGCTCGGGCATGGTATTTACAAAGTCGGTAGTAAGCCGAGCGAAATGCTGATCATATCCACCGTCAGTTTGTATGTGCATACTCACCCTGGCTATTCGGTCTGCTTGGCTATGATGACGATCGTACCGGTATTCATGGTATACATAATCGCTGATGAACGCAGCCGCCAGAAGCCCCAAGGCAAGGCCAAAAATATTGACCATGGAAAAAGTACGCTGTTTTTTTAGCGTACGGAGGGCGAGGAAAAGGTTGTGCTTTAGCATGATGAGGAGCTTTCTTTCTATTAAAAACGCACCTTATCGGTACTCATGCCGTATTCTTTCCACGAAGTGTTGCTCTGCTTTGGGAGTGGTAGCCAAGCAGACTTATTGGTAAATCAGGGTTTTGCCTCTACCACTAAGCGTATGCTAACTTCCACTTCGTCATCCATGATGAGGCTGGTAGTGCCTACGCCAAAGTCGAGCCGATTGATGGAAAAAGTACTTTCTAGCACCGCCTCATCTCCACTTTCCTCAAAGGAAAAAGGTACGGCGATAGACTGGGTAATATCCTTGATGGTACACTTGAACAATCCCTCGTATTGAGTACGATTTACTTGTGCTATGGAAGTGGATTGTAAGGTAATGTTGGGGTAGGATTGGGTATCAAAATAATCACTGCTTTGTAAGTGCCGATCTCGTGCGCCAATACCCGTATCAATGGTACTAACGGCTACACTTGCGAAAAGAGAGCTGTATTCTAACTCATTGGGTGAAAAGCTCAGATTGTAGTTGAGCCCCTTTAGGGAGCCGTCTACCGACACACCGGCATTGTAAATTTCGAATTGAACCGTATACTCTTTTACTTTCCAAGTATGGGTCTGGGAATACGAAAAGGTCTGGATGAAAATTAAGAATACTGTGAATAGTGGTAGGCGCATTTTTTTCGCTTTAGACACTAACACTATTTACTATCAATTGGATATGGGATTGTATAGGTTTTTTGCGAAGTACAAGAAGCCCTGTCGCCTTATAGACCTTCCTCAGGGTCTTTGTCCTCAGTTTGGGCATTGCTAGGGGGTAATACCCGTGTAAAATCTTCTCGACTAAAGTGGTGCCCTTCTTCCACCAGGGCATTTATCTTCTGTACTACACCATTAAACTCGTCTACTGACTCCTTTAGGTGCAGAAACAATAGATCGTCAGTAGGCATTTTTCCGGATAGCTCCATTAAGTATACCAGCCCTTGTATGCGAGCTAGTGGGGCCCGCAGCAGATGTGCATTGATGAAGGCATATTCAGCCAAGCGATCATTTTGATGTTTGAGCTCTATGGTACGGTCTCCTACCATCCGTTCCAGGTTTTGATTGATTACCTCAATCTGCTCCTGATGGGCTTTTAGTTCCTCGTTTTGCTGCTGAATGCGTAAGTTCTTCTCCTGAATTTCTACGTGGTTGGTGTTTATTCGATGCTCGAACCGGCGTACCAACCGCATGAAATAGATCAGTGGAAAGTTGAGCAACACCCAGAGGGCTACCATAGACCGCTTGAATTGCACGTAATTCTCATCGATGACCTCCAGGATTTTAAAGGTGGGGTCAGCCCCCAGCCTAAGCAATACATCAGACAGGAGCGTGAAGGCAAACAAGAGCACTTGGGCGATGAGGAAAGAGGCCCGCTCTTGTGGCCACCTGAAGATCAAATACGGGATGATGGTATATACTACAATCCCGGTTGGCATCCAGAGTAAGGATACCTCATGAGTAGACTGGTTTACTGCCGGAAAGATGAGGAAGAGGCAGGGGATGAGGAGTACCAGCAAGAAACGCCCAAAGGTGTACCACCGGAGGTAGTTGAGGAAGAGCGCCCCAGCTGTAAATGCCATACCGGCCATGTAGCGTATGGTGGCATCGTCAATTTTGCCCAACAGCAAGATGTCCGTGACGACGACCAAGAAGAAAAGGCAGCCCAGTACAAAGTTGATCTGGTTGCTCAATACAATGCCTCGCCATTCGGGCGTGGGGTTGGCCCGTACCTCTTGTTTTACTCCCAATTGGGAGATGGTCTGCCAGACACGAACAAGATTGGGTAGTTTCATATTGGAGAGCCCCAACGATGCTAATTGTTTTTTACCTGATCTCTCAGTTGGCCCAATTCTTTCTCTCGTTTCATCAATAGCCACTTCAAATACGTGAAGGGCACGTTGATGATTACCCAAACCGATAACAAAGAACGCAAATAATAAAACTTATACTTCTGGGCCGTTTGTACCACCGGGCTTTGTTGTAAGATAGATGAAAGTAATATCTCTACTGAAAAATATAACAATACCAGCATATAAAGCATTCCCAGTAGGTATAGCACCCGCTCGTACCGTATGGTAAGTACTAGCTGCGGAATAATTGAGAATGCAGCTACCAGATAAGGGAACCAAAACAAATCTTGTTCTCCTACATTGCCAGAGAGGGCGGGGAATAGGAATATGACGAGGGGGAAGTCAACCACGAAAAGCAGGCGGGATAAGTGGGTGAGTCCCAGGTAACTGATGAAGAGATGGATGAGGGAGATGATGACCACTAGAATCATCAGCAAGAGAGAAAACTCCCGGATGTTGGGATCAGAATTGGGCGCTATTGTTTCAATGAGAATAAGGATGGGTATTACCAGCAGGAAGAAGACATTGATGCCATTGGCCACCAGTATTGGCCGCCTTTGTTCCTCAGGCATCGTGGGGGTAATGCCCACCCGAACCAAATTACTTATCCACCCTCGTGCTTTTTTCACAAGGGCAAATCTAATACTGCCGCTTTAGGTCTTACACGAAGACCAGACAGAATTCTACGAATAGGCTGAAAAAATGGGTTAAATGACTAATTCTTCTTGAAATCGCCGCGCTTGATGGATTTGATGAGTTCGTTCCAGGCAAAAGGATTGAGCAAGGGGATGCCTCGAACCCCGCTATTGTACTGATTATAGAATTGTTGGTCAAAGTAATTTCGGTAGTTGCTGGAGGCGTCCATCGGCGTTTGTGCTATCAGGAGGGCCATCCGCTCTGGAGTCATGGAACGTGCCAAGGCTAGCTGCTGCTGCACATTAGGATCGCTCATGGCTAGTATGGTCTCTCTCAGCTGACGCTCAGTAGGATATGGCGAAATATCAACCCCGCTAAGAACGGTGGTGTCTTCTTCCAGCTCGATAGCCAAGGTCAATTTATCACCCTCTTCGGCAGTGAGTAAGATCCACTGACGTTTGAATCCCACGGCGGATACCAATATGCTGTCTCCTTCCAAGAAAACGTCGCTGAAGAAGCCATTTACATTAGTAGTAGTACCCCGACCATACCGAGGAGAGTACACGTGTACGCCCATGAGAGGGATTTGCGTGCCTGCTTCCAGTACTACCCCACTTAACTGTATAACTAATCGTCCTCTTACCCGGGTGTAGTCATCGTCCTCCTCTTGTGTCTGGCTAAATGCCGGAGACACTAACATTAGGCTGAGAATGAGACCTAAACATACCGAAATGGTAGACTTTACTTTGTTCGCTGCTTTGTCCATGTTATACGTATGGATGCTCCTTACCCTTAAAAGGTTTGAACCTTTCATAAAGTTTCCAAGATAGGAAATCCCCCCAACTATTGGTACGTTTGAAGCCCTCCCCCTTGCTATGCGTTTAAAGAATTTTAGCCTTCAGTATGGTCTTCCTTTGTATAAGGCATTTTCCGATGAAGCACGGGTACGAATTTTGCACCTCATTGTGCATTGGGAACGTATGTGTGTTTCTGATCTCGAACTCACCCTGGATTTCACCCAAACCAAGACATCACGGCACGTTATCTATCTGAAAAATGCGGGATTAGTCAATTCTAAAAAGATTGACCAATGGGTATTTTATTCGGTGAAAGAAGAGGTACAAGATTTTGTGAATCAGATGTTTTCATATCTGGCAAAAGACGCCCAACTTCAAAAAGATCTGGAGATATCACAGATCTTGTATAGTAATCGAGAGTTGGCACTTACCAAGATTGGTAAAGGGTGGAAACCGATATGAGATGGAGGGGGGCAATGACGAGGGGAGCTGGTTCTATATGGAGAAATGAAGCTTTGTGAATATTAGAAACGAAACATGAGTAATGAGTAAGTGGGTTTTATTTTGCTTAGCGCTTTTGGGTACCACACCCCTATGGGCGCAAGGTGTTTATGATTTTGACGGAAAACTGGTATATGAGGTAGACGGTATCCCTACTTCCATAGATTTTGATGCCATCCGGTTTATTGAAGTGTATTACAGCCATACCAAGCCTTGGATTATGGTTACTTTTCAGTCTGCGGGTAAAGACGTATCCTATCTGTTGGATGGCAGAGGACAGTCCGAGTATACGCTCATTGATAAAGGAGGGAATAAAACGGCGTACGCAAACGATGCTGAGGGCATAGACTTCGCGGCCATTTTTGGGCGGATGCCCAGTTGGGATTCTCCCTTTCATGCCACCGGACGTACCCGGTCTATGGGAGGGAAATTGTGTAGAGAATATTTTTTTGCTACGGACTCGCTGTATACTCAGGTATGGGTAGAGCCCAACTTCAACGTGAAGGGCCAGTTGGACCTGCAAAACCTCTTCTATAAGTTTCACTACACTTTCAAAGACGGAATGAATTACCTGCCCCGTGGCTTTGTGTTTTCCATTGCCTCCGGCGTAGCGGGAGAGAAGCCTTCTACGCAGCTAAATATCGTTTCCCGGGAGGTAGTACGTTCTCAGCTCAACTTGTCTCAATACCAGATCATTGAGCCGCCTACAGAGGGTGATGATTAGATAATGCGGGGAGGATTTTCCCTCCCTGATTTCAATATCCTATACCAATCAAATTGAAACAAAAAAGCCGCTCCATTGCTGGGGCGGCTTTGCTATATCACGGGTAAGGATGCTTAGCTATTACACGTAGTTATTAAGCATTACGGGCATTACTAGCATGAGCATGTCCTCGTTTTCGTCTTTTTCACTAGGGATAATCAAGCCTGCACGGTTAGGCTCAGAAAGCTGAAGAGTAACCTCTTTGCTTTCGGCATTCGAAAGCATCTCGATTAAGAAACGGGCATTGAAACCAATCTCGATATCCTCCCCATCATGTTCACAAGCCAGGCGCTCGTTGGCTTCGTTGCTAAAGTCCAGGTCCTCAGCTGAGATCTGAAGCTCACTGCCGGTGATCTTTAAGCGTACCTGATGGGTAGTTTTGTTGGCATAAATAGCAATCCGGCGTAGCGAGCTCAAGAACTCATTCCGGTTGATTGTCATGTCGTTGTTGTTATCCCGGGGGATTACATTCTCATAATCTGGGAAACGCTCATCAATCAGACGACAGATCAACTTCAGGTTGCCGAAATTGAAGTAGGCATTCGCGCCATCATACTCTAAGCTTACGTTGGTGTTCTCTGCTGGTAGTGTATTTTTCAGCAGGTTCAGCGCCTTTTTAGGGATGATGATGGAGTTACTGTCCTCAGAGGCTACATCTACCCGGCGGTAGCGCACC
>DMST01000521.1:0-17529 GCA_003454975.1 Cytophagales bacterium | reverse complement strand
TGACCATCCGTAGCTACAAAGGTGGTATTGGTATCCTTTAGCTCTATGTATACTCCCGTCATGGCTGGGCGCAACTCATCGTTGCTAGCAGCAAAGATGGTGTTGTTTACTGCGGTGCGCAGCACATCTGTAGACATATCTACGGAGAACCCGCCTTCTACTGAGGACACCTTGGGGAAGTCCCCGGCATTCTCTCCGGCCAGTTTGTATCTACCGTTATCACTGCTGATCTCGATGCTGTAGGTATCCGGATCAATGGTGAAGGTTACCGGCTGCTCAGGCAGGTTCTTCAGGGTATCCATCAGAATCCGAGCGGGAATAGCAATACTACCGCTTTCCTTAGCCTCCACATCGATCTCAGTGATCATAGATGTTTGCAGATCCGAAGCGGTGATGGTCAGTAGGCCATCTTGAATATCAAATAAAAAGTTCTCCAGAATAGGCACCACAGGGTTGGTAGTGATTACCCCGTTGATACTGGTTAGTTGCTTGAGCAAGGCTGCTGAAGAAACGATGAACTTCATGGGCTAAGGTATTACAGGTTTAGAGTGGGATAGCCCGCAAACGTACGAAAATTACGCCGGGTTTTTCTCTCCCAAAGTTGAAGAGGCAAAATTACCGCTAACTACTATATCCAAAAGGGAATGTGTAGATTTTTTTACAAGCAATGCGCAAATGAAAAAGGGGCACCCATGCGCCCCCTTTTTTATCCAATAAATTGATGCGATTTATTCAAGGATTACCTTCACAGAATCGGCGCTTCCTCCGGCCGTAAGCCGCAGGGTGTACTCTCCTTTCGAGGCGTATTCCTCCTCTCCGGTAGGCCGGTTTTTCCGGTCAAGCAGATTCACCATTACATCCCACTCCAGGGTTTGGAAACCTGTTTGGTCGTCTACGGCCAATGTACGTACTACTATGCCATCCTCGTTTAGGATCTCTGCCTTCAGGCCACTGGTACTGCCAATGAAAGCCAGTTGGCTGGCCTTGGGGGTACGAACCTCACTGAAAGGGTACCGGCTTTCACCCCAGCGCTCAGAATGGCGCAGCTTTACGTCCCCAAACACCATCGTGCTTGTGGAACTGCCTACCAACTTGCGCATGGGCTCTATGTTGGATACATAAATGCTACGGCCGTGGGTGGCCACTACCAGATCGTTGTCCCGAGGGTGCACCACCATGTCATAACTAGCCACATTGGGTATGCCTGGCATCAATGACCATTCCTGGCCACTGTTCGTAGACACGTAGGTGCCACCATCCGTACCCAAGAAGAGCAGCTCGGGCTTCTCCAGGTCCTGAATAATCACGTTGGCTACCTCCTCAGGTAGATTCCCAGCAAGTGATGTCCAGGTTTTGCCAAAGTCACGGCTCATGAATACATAGCTATGGAAATCATCGAACCGGTAACCGTTCAGGGTTACGAACACAGTGCCAATGTCATGCGGGGAGGCTACTACGGAACTAACCCATAGGCCTTCCGGTAATCCGTCGCTAATGTTTTCCCAATCAGCACCCCCGTTTTGGGTTACCCAAACCATACCATCGTCAGTGCCTACATAGATAACCCCAAACTTGCCAGGAGATTCTGCTATCCAGGAAAGGGTAGAGTGGGGTACATTTCCTTGTGGTAGATCCTTAGTAAGGTCTGGGCTAATGGCATCCCAGGTTTCTCCTTGGTCCAAACTGCGGTGCAACCGTTGCGAACCGAAGTAGATGATGTCTGGATTGTGAGGGCTCATTACCACCGGCGTTCGCCAGTTGAACCGCAACACGGGCTCACCAATGTCATGCTGGGGAGTGATGCGGGTTAGTTTGCGTGCTTCCCGGTCAATCCGCACGTAGTTACCAAACTGCAATCCGGCATATACGATGCTAATGTCCCTTGGATCGGCAAACACGTACATGCCATCTCCGCCCCACATGCGTTCCCAAAATTCGGTTCTGCCGGGTACTGATTCCGATGATCCTCTTAAGGAACCGTTGTCCTGCAAGCCACCATACACATTATAAGGTTCTTCCATATCTACCGCCACGGTGTAAAACTGGCCCGTAGAGGTGTTATTGATGTGGTCCCAGGTTGTGCCTCCGTCATAGCTTAGATAAAGCCCGCCATCGTTGCCCAGGATGATGTGTTTAGGATCCTTAGGGTTGATCCATTGCGCGTGGTGATCAGCGTGTACCTCGCCATCCATATCAGATAGGGCCCAGGTTTTGCCTCCATCCTCAGAGGCAATCAGGGGTACCCCATGTACAAAGATGCGGTCGGGGTCTACTGGGTCTACCCGGATCTGGGCAAAATAGTATCCATACGTGAAGAATACGCCTTCTACCGGAGAGCCCTCCACCTCGGCCCAGGTCTTACCCCCATCGGTTGACTTATATACCGAAGCCCCGGCTACTGAGGTATTGAACAGCGCGGCATTGGCATCACCAGAATAATTGGCGATGTCTGCTGGGGTGTACTTGCCGTTTTCCAAATCGGCAATGACCTGTTCGGCCGTGTACTTTTCAGGAAAGCGGTTATCCTCCAGGAATTCTCCCAATTCTTCGGAGCCCAGGCTCTTTACGTCCTCTACGCTCAGGTCTAAGAAATCCTTGAATTGGAGCCCTTCAGGTTCCTCTTCTGTTTCACCTGGGATTTCCTTTTGATAGTCCATCACAGCATAGACGATGCTAGGATCGTTGTAGTGGTAGGAAAAGCCTATCCGTCCTACTTTGTCGTCCTGAGGAAAGCCTTCTGCCGATTGGCTCCAGGTATCGCCACCATCGGTAGATCGGTAAATGGTAGAACCGGGGCCGTTGCCTTTAAAATCCCAAGCCTTACGGGTGCGCTCCCAAGAAGCTGCCAGCAGATTGTTGGGGTTTTGGGGATCGAGCGACAGCTCAATAATGCCCGTGCTGTCGTTGACAAAAAGCGTTTTTTCCCAAGTAGCCCCTCCGTCCGTGGTTTTGTATACTCCACGGGCCTCGTTGTGGGTGTACAATGCACCAATGGAGGCCACCCAGGCGGTGTTGGGGTCGGTAGGGTGCACCAAAACGCGGCCTATATGCTGGGTATCGCCCAGGCCCAGGTGCTCCCAGGATTGCCCACCATCCGTGGATTTGTATACGCCCGAGCCGGCATAGCTAGACCGACTAGAGTTACTTTCTCCAGTGCCCACGTAGATCACCTTGGGGTCTGAGGGTGCTAGCGCCAATGAGCCAATGGTAAGTGCCCCTACGTGATCGAAAATGGGGGTGAAGGTCTGGCCGTTATTTTTGGTTTCAAACACCCCGCCGGATGCGTAGGCCACGTAAAAGTGCTTAGGATTGGCTTCGTTTACGGCCAAGTCAGTTATACGCGCTCCTTGTACAATAGGCCCAATGCTCCTTACCGGATAGTCGGTTAGCGGAGAGGAGTCGGCCATTTCCTTCCGAATAGAAATGGCTTCCATTAGGTCCTCGGAAGTCGTGGGAGTTGGTTGAGCAAGCAGGACCGAAGATCCTAAAATGCAAGACAAACTCAAGAGCGTAGTTATTGGTTTTTTCATCTTCATTGGTCATGAAAGTAAAGCTTCGAAAGTACGGAATTATCCGCGCAGGCTATTGACAGTTCAACACACGCACATGCCGCTAGTCTATTCTTATGACCTGCATTCTTGTCCTTTTCCTGCCCTACAACCAGGCAAGGTAGGGGGCATAGATATAATCAACCGTAATACCACATAGTGGTTCTTGATTAAGACGCCAAATCGGTGAAAGGATATCCCATAACATGGGGTTTAAGAAACCTCCCTTTTGATTCTTTTTGTTACTTTTACCCGTGTTTGCAAACTACTTACGCTAATTATCCATAGCTATGAAAATTTGGCACGCAATGGCCTACTTGTGCTTCGCATCCTTTATGGTGGCATGTGGAAGCAATAGTTCTAATGACGGTGAGGCAGAAACAGTAACCTTTCAGGAAGAGGAGCCTTTGGATGAGGCTTTGAAAGAGAAGGTTGTTGCTGCACTGGATATTTTACCCACTCCTATCGAAATCGTATCTCATGTACGTGATGCTGCTGATGGTTACAATCCTGCATTGGTCAATAACCCAGAGAGCTCACGGAATTATCTCACTACCAATTTTCGCAAAGCTGTTAACCTAGGTGTGTACATGGCAGACCTGGGGTATGCCTGTTTGTATACACAAGCCCAACCTGCTATGGATTTTGTGCGCGCCAGTAAGCGAGTGGCTGTAGATATGGGGCTACTGGATGTGTTTGACCCCAACATCGTAAAGCGGTTTGAGGACAATCTCGAGAACCGTGACTCTTTGATCAATCTATTGTATGAGTCATATTACTATACCGATGATTACCTGAATAAAAATGAACGTACCCGAACAGCGGCCATCATAATGGCGGGTGCCTGGATAGAAGGTATGCACATTGCGGCTTCGGTAGCAGCCAATCATCAAGATGACGAATCGTTTAATGACTTGGCCAAGCGTGTGGGAGACCAAAAGCTGACTCTCAATGCCATAGTGGAGGTTCTGGAGCTGATCTCCAATGATGAGGAGATGGCAACTTTGGTAGAGCAAATGAAAAAACTACAGACTACTTTTGAAGCAGTAGAGATTTCGGATGAGTCTGTAACGGAAGAGATTGACTTGGCCAATTTGGAAGATATTAGTCAATTGACGGATATGGTTCTGCAGTCTGACCTGGACCGGGTTAATATTTCTGGTGAGGCCCTCATGGCAATCAATCAAGAGCTGGCAAGTATGCGTAATTATCTGATTACCAACTCTTAAAAGAATCTCTTAGTAAGAGAAAGCCGAGACATGGTCAACTACTGTGTCTCGGCTTTTTTATTCAGCGAGGATTATTCCTTGGCAAGTCCTTCCATGTCAGCTATCGCCTGATTGAGCTTTCTCAATTTTCCCCCATACAAGGCCAATACACTTAGCCGATAGGCAATGGTGCCGAATACGCTCAATAGAATAGCTACACCTACTACAAAGAAAGCAAAAGAGGTGGGCCCTAGCTTTTCTAAGATTTTGGGCCCTTTATCAGACCATTCGAAGAAGAAAAAATAATAAGTGGGCAGTACAAAAACAGGAGTGCCAATGGCCATATACACGGTCCACCGTCTAATGAAGCGCTTTAGCTTATTTCGGTATTGAATCAAATAATGGTAAACATCTCCCCCTACTGCCAAGGGCTTCTGTTTTTTGATATGCCGATACCCCGCAAAAAATAATAGTAGCATCAAGGCAGCGGTGTACGTGCCTAGCCACCAGGTATAATAATGAGCAAAGGCAACCTGAAAAACGACCGCCAGGGGTAGTGCCAAATAGGTATCCCATTTCTGGGTTTTTCGCATCCCTTCGGTAATCAGCATGCTCTTCTGACGATAGAAGTCCTCGTCAACCTTGGGGGTGGCCAGCTTTTCTGGGTTTTTGAACCCCTCTTTCCACAAGTCCTCAATTGATTTTTCCATCGAGCAGTTTCTTTAGTCGTTCTTTGATGCGGAGTAGGCGCACTCCGATGTTGTTGGGGTTTGTACCCAGGATTTCAGCGATTTCAGCGTGCGACTTTTCATCTAGATAGAGCAGGATCAGGGCCCGGTCTACCTCTTTTAGTTGGCGGATGGCCGCATATAGGAGTTCCAACTCCTCGTTTTGGAAAGCATAGCTATGGGTGGTCAGGTCATCCGGCAGCAGCTCAGCAGTAGCCGGTTCCTTTTTTGATTTTCGCTGCAATGACAGGCATACATTGAGGGTAACCCGGTAGACCCAGGTGCTCCAGGCAGAGCGCTCCTGAAAGGCCTCCCGGCTCTTCCACAGCTGCAAACAGACCTCCTGAAAGTAGTCCTCAAAATCTGCCTGACTATGCGTGTAGGCTCGGCATATTTTGACGAGGATTCCCTTGTGGGGGGCGATGTAGGTATGATAAAAGTCTCCACTCACGTGCTAAGGCTTTCTCAGTTTTCACAGTTAGTAGCCGATCCATGAGGGGCATTACACCCAACCAGGAATTTTTTTTAAATCAGAAAAAAAGGGATCAAGAGATGTTCTGGTTGCTAGACCGAGCCCTCTGTTCTGCTGCAGTGTACTGGACAGCCTATCCTTGTATGTGCTGCTTTCCAGTCCTGCCTTGGTTTAGTAGTATCAGGAATTGGCCATGTGTAATTCCTTCTCCAGAGATTCTACTCGGTCTTTCAAGTTTTGGGCACACACTTCAAACCCTTCCTTAAGCTTTCTTCCGAACAGCCAGTGGGTAAGCCATGCGGTAGGTCCCCACAGTCTTTCTTCGGTTAGGTAATGGGTAGTCCCGTCCTCCCGTTCGGTCAAGCGTTGAATCCTCACCGTGTAAATATGCCAGGTACTTTCTCTTTCTCCCCACTGTATCTCATAGCCCTCTTGCCAGCCTTTCACCTCCTCTGGGTACTTGAGTAGCTTCTCCTTCTGCATGTTCATGCGTACCCGCAAATATCCTATGGATCCTATTTCTGGGAGGATGGAGGCCTCTGGAGTGAACGAGTTCCATTCACCGTATTTCTCAAAGTCGGTCAATACACTCCACACCCTTTCCCGGGGAGCTTGTATGGTAGCCTCGGCAGTTATAATGTACATCTAGGTGAGGGTCAGAAAGTAGCTCTGCGATTGGTCTCCATGGCCCATTTTTCTATCTTTTGGGGGTAAACCTGATCGAATGGAAGATACGATTTTTTCAATTGCCAATGCTTTTGTTCTCATTGGCTGGCTGTTGCTCATTTTTTTGCCGGATGCGGACTTTCTGGACAAGGTCATTCATTACGGCGTGGTTTTATTGTTAGCCATTACCTATAGTGTGGTTATCCCCATGGGATTTGCCGAAGCCCCCGATGGAGGCTTCCAATCCATAGCCGAGGTACGGGCCCTTTTTATGAGTGATTGGGGGTTGCTAGCCGGGTGGATTCACTATTTGGCCTTTGACCTATTTGTTGGTCACTGGATCAACGGAAAGGCTAGGGAGGTAAAGTTAAACGTGATCTTGAGGATCTTGTGTTTGCTATTCACTTTTATGGCAGGGCCTTTTGGCCTGTTACTATTCTTTATCCTTAAGGCGATTCGCGTTCGCACAGCTTCATGAAGGGGATACTAGAGGAAATTCATCGGCGCCATTATATCCTCAGCATAAGCGGATGGGTATTTGTCTTGCTTGGTCTGGCCTTTGCCGTCGGCATTTTGGTAGATGACCGTGAGCTGTTAGGTATCAACCTGTGGATCAAACCACTCAAGTTTGCGCTCTCCATTGCTATCTTTTTATGGACCATGGGGTGGGTAATCTACGAGGCCAAAATGAAGCACCATCCGCGGTATGTCTTGGGCTGGTTGTTCATCGTGTTTATGGTGATCGAAATCGCGTTGATTGCCCTACAGTCTTACCGTGGGGAGACCTCCCATTTCAACAATTCTACGCTCTTCAATGCCAGACTGTATACCATCATGGGCTTTGCTATTGGCTTCAATACGTTGACTATCGCCTTCCTCGCGATGGTATTTTTTAGCAAAAAGTTCGTGTTACCCATGCCCTATCTCTGGGCTATTCGTCTGGGCCTCATTGTCTTGGTGTTGGGCTCACTAGAGGGAGTTTTGATCGTGCGAAATTATGCGCATACGGTTGGTGCTCCCGATGGTGGACCCGGCCTTCCTTTTCTCAATTGGAGTACCACCCACGGCGACCTGCGGATTGCCCACTTCTTAGGCATACATGCGCTGCAAGCTTTTATGATAGTAGGGGTGTGGCTGGGCCATACCAAGCTACCCAAACGCAGGGCTACTGTCGTGCTAGTGCTGTTTGCACTCGCTTATACTGCGGTGGTGGCTGCTACCTTCTACCAGGCTATGAATGAGCAGCCGCTGTTGGGGTAAAAATAAAAGCCCCTTGCGGGGCTCCTAGGTTAGGGTAATTGGGTGTTTATTCTTTTTTGATGAAAATATCCTCTGTAAAACCGAATTCTTTAGAATCGGTGGTTTCGTCCATGAGCAAATAACGTCGCGTGATGAGGCCTTTTTTGCCGTGGTGATCTTCGTTTTCGATATAGGCGCCCACCCAACTCATCAGGTAAGGCAAACGGCCACATGCTGAATAGGTGATGGAAAATGAAAGGACATTGCCATTTACGCTGCCTTGTACAGGGATTTTTTTTCCTTTACAACCCCAAGTACCCTCTTTGTTCATGTAGTAGCCGTTGATTTCGCCTTGGTCAGAAATACTCTCAATAACCAGGGTATCAGCTTTATTTCCACTTACCCAAGTACTGGGCGCAGGAAGAGGTGATTGTGCCAAGGCCGTGAGGCTAGTCACTAAGAATAAACCTATGGTAATAAAGATTCGGTTTGATTTCATCGTTTTGCGTGAGTTAGAAATATGTATTAAAGCGTGTGATGCCACGTAGAGAAGTACCCTTACTGCCCATGAAGTCACCAGTTTTTTTCTGAAGGATAAAAAACACGTATTCTGGCTTAAGTAAAATAACGATAGAGGTTTGCTCAATCCCCTTTCTAAATTGTGGTGATGTGCCCATGTCGTGTAGTTAAGCCAGGCCAAATCGCAATGGTATTTCGGAGATGTCGGACCAGACCGCATCTTCGAGGCGTATTTCAAATGTGCCTCTAAACATGAATGTGCTATGCAACTGGGTCGCCGGCCGCCGGATCGCCGACCGCTGGAATGCCGGAGCATGCACATCAAAGATGAGATCGCATTGGGAACGGTCCGACAAAGGGTGCGTCCAGCTTTCGCCTACTAAACTTTATTGGGTAATGTGAAATGAAGTGTGGGTTCAATTATCTTACTCCAATCAACCATTCGCACAACAACATGAATACGAAGTCAAACTCAAGTAATCGTCGAGATTTCCTACAAACTACTTCCCGCATGGCTTTGGGGGCCACGGGGCTGATTGCCCTGGCAGGTTTGGACACCGCCGCCGCGGGCCCAGTGCCGGTACAAGACAACCCCAACGTGTTTGGCCTGCGCGAGGGCTATACGCCTATGGTGAGTAACCTAGTGTCCATGATGGACTGGATGCGCGGAGTGGTGCTAGGCTCTGTTCGGGGGCTTTCCACTTCTGAGCTAGACTTTCTGCTTGATAAAGAGGCCAATTCTATTGGCGCGATGCTCATGCATCTGGCCGCTACTGAGCGGTTTTACCAGCTTAATAGTATGGATGGGCGCCGGTGGGGTAACTGGCCTTCCGAGGACCGTAGGCGATTTAGTGTGGCTTCTGGCCTGGGGGATAATGCCCGTGCCAAGATCAAAGGCAACCCCCTGAGCTATTATATGGATACCTTGAAAGAGGTACGGGAAGAAACCCTAGTCCGCTTGAAAAACCTGGATGATGATTGGTTGCTAAGAACAGACCCCAATTTTGCCTGGGGCCCAACCAACAACTACTGCAAGTGGTTCCACGTGGTGGAACACGAGTCGAACCACAACGGCCAAATCAAGCTGATCAAAAGCCGGATAAGCTGATATACGTTACGCCTTTTGTAGGCTCACAGAGCCCCGGTCCTGAGGCGTATCAACTTGAATGCCCAATAGGCTTTTTACTATCTTAACGGGCGTATTCTTCAGGAGGACGCCTTTTCTTTTAGTCCCAAAACTATAGAACACCATGTCCCAGACCGTAGTCATTACCGGTTCTAGCAGCGGAATTGGCAAAACCACCGCACAATATTTTCACCAGCAAGGCTGGAATGTAGTCGCCACCATGCGAACTCCCGAAAAGGAACAAGATCTGAAGGAGGACGACCGAATGAAATTAATGCGGTTGGACGTGCAGGAGCCTAGTACCATTGAGGAAACCGTAACTAAAACAATTGAGACATTCGGCCATATAGATGTCTGGATCAACAACGCAGGGTACGGAGTGATGGGCCCCGTAGAAGCTACTACCGATGTACAGGTACGCAGGCAATTTGATGTAAACTATTTTGGCGTGTTTGACTGCATGCGGGCTGTCCTGCCTCATTTTCGGGAACGGAACGCTGGCACCCTCATGAATATTAGCTCTGTAGGTGGGCTCTTGGTGCTGCCCTTATTTGGGGTGTATAATTCCTCTAAGTTTGCGTTGGAGGGCTTGACCGAAGGCCTTTACCTAGACTTGTCCAGCACCAATATCTTCGTAAAGCTGGTGGAACCCGGTGGCGTCCCCACCGAATTCAACGGACGGTCTATGGACCCAACTGAGCTCACGGGCTCTTTAACGGAATATCAATCACTGGTTGATAATCTGCAGAAAGTATACAGCGACCCCAATACCACTAAAAATAGCACTCCCGTGGACAAGGTGGCGAAGTTTATCTATGATGCAGCTACGGATGGCAAAGACCAACTACGCTACCTGATAGGGAAAGATGCCAAGCAACTGTGGACCCTTCGTCGTCGGTTGGGGTACAAGACCCAGATCAAACTCATGCGCAAGGCCTTCAAAATCTGAGGGCTACCTTTTTAGGGGCCTACCCAAACTTGCGACCCCCCTTCCAAGTTATCCTAGGGAGGGGGGGTGCTCCCAACAAGAAAACGGAACACTCCCATGCTTAAACTACCTCAGCAGTTATTCATTTCGAAAAAGATCACCTTAGACCTAACCAAGGAGTCGGTAGACCAGATGATTTGGCAGTCTACCCCGCAAGGCTTCAAGATCAAACAGTTGGATGCCAATCGGTATACGTTTCTTTCCAACCTATCCATTGGTACGCTAACTATGCAAGGTAATCCGGGCTTTTTCGAGGGTATTTCCCTTCAGGGAGAATTGATTGCTGTGTCAGAAAATTCCACAACGGTTAGGTTGTACACCAAATGGCGACATGAACTCTCCCTGGTTACAGGAATTTGGTTGGTCATGCTCGTTGCTCATCTAGTGGGTGGTGATGTGCCCTTAAACGATGTTTTGAGCTTCTTGCCGGGAGCGCTATTGGTATTAGGGACGGCATACCGGGTACAAGAGCAGGCCCTATTGAAAAGGATAGAGCGGCTTTTCGAAAAGCCGTGAGGTTAGCAGTGGTAGCCCGTCATTGTCATTTAGCTAGGCAGGTCAAAGGATTGCTTTTCGTCCTTATCTTAATGGAGTCGCACAGGTCCGATTTCAAAACGGGACGATTCCTCTTAACCGAACGACATGGTGAAGCATGTACCCCCTTTGGGTAGAAGAAATATAGAATAGCTGTTGGCTGGGGAAGCAAACATTGGACGCTGCTGGCAGTTGATAGCCATATAGGATTCCAGGTGTTCAGACCTGGCTTTTTTTAACGGTATGGGCCCCCAAGCCCGAACTTTTTGAACGGATGACTAACTCATGTCATGAGCGAACAATATGATTTCATAATTGCGGGTTTTGGGCTATCGGGCATGACGCTCACCTATGAAATGTCAAAGCTATCGGGCTTTGAAAAGAAAAAGGTGTTGGTCATTGATGCCGATAAGAAAGAGACCAACGACCGCACGTGGTCCTTTTGGTCCAAAGAACAATCGGAATACGAAGCGCTTGCCACCAAATCGTGGCAGGGCTGCTATTTCTATACCAATCAGGATGAGGAGCTAGACTTGGACCTAGGTGATTACCGATACTATACAGTCCGAGCTATTGACTTTTACGGCTACATAAAGGAGAAATTGCAGGCCTTCGACAACATCACTTTTCACGAAGGGATAATCAAGCAAGTGCATGACTCGGGAGCGGTGGAGTTAGAAGACCAGTCGTTTATCGGCAAAACGGTTTTCAAATCCTTTTTCAACCGGGAGAACCTGCATACCACCTTGGGAGACAACATCCTCTGGCAACACTTCAAGGGCTGGATTATCGAGACCGATCAGCCGCGTTTTGATGAATCTACCTTCACGCTGATGGACTATCGCCAGAGCGACGAGGATTTGATCAATTTCTTTTACGTATTGCCCTTTTCTGGAAACCGTGCTTTGATCGAGTTTACCGAGTTTTCTAAGGAATTCTATTCACAAGAGGAATACGATGCCAAAATTGAGAATTACCTCAACGAGGTGCTGAAGATTGAAGAATACCGCATCGTAGAGAAGGAGTACAATGCCATACCCATGACGGCCCACCGTCCCAAACCTGCCAAGGGTCGGGTGGTGGATATGGGTACCATTGCGGGGCACGTGAAGCCGTCTTCAGGCTATGCTTTCACCCGCATCTTGGCTTCAAGCCAGGATATGGCCCTAAAGGCCATGAGCAACGAACTCCACAACAGTGGCAAAAACCCTTTCATTTTCAAGCTGATGGACCGGACCTTGCTCACCATTTTTAACAACTACCCGGACCAAGGAAAGGCTTTCTATTTTTCGTTATTCAAGAAGATCAAAGCCTTTAAGATTTTTAAATTCCTGGATGAGAAAAGCAGTTGGGTAGAACTGTTTCATATTCACAATTCGGTAGATAATAAGCATCTTTTTATGAAGGCATTCTTTAAGAGCATGCTGGCGAAGTAGTGCCCGTGAGGGTTTTACTCTGGTGGTGACACGACTCTGAGTCGTACTAGCACGCTCGCCTTCATTCCGGTTTTAGCACAGCCCCCTCTGCCAATACAACTAAAGGTTTGGGAAGCCAAACAGATTTCGTCCGTTGAATATTGGGTTTCAGGAATGGCTTTTTGGGTTTGGGGGAGAATTCTGAGCAAGGCTTGGGCAGTAACCGCTTATTGTAATCAAAAAAAGCATGAGGAAATTCTTGATGTTGATCATGGGCCTGGCTTTGGCGCAAACTACCCAGGCCCAGGTAGATTGGGCAGAACGAATGGCTGAAGCGGCCATGCCGATTCGTGAGGATTTTTCTGGTCCGGGATGGGACTGGCTGGTGGAACAAGCCCAAGCGGCGGATTACCTGCTGGTAGGGGAGGACCATGGTGTGGCGCAGGTTCCTCAACTATGCGGTGCCCTTTATGAGGGCTTGGTAGATGCAGGTTATCATCACTTAGTGATTGAAACCGGCCCTTTCACGGGGCGTTTGCTCAATGAACTGACAGCCGTGGTAGGTACTCAAGCTATAGAGGCTTTGCTGGAGCAAGACCCCTTCAGCCTGCCCTTTTACACGCAACGTGAGGAGTATGCCTTCCTACAGAAAGTACGAAGTTTAAGCCCCGCGGAGGCACCACTAGTGGGGATAGATCAAGAATTGGTGGCTTCGCCTCGAATGTTGCTGGGAGCATACGCTACCCAATTTTCAGATGCCAATTTGTTGGCGGCAGAGCTGTCTCTAGCCCGTGCGGGTTATAATAAGCTAGTAGAAGAAAAGAACCCTGGCGATTTGTGGATGTTTGCTGCCACCGAAAAACGGTTGGAGGCTTTGCGGGCCGTAGCCAAGGGGGAAGTGGGCATACAAATAATAGACGAACTGGTAGCCAGCCGGGATATATATAACTACAACAATACCGGGGAGTACCACGCAAGCAATTTGACGCGGTCCCAGCTCATGAAAAAGCATTTCTGGACATTCCGCGAGGCACACCCAGAGGGAAAGGTAATGGTAAAGCTAGGGGCCTTTCATGCCATGCGCGGATACAGTTTTACGCACGTTCAGGATATTGGCAATAGCCTGAGTGAGGAGCCGGGTGCTACCTCCTTTCACGTGGCCATATTACCCATGGGTGGAGTGCAGAATCGGTACACACCATTTTCATCGGAGGAAGCCCGGCAAGCCCCAGTAGATAGTTCCATGTTGGGGGCTTTGGTAGAGCTGACCGAATCGCTATTGCCGGAGTCTGGCTACGTCATTATCCCACTGGCTCAATGGCGCGGTTTGGTGAATGCATTGCCCGAGGATTTTGCCCTACGTAAGCTCTTTTATGGATTTGACGCGGTCATCCTAGTGCCGGAAAGTACAGCATCTACGGGGTTTCGTTAACTTGAGAGGTGATGACCTCAAAGAAGCTCACTCCTTATTTTCCGCTAGCTAGCGGCTGGCGTTTGGTGCTTGCCGCTGGTTTTGTGCTGTTTGTATTTGGGTTCATATACCTCAATTACCTGTTCGATGAACCCCCTGGATTCGACCTGACCGTAGTCTTACTGCTCATACTAATGGGATGGGCTACTTGGGAGGTGATTCATCAATTTCTGCGACGCACCCGTACACGCGGCCTGTGGAGGATTCTATGGGCAGTGGGGCTAGGTGTCCTTACGTTTGATGCGTTGTATTTTGTGCTGAAGTGGGTAGACCATTGGGTACTGGGCAGTGAGCCGCCCTTGCTGTTTCATATGTTGTTTTCTACCGTGATGGGTGGGCTGGTATCCGCCGTAGTGACGGGAATATCCTTGCTATATAGTTGGCGTAAACGACTCGCTATGAGTGTGCTGGAAAACGAACGCCTGGCCCGTGAGCAATCACAAGCGCAGCTAAAGGCCCTGCAACGCCACCTGGACCCTCACTTTTTGTTCAATAGCTTCAATACCCTATACGGATTACTGCGTACGGCTCCGGAGCAGGCAGAAACGTTTCTGCTATCATTGGGGGAATTGTATCGCTACATTACCCAGGTGCAAGATCAGCAGGTAGTGCCGGCCGCCACCGAATGGGCCCTGGTTCAGCATTATGTGCAGCTGCTGCGTATGCGGTTTGGGGAAGGGCTGGTGGTGGACGCCCGGATGATATCTGCAGACTTAGAGGATTGCTATGTGCCGCCTATGGCTCTGCAACAGCTCGTGGAAAATGCGGTAAAGCACAACCAGCTATCCGTAGAAGATCCCTTGTGGGTAGAAATAAAGGTGGAGCAAGAATACTGGGTAGTGACCAACCCACGAAAACCCAAAGAAGCGGCCATGCCCAGTACAATGACGGGGCTAAGCAACTTGCAACAACGCTACCAATTTCTGACGGATGCGCCGGTAGACATAGAAAGTGAAGAGCACCAGTTTACGGTAAGCATACCACTACTAACCATCAGCGAAGGACCCACTGAAAAGCATACTGCCCATGCGGATATTATTGGTTGAGGACGAAATAGCCGCGCAGCAACATTTGGTGAGTTTGCTGGAGGTGACATGGCCCGGTGTTGAAATGGCGGGTGTGTTACCTTCGGTGCAACAGGCGCGCGCTTGGTTACACCAACATCCCGCTCCGGATTTGGTGTTTTTGGATATTCAGCTTGCCGATGGCCCCTGCTGGCCTTTGGCAGAACAGGTAGCCCGGTCCTCACCCATCATCTTTACCACGGCCTACGATCAGTATGCCCTGCGCGCCTTTGATCATCACAGTATAGCCTATTTGCTAAAACCCATTACCGAAGAGAAGCTCCACAGAGCGCTTTCGAAATATCAGGCGCTACGCCATGAAGCAAAACCGGAGTTGACCTCTATGCTGCCACAACTAAGAGCGGCTCTTACTGAGGTGAAATCCCCTTTTCGGGAACGCTTTCTGGTGAAAAAGGGGAAGGCACTTACGCCAGTGAATACGAACACGGTGGCCTACTTTTACCGGGACACTCTGTTGTATTTGGTCACGCAAGCGGGGGAACGCTATCCGGTAGATTTTTCACTAGAGGCTTTGGAAAACCAGTTGAATCCTCGAGAGTTCTTGCGGCTCAATCGGCAGGTATTAGCCCACATTGGTTCCATCGCACGGGTAGAACCGTATTTGGGTGGCAAGCTGTTGGTGCAGTTAGAACCACCTCTGCCACAGGTCATTGTAGTCAGCCAGGAAAAAGGAGCTTGGCTGAAGCAGCAGCTTGGAGGGTGAGTACGCCTAATGGAGTATAGGTGGTTAAAGGAGACCTAGGAAGATCAAGTTAGAGGCCCAAGCCTCATCATCTACTCCGCTGCCTTAAATACCTCTTCCAGGCTGATGGGTAGCTCGGGCAACACGACAGATGCCAGTACATTGGACCTTTCATATACCCGAGAGAAAGTATATTGCTTCCGGTCTTCGTCTAGTCGGTTAACAATGATCTGCTCCTTTTCAGGATCTACGATCCAGTACTCGCGTACCCCGTGGGTTTGGTAAAGGATCGCCTTTAGGTTGAGGTCTTTGGTAGCCGTACTGGGAGAAAGTACTTCGATGATCCAATCTGGGGCGCCTATTCCGCCTTTTTCATCCAGTTTGCTAGGGTCACAGATCACTGAAAGATCCGGTTGAACCACGGTATCGACTTCGTCTTCCGATTGTTGCGCTTTGGGTAAACGCACATCAAAGGTAGCGATATTCACTTCGCAACTTTTTCCTACCAACGCATTTCCAATGATTCTGCTCAACTCATG
Organism: Cytophagales bacterium; assembly: GCA_003454975.1. Lineage (GTDB taxonomy): Bacteria > Bacteroidota > Bacteroidia > Cytophagales > Cyclobacteriaceae > DMST01. The sequence continues at coordinate 1,309 of DMST01000521.1, read as the reverse complement.
GACCAAACGTTGGTGTTTCCTAATCGGAGCAGGCGTCATATTATAAGCCACTCCATCAATCAATTCCCATCGCTCCCCATCCTCCCAGGAAAGATAGTCTTGGTACGTGTAGTGATCTTTATATGATAGGGCAGGCGATGACATACTCAAAGATACGGAATTGGGTTAGAAGTAGATAGGGATGAATGAAGGTTGGATACAACCCTTAATCCTGGTTTTAACCAAGACGAATACCTCCTATTCTCAATATCCATATCTTTTTACTTTTATGTAGTATCAACATCACCAGCAAAAATGAAACGTACTCCCTTAGCCTCTTTATTCCTGCTGTTTTCCATTTCATCCTGCGTGGACTGTTCTTTGGTTGATCCCAACTTGGCCGTGGCCAATATCCGGTTTGTGGACAGTGCCGGGGAATACCTCATTGGTAACGATAGTACCTACATCCCGGAGAATATGGTACTGTACAACGCGGGAGATACTACCCGTGTATTCCATGATATACTAGGAGGGTATATCTACTTTGAGTATAGCCAATGGGAGAACAACGAGGTGTATTTTCTACAAATTAATGCCGAGGATACTGATACCCTTTCACTAGTATATCACTTGGAAGATGGACCGTGCTTTGCTAATCCGGTGATTGATACGCTGCGGTACAATGATCTGGTCATTGCCGAAGACCGGGGTAGGTATGATATCGTTAAGCCCTAGGTCCACCTTTCCTTTAGTCCCCTCGGTCGTATCCGATTGCACCACAAAAGACCCCTGACGGCTCGGGCAACGGCCTATTTTCTGCATATTGGGGCATACTTCTATTATTATGATGAATACACACTTCTATTTTGCTCCACCTTGGCTGTGGCTAGGGATGGTATTGTGTCTTGGGCTCTCGCACGTACTGCATGCCCAGGACAGTAAGCCCCCTCCGCTGCGGGTGGGCGTAGTAGGCTTGGTGCACACCCACGTGCACTGGATTTTGGGTAGAGAGGAGGCTGACGACATTCAGATTGTGGGCATAGTGGAACCCAACCGGGAGCTGGCCCAGCAGTACAGCCAACAGCACGGTTACTCTATGGACCTGGTATATGCTGATCTGGAGAGCATGCTGGCCGCCACCCAACCCGAAGCGGTAACGGCCTTTGGTACCATCTACGACCACTTGGAGGTAGTTGAAATTTGTGCCCCGAAAGGCGTACACGTAATGGTGGAGAAGCCTCTGGCTGTAAGCTGGGAGCACGCCCAACGGATGGCCGCCCTGGCGCGAGAGCACAACATCTTTTTGCTTACCAACTACGAGACTACCTGG
>DMST01000101.1:17639-19096 GCA_003454975.1 Cytophagales bacterium | reverse complement strand
AGGTCTCCCAGGCGGTGATAAAACTGGCGTCAAGTCGGCCCGTTGCCTCCCGGAAAATAGTACCCGTTAGCGAATAGTCTGCTACCGAAATGGAGGTCTGCGAAGCATCCGGGCCGTTCAGCAAGCCCCGGTACTCGCCAGGAAAGTTATCCGCCGGGCGAAACAGCACCCCGGCTCGTGGGTCGTTCAGCGCCTCGGTGACCTCCTGCATCGTTTCGGACATCACGAAGAGGTTGAAATCGCCGGCGCGCAGGTTGGCCATGCGGAAATTGTTCGGCTGCCCGTCCGTAAAGTCATAGGCAGCATTGGCTCCATTGTCTTGTATGTAGCCTGCGGTGTTGGCCAAGGCTTGCAGCTGGGCAGATACCTCTTCCGTACCCGAAATGCGCAACAGGCTTTTGATGAGCAAGCTGTGGGCGAAGCCTACCCAGCCTTGAAGTTGCCCGCCGTACAAAATGTCGCCTTGCAGGGCCTGGGTACCCGAGTAGTTGTCCATAAGGGAGATAGCCGTTTCCAGGTTATCCAGAATGCCACCCTGAGCCAAATAGATATCCCGCTGAGCATCGTAGACGGGCGTGACGGCGCCTGCCTTGCCGCTCACCGCGCCAAAATACGGCACATCGCCGTATAGGTCCGTCAGCATGGCTCCGATATAGGCTTTCATAACCAGTGCCGGACCTTCGTACACGGCATACACCGAGTTTTCCCGGGCCAAAGCCAGTAGCGTTTCGTTGTCGCGTAGGTTTCGGTACAACACCGGCCAGGGATTACCCCCAAACTGGGGTTCGGTCAGGCTATGCCGATCAAACAGGTTGAAGTCGATGGCCGTGAAGTACTGGCCCAGCAGGTTGCCCGCCACAAAGCCCTCGTAGCTCATCTGCTCACCCAGGTCATACACTACCTGACGCAGCAGGAATTCTGGCTGCACACTGATGGGGGCATTGTCATTGGTATTGATCTCCTCAAAACCCCGGGTACAACCCGCTACCGTACCCATGATTAGTACCGCAAGCGTTGATATTTTGAATGCTTTCATCATCATCTTCGTCTGGGGATTAAAAGGAAAGGTTCAGTTGCAGACCGTAGCTGCGGGTGGTGGCGTAGCTCATGTCTTCCACCCCGCCCAAAAACCGCTGCTGTTGTACGGCCGTTTGTTCCGGGTCAAAGTGAGGAATCTCGCTGATAGCGAATAGGTTACGGCCCAGCAGGGCGATGCTGCCATCCAGCCCTTGTAGCTGAAAGCTATAGCGTAACGATAACTCACGCAGCTTCAGGTAGCTGGCGTCGTACACGTTGTTTTCCTCGTGGTTTCGGTCGTAGAATTGGCGGTAGTATTGCTCTGCCGTCATGGCCGTAGTGTTGGGTTCCCAGACCGGGTTTTCGTCCGTTCCCGCATTCACCACCCCTTCGGCCACAATGCCTTCCACGGGGCGGTTCTCCGTCTCGGCTAGCTGCCC
>DMST01000101.1:16544-17587 GCA_003454975.1 Cytophagales bacterium | reverse complement strand
CCCGCCCACACCGGCCAGGGCCAGCGTGCGCGATACCAGGATACCGCCTTGGCGCCAGTCGAAAAGAAAGTTGAGGTCCCAGTTGCGGTAGCTCAGTCGGTTGCTCATACCCAGTACGAAATCCGGGGTATAGTTGCCCAGTAGTTGCAGGTCGTTGTTTACCACGTAGCGGCCATTTTCGTCAATCACGAAGTCCCCATTCTCGTTGCGCAAGTAGCCGGTGCCGTACATATCACCGATACGGCCGCCTTCCTCTACCTGGTACCATACCGTCTGGTTTACGTTGTCGTACACCCGGGAGTAGGCCAGGGTGAGTCGGCCTTCGTCCAGGGGTAGTTCCTCTACGGTGGTTACGTTCCGGCTAAAGTTGAAGGCCGTAGACCAGGTGAGATCCGAAGACCGCACCCAGTCCACCTGCAGCAGCGCCTCCAGGCCCTGAGAGCGAACCTGACCGCCATTCACCACCTGCTCTTCAAACCCAGAGGTGATCGAGATGGGCAGCGATATGATCTGGTTTTCCGTCAGGGCATTATAGTAGGTCAGGTCCAGGTTTACCCGGCCGTTGAAAGCACTTACCTCCGTGCCAAACTCCCAAGCGCTGGTTCGTTCGGGCAGCAAGTTGGCATTGGCAATGCTGCTTTGCTCACTAAAAGTGGGAGCCCCACCTACCGGAGTTTGGGGTTGGAATACACCTGCCGTTTGGAAAGGGTCCGTGTCGTTACCTACCTGCGACCAGCTGGCCCGCAGCTTTAGCAAATTTAGCCAGGGCAAATCCGCCATTAGCTCGGTAGGGATGAAGGCCGAACTTACCGAAGGATAAAAGAAACTGGCGTTTTCCGCAGAGCTGGGCGTAGCCAAGGCGCTAGACCAATCGTTGCGGCCGGTCACTTCCAGGAATAGGAAGTCACGAAAGCCGGCTTTGGCTATCCCGTACACGCTGTTAATGCGCTTGCGAGCGTCTAGCTGAAATACCTCCAAGGGCACGGCCGCATTGCTTAGCCGGAAGATTCCTGGCTGGGCCAAGGCCACGGCCTGCGTTTGCT
>DMST01000101.1:14141-16497 GCA_003454975.1 Cytophagales bacterium | reverse complement strand
CTGGGTACTAAAGCGCTGGTCCATGCGGTTAGCCCCCGCATACACATCCAAGTACCAACCGTCGAAATCTTGTACATACTGTAGGGCGGCATCCGTATTGTTTTCGCGGTACTGCACCGTATGCTCCGCGTAGGCGCCGTCGCGAAAGCGGTTGGTGCTGAAGGCCCGGCGGAAGGTCCGGAGCTCGTTGCTGTAGTCTGTGCCCGTGCGCACCGTTGCCTTTAGGAAGTCCGTAATCTGATACGTGGCATTGATATTACCAAACAACCGATCCCGACCCAATCCGTTGCGATTTTCCTGGAGAATAAAGTAAGGGTTGTCAAAGAAGGTATAGTTGAAAGAGTACTGCTGTAAACCTTCCAGGCCTGGCTGCCAATAGTCCTGAAGAGCGTTGGTATTCAGTGACCTGGGGCCCCAAGCCACCAGGCTGTAGTTTACGTTTTCCGACCCGTAGCCGTTGGAAGGGCGGTTGCTGCTGCCGGACCGTATGTAGTTGATAGAGGTGTTTACCGTTAAGGCCTCGGTTAGCTTGAAATTTAACCGGGCCGCCAAGTTCTGCCGGTTGTAGTCTACTCCCGGTATGATGGACTCACTCCGCAAATCGGTAATGCTCAGGCGGTAGCTACCCCTGTCGTTGCCAGCATCCAGTGCCACGTTGTTGATGGTGGTGTAGCCCGTACGGTAGAAGTTCTTCAGATTGTCTGGGTGGGCTACAAAGGGAGTAACGTTGATGGGAGCACCGCCGTGTACGGCCACATCGCCGCCGCGCACCGTAGTCCCATCTGGTAGCGTAACGGGACTGTCAAATTGTGGGATTTCAGGACTGTCCGCGAAGGCTGGGCCCCAGCTGTACGTGATGTTGTCGTTGGTGCCACCACCCAGACCGTCTACAAACGCAAACTGGCCCGAGTTGCCTTGGCCGTAGCTGTTCTGGAAGCGGGGTAGCTGAAAGGCCTGATCTAAAAAGGTAGTGCTGTTTACGCTTACGCCAATGCCTTGCCGTTGGCTGCCGCTTTTGGTGGTGATGAGCACTACCCCGTTAGAAGCCCGGGTACCATAAAGCGCGGCGGCTCCGGGGCCCTTTAATACCGAAACCGTTTCGATATCCTCAGGATTCACATCCATTGCGCCGTTGCCAAAATCCACCTCCTGGAAACCCGCCGCGGCATCGTTGGTAAAGTTGACGATGGTGTTGTTATTGATGGGCGTACCGTCTACCACAAACAAAGGATTGTTATTGGTAAAGGAAGCCTCTCCGCGAATGCTTATGCGCGAGGTGGAGCCCACCCCCGTGGCTCCTTGGTTGATGGTGACACCGGCTACCTTGCCGCTCAGGTTGTCCAAAAAATTCACCGCCTTCACCTGGCTTATCTCCTCGTTTTCCAGTTGCTGGATAGGATAACCCAGATCACGGGAATACCGCTCGATGCCCAACGCCGTCACCACCACTTCATTTAGGCTGATGGACGTAGTGGGCAGAACCACCTCAATTTCGGTGCGTTGGTTAACGGGTACCGTGACCGGGATGCCAATAAAGCTGATAATCAACGTGGCATCACCAGACAGTACCTCCAACCGAAAATTACCATCGATATCCGTGACCGTACCGTTGCTAGTACCCTCTTCCCGGATGTTTACCCCAGGCAGTAGCTCCCCATCGGGATCAGAAACGGTACCAGATACGGTGAATTGTGCATGTGCAGAGCCCAAGGCCAAGCCCATACACAGCAAAGTGTATAGTATTCGCATTCGAATAGAATTAAAAATCAATAACAGAAAGGGGAGGGGCAGCAGCGGCCCCGGCAACTAGGTAGCGTAAGCCACGGGGGGTGGGCCACGCAGTTGGTGGCTAACGGTGTAATCAGCCGTAGGAGGGGTATCCAGATAATGGGTAAGGTGTACTAGGGAAGAATAAAGGATAGAAAGCAGTTGCGCCTCCCACGTTCCATTATGGTTCGTCAGGTAGGCATAAAGGTCTTCGGCCGAATCGATATCGCAAGCTTCGCCCAACCAAACTACCGCTTGTTTATGAGCCTGTGCGATGGAAGCCTGTAGCTGTTCGCCTTGCCAGGCAAGCTTGAGGAAGTGGTCTCGTTCGTAAGTATCGGCCCTGAGGCCAATCAGGTACACTCCACCGTCCGTAGCCGGGCCATACACCGCCGGGTACTGCTGTAGCAGCTCTTGGGTTTGTGTAAGTTGGGCAGCATTTAGCTCCGGGCTATCCGTACCGATGGCAATCACCTGCTCATATCCCAGTGCGTACACCCCTTCTATGGCATTGGCCAGGCGTTCGCCAAAGCTACTGCCGCGTTGCTGGTTGCCCATGCAAGTGAGTACTGGTAGGCCGCTTTGGTGG
>DMST01000101.1:10665-14062 GCA_003454975.1 Cytophagales bacterium | reverse complement strand
GGGTCTTCCGAATCAACCGGTCAGCAATCTGCTGATTGCGGTGTTGCCCACCACCCAGAGTGAAATCCTTGACGGCAGCCTCACGGGCAGCCGTATTACCAAAAATAAGTATGGCGGTGGTTTCCTGCATTCGGTATACAATCGTACGAAAAATTGACTAAATGCGCCCATACGTGAGGTCTCTGCCTTGACAGAAGGGGAAACAAACATCCATAACCATCATCCTTAGGTTTTTGAGAATGATCGGCTGCGCGAAGAGCCTTAGCAAAGGCAGGTCATAAAGCAGTTCGCAGACTGGGTCTAAATTTCATATCAAGCGCTGCGCGCTCATAGAACTAAACTCTTCGAGCCAAAAGATTTGATGCCAATTCACAAACTGATAAGAATATCCTCTCGAGCGGTTGGGTAGGTGATATTGGTGAAAGTGTTGCCACTCAGGAAGGAAGAATTCCTCCTAATCGGCCACCAATGGGTGTCATATCATGATATGAGTCCTTTCAGAGGCTTTTGGGGCCAACTTTTATAGCGGTTATCCGCTTAGACATCACAGGTTCAACATCTAAAAGTCAAAAACGTATGTTCTCTACTCTTTCTCTTATCATGACACTTTCCCTGGCAGCAACCCCGGGAGACCCCGCGCCAGTAACTGCTATCACCCTACCCGATGGAGGGCAGCTTGTACTAGCCACCACTGAGCAATACCCAGAAATTGAAAACGAAATTTCGTTGACCCGTACCGATGCTGCGGGCAATGCCGTTTGGGATAAAACGTACGGTGGTACAGGCTACGACCGGGCAAGTTCCTTCATTCAAGTCGACAACGGTGATTACCTCATCCTCGGCGAGACCAGTAGCTGGGGTGAAGGTAACTTCGATGTATTTCTTCTCCGCATAAACGCCGAAGGCGAGGAATTATGGAAGCAAACTTACGGGGATGAATTCAACGACTACGGCCACACCATCCAAGCCTTAGGCAATGGTCAGTATGAAGTACGTGGTACGCAACAACAGTGCGATGATCACTCCTTTGATAACCCTTGTCTCGTTTTGCCTTGGGTACTCACTATCGACGGCAACGGAACGCTGTTATCGGATGAGTTGGGAGAAAATATAAATGGCAATGCGGAAGTGGAAAGTGATGAGGAACTGGTAGTGGACGAACCCATTGCAAGTGCGGAAGAGGAGGAATTACGCATAGAAGAAGCGGGGCTACTATATCCTAATCCGACTACATATCAGTTGAACTTCCGTAAAATGGACTGGGCTGGTGAAAGCGTTTCGTTTAGCATCGTTGATCTTTCCGGTCGTGTTATGGATACCCAATCCATGACATTGTCTGGCGGCGAAGCTACCTTGGAAGTGTCCCAACTCCCAGCAGGTGCGTATCTACTCCGTGCGCTTTCTTCCGCGGGAAAAGCCTCTCAGTTCCGCTTTGTTAAAGAATAATAGGATAGCCCCATCAACAGGCTAACTGGCGATGCTTGCTCCAATTGGGGTTGAAAACGACTTCCCCTCATCCCGAAAACGTTCAGGGTGAGGGGAGCTTCGTTTAGGGTCGCCATGTCGGGCCCCTTCCATCAAGAAATTGATATCGGTTGGTAAATTTTATACACTGTAATCGCCCAGCCACTCAGAATTCTTGTGGTTCTGAAAGTGACGCTCACAAGATGGTTGGCCCGAGTCTATTCTGTACCGGAAGACACAAAGCACATCAACCATGGCCTTTAGAAACCTCACACCTACATAAGGGCTTATTTACCCGATTTAAAAAACGGGTATTTTTCTGCACCCAACCGTGATTACTTTTATCTGAGTATGTTGAGTCAAGAAGCCTTGGAAAGGATACTTTCTCAAGATCAACCGAAAGCATGCTATGAAGATCTGTGTATTACAGCCTGATTATTCGACCACCGAAGTAGATTTCAAAAATTGGGATCCTCCCAGAGATCTTAGCCAGTTTAGACCCGACGATCAGGTAGACCACGTTTTCCTCAATAAGCTGACTACCTACCGTCAACTGAGGGATTTGAGTAAAGCGGGGTATGACATCTTTGTCAACCTCAACGACGGCTATCTGGATTGGGAGATTCCTTCAACGGATGTAATGCATGCTTTGGACCTGCTAGAATTGCCTTACACGGGGCCCGATGCCACCTATTATTTCATCCCCAAAAGCACCATGAAGTACGTGGCCTACTGCGCCGATGTAAAGTCACCCCATGGCCTGTTGGTCTCCTCCATGGAGGAATTGGAAGCAGAGATCGGTCAGCTGAGCTTTCCGCTTTTCGTTAAACCTGATAGGGCAGGGGATAGCCTAGGGATCGATGAGCGGTCATTTGTGGCAGATGAGAAGGCGCTACGTAGCAAGGTGGCAGAACTGATAGAAGAGTACGCTGATGTACTGATTGAGGAATACATTGAAGGCAGAGAATATTCGGTTCTACTTGCGGGTAACCCCGATGGCAAGTCCTGTACGTCTTTCTTGCCCGTAGAATACGTTTTTCCCAAAGGGAGCACCTTCAAGACCTACGAACTGAAAACCTCGGCAACCACTGCCGGTACCTATATTCCGGTGGAGGAACCCAATTTAAGGCAGGCGCTCAAAGATGCTACGGAGAGGATATTCCTTACGGCAGAGGGCATGGGCTACGCCCGGGCAGATTTCCGGGTAGACGGGAACGGAGATATCTATTTCATAGAAATGAACTTTACCTGTTCGGTTTTCTATGAGGAAGGTTTACAAGGAGCTGCCGATTTCATCTTGAATTTTGACACGGTGGGGCAAGCGGAGTTCCTACAAATGATCATCGATGAAGGCATTGCGCGCCACCAAAGGAAGAAAAAGAAGTATACGGTAAAAGGTAGCTCCCTATCTGGGTATGGCCTGTTTGCTAAGGAAGCCATACAACAAGGTGAAACCTTGTTCAGAGGGGAAGAGCGCCCTCAGCGTTTGGTTAGTAAACAACATGTGGAGCGTACCTGGACAAAGGAGCAACAAGAGAACTTTAAGCACTATGCCTACCCGGTGGGGCCAGATAGGTATTTGATCTGGGACGGCAATCCACGGGAATGGATCCCGCAGAACCATTGCTGTGATGCCAATACCGCCTTTGAAGGACTCGACGTAGTAGCCCTGCGGGATATTGACGTCAATGAAGAACTCACCCTGGACTATGCCGAGTTTTTAGACCATAACATAGAACCCTTTGCTTGTAAATGCCAAAGTGAAAATTGTAGAGGAACGGTGAAAGGGAAAAAAGACTATTCCTTTGGTGAAAGGGAGAAGTGAGGCGATCAGGTTAATGTTGAGTACTCAACGTTAAGTGGCTAAAAATTGCACCATTATCGGCCAGCCATCTGGCTACCTAATTGCTCCTATTAGAGATGGGCTTTTACC
>DMST01000101.1:8931-10630 GCA_003454975.1 Cytophagales bacterium | reverse complement strand
GGGCTTTTACCACTCCGAGAGGCGTTGCCGAATCTCGGACAGCCGCAGCCATTGCTGATAAATGATGGGTAGGTACAAGACCCACCGAAGGTAATCCAGGGCATACATTACCAGGGCAAAAAGAGCTCCGTACTGCCTTTCTCCATCCTGAATTGGCAGTAGGATGGACAAGAGAATGAAGCCCAAAAGAATGAACCAGGAAAAAGAAAAATTGCCCGCCTCCAAATCAGACAATTTGATGTTCCATTTCATGGCTGCTTTTAGGTGTTCGTGCAGCTGCACCGGGTCCTCACTGGCAATTACGTCTACTTGGGCCTCCAGCTCATCGTTGTAGTGCCGGTTATACTGTACCGTTCGCTTGCTAGTAAGGAGATATAGCAGTGAGAAGATACTCATACACACCAAAGCTGCCAGGAAGACTTTTAGGTTGAGGCCTGCCAAAATAGAGAGAATCCCCACCAGCCCTACAACAGTACCGATATGATCCGGCAGAGAGTTTTCCATAAACTCCACCAACTCCTTGAGCATTTGCAATCGAGCCGACTTGACCGAAGGGGTACTGCCTGAGGCCTTCGTTAGAATTTTCTCTCCCATATTAAGGTAGATTTTGGCGTAAAGACGGGAGTCATAAACGCGGCGGCCCATGCCCACTATGAGTTCGGCTAGCCCAAGTACCCCTAGCTCGATGGTACCACGAGCGCTGCCCTCCAGGGCGTCGTCGATAGCAAACCCAATAAACAGCGGGAAGAGAATGGACAAACCGTATTCTACCAGGAGTAGAAAGAGGGTGAAACGAAACCTCCATCGATGGCCTTCAAAAAGGTCTTGCCATTTCATACTTCGGAAAGTTAGAAAAACACGTTATGGGACCGGGCATCTCTTGTACTAAAAGAGACATTAGGGCTCATGGGTTGGGTGATGGGGCATTGCAAGCACATCAAACCAAGGGATATAGTACTAGTTGGACTGAGGAAATAAAAAAAGCTAGCCAAATGGCTAGCTTACGGTGCGTTGATCAGACCTCTTTTTTATCGTGGGATAATCACGGCCGAATGGTACAAGTTGGTTACCGGTTCTTTCTTTTTCGGTTCCGAATTAACTCCCCGGTCATGGTTATTCTCAAAGCGGGTTGAGGGCTTTGGAATGATGTAAATGTCTTTTAGCTTCATTGACATGCCACAAAAGTAATAGCTGAAGGCTTGACAAAATACCCTGTATTCGGGGTACTCGTTTAACCCGGAAAATGGCTACACGAATATGGGAAGTCTTTCGACTAATTTTATGACCCAATAACCGGATGATGGAGGGGTAGGTTTTGAAGTATTAGAATTTTTTTCTCAGGGCTTACAATATTTTTCATCGATACCCGACTACCCTAATGCATGGAGACATCAAAAGGGACATCCATTAACGCAGAGCCGAACACATCGGAGTTTTCAGGGGAGGTAAAATCGATCTTCCAGCGGGAACGCAAGCGGTTGTTGGCCTTTATTCGCCGGAGAGTACCGGACGAAGAAGAGGCTGAGGATTTGCTTCAGGATGTATTCTACCAGCTCCTGGATACCCTTCAGCGGATGGTACCCATCCGTCAGGTCTTGCCTTGGCTCTTTCAGGTAAGCCGCAACAAGATTGCGGACCGATACCGCAAGTCGGAAGCGCGCCCGGCTACGGAATCCTTGGAAGCAGACGAGGAAGCCCG
>DMST01000101.1:8403-8886 GCA_003454975.1 Cytophagales bacterium | reverse complement strand
CCTTGGCTCGGTAACTTAGGCGATACGCCAGAGGATACACTATTTCGGGAGGGTATATGGGAGGCCTTTCAGCAGGCTCTTGCTGAGCTGCCCGATCACCAGCGGTGGGTATTTGAACAGCACGAGCTGCAAGGCCGCAGCTTCAAAGAGCTGGCCGCTGATACCGGAGAATCCGTCAATACGTTGCTTTCCCGCAAACGCTACGCGGTGCTCTACTTGCGTGATGCGCTCCAGACTTGGTACGATGAAATGTAAACGCTAGACAACAAGAAAATGAAAAAGAGAATGATGTGGTTTTGGGGGATTCGTTTCCTCCTGTTTATGGCCGTAGCCCTGGTGGGTTTTAGTGTAGTAGTGATGCTATTGTGGAATGCCGTATTACCTGCGGTACTAGGTGTAGCAGAGATTACGTGGCTGCAGGCCCTGGGCTTGCTGGCGCTCTCACGCATCTTTTTTGGTAGCTGGGGCCGCGGTGGTGGTGCC
>DMST01000101.1:7509-8325 GCA_003454975.1 Cytophagales bacterium | reverse complement strand
CCCCGCCACAAGCAATGGAAACAACACTGGATGGCGCGGTGGGAAAAGATGACGCCGGAGCAACAAGAGGCTATGAAGAAGAAGTGGGCTGAGCACGGTGGCCCTTGGGGTCGCTACCGAGGATCAGCACCGTCCGAAACGGTAGAAGCCGAGGAGGTAAAGCCAGAGGAAGAGGCTCAGAAAGGGACGGAAGCTTCCTGAGATCTGGTTTAACACTCAAAATTTCGAAGAGTAGATGATGACTGATAGTTTTTCCCTAACAAAAAGCCCCTCTGTTTTACGGAGGGGCTTTTTCACTATCAGGATTTGTGTATCGATGGTAATAAAATATTAGGGCTGCCAGAGGCAAAATCTCACTAAATTATTATTGCTTATACACCTTGGTGCTGAACTGCAAGTCGCCCTGAGTAATCTGGATGATGTACAATCCTTCGGCAGCTTCCTCGCCTGTGGCGCCATACCCATCCCACAGAATGCTGTGGTTGCCTTTCCCCATCATGCCTACGTGCAGGGTGTTGATCTCCTGGCCCATTACGTTGAGTACCTTGGCAGTTACTAAGCCCTCTTTGGCAAGAACAAAGCGCAACTGCGTGCCCTCAATGAAGGGGTTAGGCGCAGCCACTACCTCAGGCTCCAGCGTATATCCGTCAGGATTGCCCTCTACGAAGGTAGAGTTCTCGCCGAAGATGGAAGCGAAGTTGGGCATGCCGCCACGGTAGTAGGCAGAACCGTCCTCGCCTTGGCCCAAGCAAACTACTCCGTCTACGTCAAAGCCATCCGCCGTGCCGGGGAATTCGTCCGCCTCTGAGATATCTA
>DMST01000101.1:1883-7436 GCA_003454975.1 Cytophagales bacterium | reverse complement strand
CCGCCCAAGCCAAATCGCCCAAGTCGTAGGTGCCGTCCAAGCAACTGCTACCCAGGAAAGTCCAGTCTACGCCATCTTGAGAAGCGTACACCTCTACAAACTCTGGCCAGCGGCCACAACTAGGATCGTTGTAGGAAGTTTCTACCACGGCTATGTCGTCACCGTCCGTGTTGTACACCGGCCCCTGGAACTTCATCACCATCTCACCTCCAAAACCGAGCGAGTAGAAAGAACCCACCGCGTCAGAGCCTTCTGGCGTGCCCAGGGCACGGGTAGGGTCGCTACGATCGGCTACTATCTGGCCGCCTTTCGAGTCAGGTCCCTGACGGTAGCTAATGCTGGTATTTCCGAAGCAGTCTTCAGGTTGGTTTTCCTGACCGCTACAAATCAGATCCAAGTCAATGTTGAAGTCACCTACACCAGTGGTAGTAGAACCGCCCAGGGAGTCGTACTTAGTCCAGTGGAACCAGCCAGAGGCACCGAACGAGAGGTTCTTGCCATTAGCCGTTTGCCCTACCTGGAAACCGTAAGTACCATTGGCCGGACGGCGCGTCATGGTGGCGTAGGAAGTGCCGCCTACTTGCGAAACGGTGCCGCCTTCGCGCTGGTAGTAATACTCCCAAGTATCGGTAACCTCCGTGGTTTGGTATTGTGCAGGCAATTCAATTTTGGGCTTCACCCCGTCAGGGGCCTGATCAAACCAAACATCTACGGCCCAAAGTTCGCCCTCGTGACCACAACCTCCGGAACCTACCGTAGCGTAGCCGGTGAGGTGAGCGGTGCCGTTCTCCTCGTCAAAGGTCAGGCGCCCGGACTCATCAAACTGCAACAACGCCTTTTGGCCTTGGCAGAAGAAGTTGGGCAGCCAAATGGAGTGGCCAGAACCGTGCTTGCTCAATCCGTCAGAGTTGTTAGCCGTGCTGGCTTGGTACTTAGTAATGCCGGGAGCACAGGCCTCATCATCTTGCAAGGTGAAGCAGATAGCAGGAATGGCTACGTTGGGGTCAGAAGAGCGATTGCCACCGTAGATATCACCGGAGTTGTTGTCAAATTTCAACTCGATGCGTACGATATTTTCTCCTGTTACATCAAAAGAATAGTTACCGGGCTCCCCAGGTTGGGCACGGCAGTAGTCACCGGGGCGACCCATGTTGCCCCATTCGGCGCTCGTCTTGTTTTTGTTTCCGCTGGTGGTGTATTCCAACTCATGGCGGTCTACCTCGCTGCCGTAGGCATCATAAGCTATCAGGGCGGCATAGTGCCAGCTGGCTCGGCCGGGGTTGTAGTCACCGTAGTCGGCCAAAGTGAGGGAGAATTCCGAAACCGGCTTGTCGGTAAACTCAAAATTGAAATTGTTGTCGCGGTAGGCTTTCGGACGAGCATCTACCAGTCCTATACCCAAACAGCCTAATGGGTTTTTCTCCTTGTTTGTAGAAATGTAGGTAGATATGATACCGCCTTCGTAGGCTATTACACCGTGACCACCTGAGGTAGACACTTGCAAACCTGGGTACAAACCGTCGGTCATTTCTGCACTGTGGCCTTGAGGATACAGGCTAAAGTCTAAGCAATAGGAGGTGCCTGATTCAGCTTGGGGAATATCCGCTAGCTTAGGTTTGGCCAAGTCCAGAATACCGGCTGCCATATCGCCGTTGTCAAAATACTCTCTACTATCGCCCATGTGGGTTCTCCGCAGGCCTACTTGAACACCCGAAGTACCACTTACCTCCACCAGCAGATCCTTTTTCTTACTGTAGAGGAAGTTGCCGTTACCCAAAATCACTAGCCCGGTTACCCCATTTTTGCTTGTGAGTAGGGGGAGTTTTTCTGCCGTCAGGTTGCCTTGGGTACCCGTGATTCGGTAGATACCGCGGATGTTTCCCTTGCCATTGATCTGCGTGTACCAGCTACCGTCGGCGCCAAATACCATATCACCACCGTTGATATTGAGGGTGCCTCCGTTGTACGAAATGGTCCCCCAAGAGGAGGCAACACCCGTAGTCATGTCTACTTGGTAAATGGTTTCCGTTTTGTTAGTAGCCACAAACATTTCTCCGCTGGGGTTTACAGCTACCTGTACCACCGTGCGCAAGGGAGCCCCATTGGCGGTGATGGTACCTCGTTCTTCCCAACTACCCGCGGCTACATCGTATACTGCAAAGCGCGCTGCTTGGCGCTTGGGTGGCGCCTCTACAATGTATACTTCGTCTCCTAATAGGGAGGCCGCAATATGAATGTTATCGTAAGGAAAGGTAGCCAATTCTACCACACTCGACCGTCGCGGACCCTCATCCGTAGTTACCTGCAATAGACGAGAGCCATTTTTCTTTCCTCGGAAGTTATCTGCCAGAAATACTTCGCCTTCTGGTACGGCTTCGGATAGTTCGCCGGAGATGGCATCAGAAATCACATAGCCATCAGCGCCTTCCGTGCGCAAAACCACAACGGGGGCATCACCCTTCAGCAGCAGGAAGTTGCCTAGGTCTATACCGCTTGCGCCATCAATTTCTTGTTGATTCACCACTACGGTCTCCATACCGCCCGCATAGTAAATGTCTACCGGTACGTTGGTGGCCCGGTTATCATGACCGGTGAAGTGAATCATTAGGTTATAACGACCACTTTGTTCGATGGGCAATTGGTAAATGATTTCCTTGTTGCCTTGGTCCTCATTTAAGTCGTGGTAGTAGCCTGCACCTTGAAATCCATTTACGTAGGTGCTAAACTTCCACTCTCCCACAAATTCTACGGCATTGGCATCATCCGAATCTACTTGGAAAGAAGTAGCCGTTTGGCCGTAGGTATAAGGTCCTCCCAAAAATGACCCTATTCCCAATAATAAAAGACAAGTACGTTTCATCCCCAGTTATGTCAGTTTGTCCTCAGGTTCTAATCAAGAATACAAAAAAATGATACGCGAATCACCTACCGATACGCTGGGATACATCCCTGATTTTTCAAGAAAATGCCCTGAAAGGTATTGGGCAGGGTTTTGGCTTCCCCACTTCTCAAATTGCTCCCTCCAGGATTCGATTAAAGGACAAGAAAATTCGATGAATTTTAGACTGGAATACAATAATATGAGCCTGCTGCCCTGTGAGAAAATATAAGACCTTGCTGCGCAGCCATGTAAGAAAAAAGCCTGATGAAGAAATTCTCCATCAGGCTCAGAAATCAAAGCTAAATCACTATAAAAATACAGATAACCCTGCTAGGGGTTGACCCTCGAGGATATACAACTTTTACTGCTAAACCCGGCTTAGGGTTTCTTTTTATCTGCATTCTTCGATAAAGGTGGCGAAATACTGGGTCCAAACGTACCGGGTCATGCTATTTCCATTTCGCGTTCCTTCACCTTAATGTGAATGGGGCTGGTAGGGGCCAAAGTAATGGCCGCTTCGTAGCTAGCGCTATCGGTCAATACTTCTATATCGAACCGCCGGATCAGGGTAGTAAGGATGGATACCAATTCCATCATGGCGAAGTTCCAACCGATGCACATACGCGGACCTGCACCAAAAGGCATGAATTTCAGTTTTTCAGGGCCTTTTGGAGTACCGTTTTCGAAGCGTTCGGGAACAAACTGGTCTGGGTTTTCCCAGTACTTCGGGTTCCTTTGTATGGCGTATATGGGAATCATGAACTGAGTATTAGCGGGGAAAGTTTGCCCGTTGGGAAAGGTAATCTCCTCCAGGCTGGTACGGGCTATGGTCCACACCGCTGAGTCAATCCGCATCATTTCGTTTACTACCATGGTGACATAGCGGAGCTTGGGTAAGTGTTCGTACTGCAAAGGGCCTTGCCCTACCACCCGGTTTATTTCTTCCCGCATCTTATCTACTACTTCGGGGTTCTGCTTCAGCCGCAGCATGCCCCAGCTTAACGTATGCGACGAAGTCTCATGTCCGCCCAAAAACATGGTCATTATCTCATCTTTCAGCTGTTCGTCTGACATCCCTTCGCCGGTGCTTTCGTCCCGTGCGGCCATAAACATGGCCATGATGTCCCATTTCCCTTCATTTCCTGTTTTGCGGCGGTCTGCAATAAACCGCTCTATCAGCTCCCCAAGAAATTGGTTTTCCCGGTCAAATTTTTTCTTCGCACCCGTCAGGTGTTGAGTAAATTTAAAGAAAGGGTCCTTCCATAAGCGCATGGCGTGTGCAAGGCCTAGTTGGGCTGCATCGCTAAAACGCTCAGTATCGCCTTGCAGGGTAGAGCCAATTAGCCCCTTAACTACTACGTTCATGGTAACGGCGATGGCCTCTTCCTCCCAAGGAATTACCTCACCTACCTTGGCGCCCATGTGGTCCATGGTCGTGTTAATTTCTTCCATCATCAAGCCAAATACATTGGCTAAGTATTCTTTATGAAACGCTGGAGCTGCCAAACGCCGTTGCTTCAGCCAATGGTCTCCTTCATTAGTCACCAGTCCTTTTCCAGTCATCAAAGCCAGACCGTCGTACAAAGAAGATTTCCGAAATCGTTTTTGCTCCTTTTGCAAGATGACCTCCACCATTTCCAGGTCCGCTGTAGCGTAAAAACCCGGCATGGGACCCATATTGATGTAGTATAACTCACCGTGCTCTTTCTGCCACTCCAGTAAGGTTTCCAGGGTGATGGTGGTGAGATTCTTACCCGTCTTAATAAAATTAGGACCGGTGGTGGGGATACTAGACTTCGCCATTTAGAGAGAATTTATGGTTGGCAATAGATTGAGACCTAACAGACTAGTCAAATATACGCAGACTAATTTACCTGTTCTGAAGATTGTGATGAAACGATGGGGAAGTCACTAATTTCTAGGCAATGTTACGGTAAGTAGGTCTGCCTTGAAGTCCGTTTCTTTAATTTGCGCGCATGAACCTACCGTACACCGTAAAATCGAAAACCTTGACCGGAGCAGAAGTGAGCTGGTTTGCTCCCATCTGTAATGGCGACGATGAATTTTTAGGCGCACACGATCCTAAGTACCGCAGCAGCTGGGAGCATGCCAGCCGCATTGCCAAAACCGCCGACGCATTGGGCTTTCGCAATATGCTGTGCCCCAGCAGCTACCAGGTGGGGCAGGACACCCTTCCTTTTGTAGCCGGGCTTGCCCCACAGCTAGAGCAGATGAACCTGCTGGCTGCCGTACGCTGCGGAGAGGTACACCCGCCCATGCTGGCCCGTACCCTGGCTACCATCGATCATATGGCCAAGGGAAAGCTGACGGTCAACATCATTAGCAGTGACCTGCCGGGCGAGAAGCTGCCCAGCGAGGACCGCTACCAGCGCAGCCGGGAGGTGATTGAGATCCTGAAACAAGCCTGGACTCAGGAGGAGATCAGCATACAGGGGCAGTTTTACAACTTCACTTTGAAGAGTGATCCTGGCAAGCCCTACCAGCAAAACGGAGGACCACTGCTCTACTTCGGTGGCTACAGTCCTCCCGGTTTGCAGTTGTGTGCCGAGCACTGTGATGTGTACTTGCTCTGGCCCAACACGGAAGATGTATTGCAAAAGCAGATCCATACCATGGCCGATCTGGCTGCCAAGGAAGGCCGCACCATCGAC
>DMST01000101.1:0-1829 GCA_003454975.1 Cytophagales bacterium | reverse complement strand
ACTATGGTCTGCGGGTGCACGTGATTGTGCGCGAAACGGAGGCCGAGGCCATCGAGGCTAGCCGCCGGCTCATGAGCCAGATTAACGTGGAGCAGGGGGACGAGATTCGCAACCGGGCCCAGGATGCTAAGAGCCTGGGCGTTGCCAAGCAGAGTGAGTTGCGCGAAGGGGCCGATAACGACGGCTTTGCCGAGGAGCAGCTCTGGACGGGCATTGGCGCGGCGCGGTCCGGCTGTGGGGCGGCCATCGTGGGCAATCCCGATCAGGTACTGGCGAAGATCCGTCGCTACCAAGCTATGGGCTTTCGCTCGTTCATCTTCAGCGGCTACCCGCATTTAGACGAAGCCAAGCTCTTTGCCCGCTACGTGCTGCCTGAGATCGAGACCGTTAGCCTACCGAGGGTCTACGGCCGCATTCCCGAAGAGGTGCCGATGACGCCGCTGGGGGCTGGAGAAAGACGTTAGATTCTTTTAGACACAAGAGTCAAGAGCCAAGACATAAGATGAAATTGCGAAACAATCACCTATCCTGACCACCACACCACCATTCGAATCAATCTACATTCGAACCAATCGAATCAATCCCCATGAGCATCGACCTTATCATCGTCGTTTTTTACTTCGCCCTTATCATGTTCGTGGCTCTGCGCGGCCGGGTAGGAGGGGAGGCCACCATCGAGCAGTACTTTATGAGTAGCCGCAACCTGCGCTGGCCCTCCATTGCGCTGTCTACCATCGCTACCAACGTACAAGGCTACCAGTTCCTGGGCATGATGGGCTCGGCCTACCTGTTCGGCTTGGCACAAGCCAACCTGGAGATCAACGCCATTCAGGGGCTGCTCATGGCCGCTTTCATCTTTGTACCGCTTTACCTCAAGGAGAAGGTGATCACCATCACCCAGTTCATCAAAACCCGCATGGGCAAAGGCGTGGCTTTGGCTTACTCCGTTGCCAATCTTGTGCTACTGTCCTCCGTGGGCTTGGGTGCCGCCCTGTTCTGGGGTGCCTACGCGGCTGACTTGGTGTTTGAAGACTACCTCCTCTGGATCAGCGACCAGCGGATGGTACGCATCACCGTGCTCATTGTTTTTCTGGGTATGTTCTCCGCTACCTACACGTACCTGGGCGGCCTGGGGGCAGTAGTAAAAACCGATATCATCCAGTTCTTCATCCTCCTCATCGGGGGCATCACGGTGCTCATTGTGGCGGTGCAGGAGCTGGGCGGGTGGAATCAGCTGTACGTGAAGACGCCGCAGCTGATGCATTTGCACCTACCCGCCGATCATCCCACGCTGCCGTGGGTGGCTATTGGGGGCATGTTCCTGCTCAATATCAACTATTGGTGTGCCAACCAGAGTGTGGTGCAGCGCTCTCTGGCGGCACGCAGCCTCAAGGAGGCCCAGGTGGGCCTCATGGTGGGCGGACTCATGAAGGTGTTGATGGCCGTAGTGATTATCGTGCCAGGCATTGCGCTGTTTGGTATTTTGGGTGGCGAAGGCGGCTTGGCCGAGCCCGATCAGGCCTTCCCTTACTTGGTGACTACCTATCTGCCCGTAGGCATCCGGGGCTTGATCCTCTGCGCGCTGTTCGCTTCGCTCATGAGCACCGTCGACTCCTTGTACAACTCCCTGGCTACCCTTTGGTCCATCGATATCTACCGCGAATACATACGGCCACAGGCTACCGAACAGCAAGTGGTACGCAGCGGACGGCGTAGCATTTTGGTCACGCTGCTTTCAGGGATTGCCATGGGCTGCGTCCTGCTTTGGGTGAAGTTTGAGAATCCCGAAGCGGCCTTCACCCACACCCTCAACGAGCTGCGCTACTACA
>DMST01000335.1:1661-7212 GCA_003454975.1 Cytophagales bacterium | reverse complement strand
GAAAGATAGGGATGGATATGGCCCGGGTACGGGGGGCAATGCCTACCACCGAAGTACCGGGCTGCCCCAGCATAGTGCTGGCTACGTGCGTGCCGACCTGGGCGGCCGAACCGTGGTTGTGGGTAGCCGACTCCAGTACGGTAAGCTTAGCCCCCTGTAGGCAGGGGTGTCCCAAGTCTACGGGTCCGTCCAGGATGGCAACGCAGACCTCAGGATTGCCCAGGGTAGTTTTTTGTAGTTGTTGTATATCTGACCAGAAGGTGTCCATAGTCGTTCTCTTTTGCGGTCGGTGCCGGGGTGTTATCCGGCGTTGACAGTGGCGAAAGTAGAGCGGCCTACCAGGGTCTCTAAACCACAAAAGCGAGACTATTTCATTTTCATATTGCAGGGGGAAGCGCGGGCAAATGGCCCTAAAAACTTAGAAGGGGCCCATTAAAATCAGATCTTTTCGTTCCCATGAAATGGAAGGAGGATTTGAATTCAGATTTTCAAGCCCCGTAAAAAAGCGGGCCCAAAGCGCGTATTTTTTGTGGGGAGGAACCTCACCGGAGAAATAGTAACCAGGCAGCTCGAAGGTAGGATATCTGGGCAGGTCATGAAACAGGAGCTGGTACAAGGACGAGAGGCCCGACTGTCACTGGCCGAACTTACCCCGGGCATGTATTGGATGGTGCTACGCGATACCGCCACGGGCCGCACCGCCACAAGTCGGATGGTGCGATTTTAGGGGCACATATGGGCTAAATAAGCCCTTCACAAAGCAAGGACAGAGTAGCAGAGATATTATCTGCCTGCTCTGTCCTTTTTTCCTACTTCCAGGTTCCCTATTTACGAAGAATGGAAACCCTGAAAATCAGGGCTATGGGTATGCTTATCTCCCTACAGTTGCCGAAGGGCCGCATAAGCATCAACTAGTCCCGCTCCCGTTGGGCCATTCAGGGTAGAGGTTTCTGGGATAGCTACCCCTCCGTTGCTAGCACTACTGCCCTCCCCCAGCGTGACGTTTAAGCTTGTTCTTCTCAGGATACTCCTTAAATCTGTCGAAGTGAGGTGCGGGTCTTTTTCTAGTAAAAGCGCACACACACCCGCAATTTGAGGTGCAGCAGCAGAGGTACCGCTGATTACCGCCCAACCATCGTCCTGTCCGGTGCCGTCCGAATCATTCCTATCTATTTTACAACCGGGCTGCAAGGGCAGCATTAAGTATTGGGCATTGTTGCGAGCCAGACCTACCAAGCCTGAAAAATCAGGCACCCTTCTACCCGGATAAATTTTGCTGAGGAAACTACTAGCATAATCAGACGCCCGCACCGTCCCATTCTCCTGCACATAGGCTCCACCGATGGAAAGGACTTCCGGCATCCTACCCGGAAAAGCGACGTGACCGTTGCCCGCAGCGAATATTACAATGATTCCTTTGGAAACCGCATTTACGATTTCTGCTTCCAAGGCCTTGTAGGTATTGGGCAGACTCGTGAGGTGTGACCTCTGGGCATTTTTCAATGCCAAATCATACCCCATACTCACCGTAATTATTTTGGGGTTATGGGACAAGGCCTCCTGAAACCCCTCCAGAATAGAAGCACTCGCCCGAGGATTGGTTTCATTGCTGAGTTTCACACCAATGAAGCTTACCCCCGGGGCCACTGCCAATAGGTTAGCAGATTCTGCCGTTCCGTGTCCATTATTATCCAATTCAGGATCAGTAGCACCAGGTGCCAAGATGGATGTAGCGTTAAAACCTCCCTCTTGAAAATAGGGATGATCAAAATTGAAACCGGTATCTATCATTGCCACTCGCACACCCTTACCCGTGATACCTTCTTTATGCACCTTGGCGGCATTCAGGGTGAGCACTACATCACCGGGTACCCGCAGATGATGGTAGTCCACCCTAGGAGGAAAAAGTGAGGGCCTTACCGAAGGAAACCGTTGGCCCATCAGTATATGCGGCCATTGAATATAAGGTTCATCAATAAATTCTTTTAGGAAGTGATCGGCGTTCCAGTTCGCCTCATCGGGAGGATAATAAAAGGAATCTTCCGTCACCAAACCCGCATCAGAACTGTATTCGCGAAGTTCCAGTTGGGTACCAAAATGCTGTTCGAAATTTTCCTTATATCCTCTCACAGACATGGTGAGGTCTCCCGACCCCGTGATTTCAAATCCTTTTTCCTGAAGCGCGACGATGGTTTGAGATACCTTTTGAGGGTTAGGTTTGAATTCCTGAATGAGATCTGCTCTCATCCGAGCGGGGAACTTGGTCAGTCCCAGGTCGTTATTGGCACCTCGAAACGAGATGGCAATCTTTAATAATTCATTGTTGTCAGGCATAATATTTAATTTAAAATAAGGTCACAGGAGGAGGAATCGTCATCGATTCTACATATTGATCCAACCCAGGAGGCAGAGGCAGTTCTTGCCCGGCATAGCCGCCAAGCGATCCAAAATCAGACGCTGCCAGCGGGCGAGGATCCTCTGCTTGGGCTGACCTGCCGAATACCTTCACAAAGTGCGCCTCGGAAATTTTTGCCGAAATACTCGCACTCAAGATGCCCGTAATCTCAAAACCTAGCTCATGCAACTTGGCTTGAACAATTGCCTTTGAGGAAGCATTTCTGCTTTCTTCTCTCAACAAAATCTCAATATTGATCACCGCCTCGGGTTTGTCGGTGAGAATGCTTTCTCATTATCACCGGGTTCAAACTAATGTAGTATTTAACAAAGCTTGATGGCAAAATTCAAGCGCTCTGAACTCCTGGAACAAGGGTTTGCGACCAGGCAACCCCGTACATTCCCGGTACTCTTATTAACCGACGAGAAACCAACCTACTGCCCTTGAACAATTGAGCCAAGAGGTGGCTGTACTTACCAGCCTTTTTACTGTTGATCGCTTCTATGAGGGGGCTTCCGTAAGGCCACCTCTTCCTCCCTTTCATTACTTACGCCATCCAGCATTCGCTTCTCTCAATTGCTCACCATTATGCTATCGAGCCTCAAGCTACCAAGTTATGGCTACCTACCTATTTCGGATCCGTACTGGGCCCTTTGGCACTCCACCTACAAACGGAAAACCAAACATCTTTTTCGTCAAAATACGATCCACTACTATTCGGCAAATTGATATAAATCTGTAAAGAATTATGCCCGTTGCATCCTGCAATACCAGTCTATAAATTACGTGTATGGTAGAGCATTTGTAGTGCTCAAAACCTATCCCCATTGCAGATAATCGCCTAATATCGCCCCCCAACCTGGCTCATGACAGCCAGAAAAATCATCTCATAAAACCCAATAATTAACACAAAAAGTAATGAAGCAAACCTACAGAAAGGCACCATTTATGGTGTCCTTATTTTTCATCCTATTATTTGGCACCTTACACGCTCAGGGTGCCGCTACTTTTTCCTTCAACCCATCCAGCCCTGTAGTAGGGGAAACCGTCACCGTGCAGGTAACGGATAGTTCTCCCTGGGCCTATGTGAATGTGCAAGCCATAGGTCCCAATACGGTGACGGGCGACTGGGTTGGGGTTAACAACAATGGCAATGGCACTTGGACGTGGACCTGGACTTTCACCGGGTTGCAAGCGGCCCACTATGCCGTGCGGTTTACTTCGGATAACTATCAGCAGGTGCGCGGAGAAACCAGCCTGTCGGTGGGTGGCGTCAACGGTGCCTCGTTTACCTTCAACCCCGCAAGCCCTACCGCTGGCGAAATGGTCACGGTAAGCGTGACGGATAGCTCCCCCTGGGCCTACGTGAACGTGTGCGCCACGGGCCCCAACCCCGTAGACGGAACCTGGGTAGGCGTAAACAACAACGGTAACGGCACCTGGACCTGGACCTGGACTTTCTCAGGCCTGCAGGCCGGCCATTATGGCGTGCAATTTACCTCTGACAACTACCAGCACGTACGCGGGCATTCCAGCCTGACGGTACAGCCGGGCAACCAAGCCAGTTTTGCCTATTCTCCGGCGAGCCCCACGGCTGGACAAACGGTAACGGTGCAGGTTACCGATTCTTCCCCGTGGGTGTATGTGGATCTACAGGCCGTAGGCCCCAATACACTCGATGGCACCTGGGTAGGGGTAAATAACAACGGTAACGGAACCTGGACCTGGACCTGGACGCTTTCTGGTTTGATAGCGGGGGACTACGCCTTACGATTTACTTCGGATAACGGTACCCAACTGCGCGGCCAAACCACCATGCAGGTAGGGGGCAGCACCAGTGCCAACAATGCCCTCTTTCAGTTGAGTCCTCCCAATCCGGCTCCCGGCCAAGAGATAACCGTGCGGGTGACTTCCACCACCGGGTACGGCAACATTGCCCTGCAGGTAGACCGGGAAGGCTCTCCCCTCGCGGTACAGGAAAGCGGATACGTGCATAACGATGATTATTACCCTGGAGAGACCCATACGTGGATTTACACCATCCCCGCCAGCCAAGTACAGCAAGGGCTCCACAACCTGACCTTCACGGCGGACAATGGGTCCACGGTAGTAGACCAAACCACCATGCCGGTGCAGGGGCGTTCCATGCGGGCCATTACGAACAGCCCGTTTGGCTTCAACGGTCACTTCTGGTGGACCTACAATTGCGGCACGGTGGGAGATCGTATTCAGCGCTTCATTGATGAGTATCATGATTTGGGCGCCAATACCATCCGGATTGGCTTAGACTGGAAAACTATTGAGTCTAGCCAGGGCAGCCGCAATTATGCATATTATGATGAGCTACTTACGCGTTTCCACGACGCAGGCATCCGGGTGATTGGATTGTTCTATACTGCCCCCAATTGGGCCACCATCGATGGGCAGGAATGGAACCCTGGAAAACAGCTCAACCGTAGCAAGGTGAACGCCATGCGCGCTACCGCGCAAAACATGGCACAGCGATATCCCTTCATCAACCATTGGGAGTTTTGGAATGAGCCCCAACATCACTCCATCATGGCCAATGGTGAAGAATTCGCCTTCTGGTTCCAGAATTTTTCGGAAGCCATCAAAGCAGTCAATTTTCAAGACAAGGTCTCCTTTGGCACCATACTAGGAGCGGAGAGTGTACCCCCGGGTGGCCCTGGCTCACCGCACACGGCGTCCTTTGTCAAGAATGTAATGACCGCTCTCCAAGGCTACCAGCCCGACGCCATATCGCTACACCCCTATGGCGGATATGACGTTAACAAGCCCCAGGTAGAAAATGTGCATAGCCTGGTACCCCACATTCCCCTTTGGATTACGGAGTTTGGGTGGTCAAATTATAGTGAGGGAGATCAGACCAATGCTTTGGAAGGGGCCATCAACTGGTTGCGAAGTCGATCTTACATCGAGTTTTCTACCATGCACATGCTTCACAACTTCGATGACGACCTGCAGGGTACCCATTGCAACTTTATGGATGATACCACGCCTGCACCTACTGAAGGGAACCACGGGCTGGTCACCAAGGAGTTCTATCAGAACGATGATTATGACCGGAGAGAGGCTTGGTACAAATTTCGGGAATTGGCGCGGGGCTTATCTTGTGATCCCCCCAGCAGCCCCACC
>DMST01000335.1:604-1624 GCA_003454975.1 Cytophagales bacterium | reverse complement strand
CCAGTAGCGTCACAGCTAGCTCTGCCCAAGTCACCTGGCCGGCCATATCGGGAGCTTCGCTATACCAAGTAGCCTATAAACCCAGTGCCGCGGTCAGCGGGTGGCAGTATGTGACTACCAGTGCTACCAACCTTACCTTAACGGGTCTAGAAGCCCAAACTGAGTACGTATTTCTCGTAAAAACCTACTGTACCGCGCTGGATGAGTGGTCCTCCTTTTCGGAGAATGCATACTTCACCACCACGGGTTGTTTGCCTCCCAGCAACCTCTACAGCTATTCCATCACCAGCTCATCGGCTTCTGTTTCCTGGAGTCCCGTAGGCGGTGCCTCGCAGTACCAGGTAGCTTACAAACCCAGCGCGGCCGTGGACGGATGGCAACTGGTGACTACCAGCAATAACTACACCTCGCTGACGGGGCTAAACGCGGGCACCCAGTATGTATTTGTGGTGCAGGCCTATTGCTCTACCCAAGGCGGCTGGACCTCCTACTCCAGCAATGCTTACTTTACTACCCAAGCTGCCTGTCAGAGCCCAGGGAGTATGAGTGCTTCTGTAGGCTATAACTATGCTACGGTGAATTGGAAAGCAGTAAGCGGGGCTACCAGTTACCACATTGCCTATAAGCCTTCCACCGCCAAAACCTGGTCATACAAAACAGTATCCGGGTCTAGCACCACCCTAACGGGGCTTTCACCGGGCCAGACCTATGTCTATAGAATTCGGTCCTACTGTGCTCAGGATAAGGGCTGGACCAGCTACTCAAGCAACCGATACTTTACTACCGTTGGGGGCATCAAGATTGGCCCTATCGATGATATTGGTCCCGTATTGGATCGGTCGGCACCCAACTCCCCCTCTGCGTCGGGCGAAGAATTCATCATTCCCCAGCGGATAGATGCCAGCATATACCCCAACCCTGCCCCGCAGGGAGTAGCCATCCTGAATATTGAGGCAATAGACCGGGCCTATCTGATGGTGGATTTGTACGACCCTACAGGGAGAAAGGTTAAAAGCCTAT
>DMST01000335.1:0-576 GCA_003454975.1 Cytophagales bacterium | reverse complement strand
AAAAGCCTATGGCAGGGTTCTGTGGATACTGGCCATCAGCAGCTTGAGCTTGGCCTATCCGGCATAAAAAGCGGCTTGTACCTACTGCAGGTGCAACTAGGAGAGAATACACGAACCCTTCAGCTAGTGGTTGAATAACCCTTTGGGATAGGTACGCTTACTACAGCTCCTGTAGGCCCCTTGGGCAAACAGGAGCTGTTTTCTATTGTAGTCTCCCAAAAGCAGGCAGCAGCACTGATTTTGCTCTTGCCTCAGAAAAGCGGTAGCTTATTGGTAACCATCCACCCAATCGCAAAACCGGTACCTACTATGGACCTATCCGAATTTCCCGCACCCCAGGAGGGCTTTGTCATTACCCAATTTTTGACTGTTTCCGACGCCGTGGCTTCAGCCAAGTATTACGCCCACATCTTTGGCGGCAAGGTGCTGCACGAGGGGCACCCCTCCTTTGTGAAGCTTGCCAACACCTGGCTCATCCTGAACGAGGGCGGTGGCCCTACCGCAGATAAGCCCGAGTATATCCTGGAGGCCCCCACCCCGGACAGCCGCACCGTACAGAGCTTTCTCAACATCCGG
>DMST01000466.1 GCA_003454975.1 Cytophagales bacterium | reverse complement strand
ACCAGAGCCCATGGTTGATCAGGGCGGCGGGGGCATTGGAGTAGGCCAGGTTGCCCTCCTGTATGAGCGCCAGTGACTCATCGAATCCTCGCTTGATGACCTCACCGAGCTGGGTGATGGCCTGCTGGGCTGCCTGACTGGCTAGCTGCCGCACGGCGGTTATGGTCTCCTGCATTTTGGCAAATTGCTCAGCAGTCAGGGCAGCTTTGAGGCGGCCTTTGTTGAGCTCCCAAAACTTCACCATGTCGTCCAGGGAGCCCTTCAGGTTGGTGACAAGTCGGGAGGTACCTACCCCATATGCCAACGCCCCGATGCCTACCACCGCCGTTACGGTGCGGAAGTTGCGCACGAAGTCGGCGCCATTCTCGGGGAACTCCGCCAGAATAGCGTCTTCCCCTAAGTTGATAGCCATATCGGCAATGGCCGCGGTGGCATCGATGACCCCGATAGCGGTACCTACGGGCCCGCTGACCGGGAGCGTAGCCAGGCTTATGGCTACTATAATCACGTCCAGCGTTACCTGATCTCGTTTTTGCTGATCGTAATCTTCCTGCAGGTTGGCGAGGTGGAACAGGTAAATGGCGGGCATAAACTGGACGTTTTCTCCGGGTCCGGTTCCCCTAAACAGCCCCATGGCTTGGGCCGCCTTGCCGTTTTTGACGGCCAAGGCCATGATGTATTCGTTGTACTGGAAAGTGAACTCTTCGGCTTCTCCGTATGTGCAGCCCGGTGGGTTTTCGGCGCTATTCACCCAAGAAGATAGGCCCGAAGGCTCGGTGACCTGCAGGGTTACGGTGGTGTTTTGTAACTGGGCCGAGAACAGGGTAGGACACGAATAGGTGCCTGGAAGGGACAGAGGAATGGCCCCGCCCGTATTGAGGTACTCAAAGGTGGTTTCCGATCCCCAGTGAAAGATGGCTTCTTTCTCGAGCACATGGCTGAACAGCTCCAAAGGCTCTTCGCTAGGGGGAGGATACGCCCCGGTGACTAACTGCAAGCAGTAATTGGCCCAAATGGGGTAGTTGCTATCCGTTAGCGCCGTACCTCCGTCCTTGTATTCATCGTCCAGTGTCGCCAAGATGTCTTTCGCCACCAGCAAGTCGACCAGCTCTTGTTTATCCTCCGTAGGGATGTTGTCTGGCTGAATAAGGGCCAACAGGGCATCTTCGGCCGTTTTCTTGTTGAACAGCCCCCCGAGAATGTGTCCCTTCATACGCTCGGAGGCGAGCCCGGTAATGGCATGCGCGCGGGCCGCTACGGAAAGGGCGCGGAGGTGAGCCTCTGGCCATTCGGATACCCACCGCACCAGGGCGTCTTGCCCAAGCTGTTCCAGGGCGCTTGCAGAAAGCCCCTCGAAATAGGCTACACTGTTGGTTACCTTGCTGGTGTAGCCGGCCATATTGTCCTTCCAAGGCGGCAGCTCGCTATCGGCATAGGGGCCCGCGTGCGTGAGGAAAAACGCTGCGGGGTCTACTCCGGTAGCCTCCCAATCGCCAATCGCCAAAACATTGTAGAGGCTCTGGTACTCCCCGGCCAGTGTATACAGAGCCGTGGCTTGTTGTGGAGACCCTACTTGGTTCTGGTAGCGGGTAAAAATCTGTCGGCTTACGGAACCGCTGGGGGCACAAGAGTTGGTGACACGGTAGCTACCGGAACGTTCCAGTGTGAGGGCTTCCGGTCCCGGAAAGTCACCCGCCGTAGGGGTATAGTTGTATACGTTGAGCTGCCGCACACAAGTGGAGTGCCATACCACCGCGAAAACTTCGGCTGGTGCCGAAGGAGTGGCGCAGGTTTCGGTATAGGCAGCACCCTCCATGGTGATGTAAGCATCCAGGACACCATCATAGTGGTACTCGGGCCCATCGCCTAGCTGGAAACGAGTGGTGACGTAGCTTACATTGGCCTGTGTACGCAACACCGGGGCCTCTGCTATGGGCAAGCCCAAAATACCGCCCGAAGGCTTGACCATGTAGTAGCAATCTGCCAGGGCAGCTTCGTCCACCTCATCCGTATACACAAATACCCCAGATGCAGCATCCTCGTCTTCCTCACCCAAGGTATTGACCTCTTGCGGATTTCGGATATACTCCCACTGGCGTTTGGCGAGGGCGGTGCCACCGCCGTAGTCCATTAGGTTGTCGGTAGTGCCTTGGGGCAGGCCCGTTTCGGGCCACCAGTGGTCGAACCGGAAGGCCCCGTGGCCCAGCTCGTGGGCGGCGGTGTGTTGGAAGCTTTCGGTATTCTGCCCCGTGACGTTGGTGAACACAAAGCCCTTGTTGCGCTTGCGCGGCATGTAGCCCGATACGTTGCCCTCCGTGCTGGCCAGGTTGACCAGGAAGAGGTAGTAGTGATTGGGATTGTAGCTAAACTGCCAGCTGTACCGATTGATTAGATTTTTCAGCTCCGGCGGATAGGCAGTGAGCAAGCCGCTTTCTTCCAGGTTGACGCCGCGTTCGTCTTTGTCCCAGGCAATGTTGTTCCAAACGGGCTCTACTTGTACCGTCCAGTCGGTGACGGCCGGGCCGTAAATTTCGTTTAGCTTGGCTTGCAACGAGGCACCATCGGGACGCTCCTGGCTCACGGGAATCACGTGCACGGTGCGCGACTCTTGGGCATAGGCGAGCACATTGAGCAGGCCCATCACAATAGGATCGGTATCCGCATCCGGGCGGTAGAGTACCTCCGCTTGACTTTCGCCCTCGGGCTGGGGTGGCAGGGACGCCCCAAAGGAATTGCCGCCTCGGCGAGTTACAGGGTAGCTACCCAATGGAGTGCTAAGAGAGAGCGTAGCCTGATTGGAAATGCCTTCCAACTCAAAAGCGATGGAATCGGCTACTGCGCCCGACTCGCCTAGGGCCAGCTGGCTCTTCCAGGCCAACCGGTAGGGCACCGAATCCTGAATGATGACCTCCGGGTAGTCGCTAGGTAATAGCAGATTGACCGGATCGTGGCCGTAGGTTTGGTTGGGGTTAGCAACGAATACGGCTTGTGCCGAGCTAGGTTGGGGTACATCGGGCAGCTTGCCGTTGGCTAAGTAATAGTTGAAGCACTCCATCCCCCACCGGATGGCGGTACGCACCTCGGTACTGTCCGATCGAGTTTCGTTGGCTAGATTGCGGTTTTCACCTTCCCAAAACAAGTAGACCTCCTGCCCAGAAATCAGGGGTTGGATAACCTCTTCCAACACCTGATCGGTGATAGAATCGGGCAGGACATCCTCCAATGCATCGGGCTTCAGGATCATCACGTCCTGGCTCCAGTCGTAGTCCCGAGAGTAGGGGCGATCCCGCACGGTGAATTCTACCCAGGGCTGGCCTTCGTCTTCCCACTTGGCGGCCCGCGCCGGATAGGTGGTGTGGGAGAAGGGGTAGTACATCACGTTCACCTTCACGGGCACGTCGGTGGCCGCCTTGAAGTCCAGGCCCAACTGCCAGATGCGCTGGGTTTCAGGATGGGAGCGGCGGAACCAAGCCCGCGTATCGGCACCAAAAAAAGCCTTAGAATCCGCCGTAGCGTAGTCGCCTTCTATTTGGGCGAAAGCACTTACCGATAGCAAGGAGAGGAGAAGGAAAAGTAGCCGTTGAGGGAGGGAATACATATTACGTAGTTAATTCTATCGCAATATACGAGATAGGGAAGAATGAAGGGTTTCTAAAGGGGATACGCAAGCAGCTAAAAGTCCCGCTAACAACCCATTATTCATACTAATTCGCCATACTCTCCATCAATCATATCCGCATAGGCTATGCTGGACCTTTGCCGAGACAGACTGACCCAGTTCGATAGCCTTTTTCAGGTCTTGGCAGGCTTCCTCCTTGTGGCGAAGGTAGTAATGTGTAAGGGCGCGATTGTAGTAAATGCCTGCCTGATAAGGATTAAGGCGTAGGGCATTGTTGTATTGACTAAGAGCTTTGTCCCATTGCCGCTGTTTGTAGTATGCCGTGCCCAACTGCGAATAGGCTTTAGCATAATCGGGGGAATTGCGAATGGCATTGAGAAAATCGGATTCGGCTGCCCGCCAGTTTTGCAACTTCGCGTAGGCCATGCCTCGATTCACATGGAATACTGGAAAACCAGGCAGGAGTTCGATAGCCTCGGAGTATTTGGCCACGGATTGGGCGTAGGCTCCCTGGCTGTAGAGGTTCAAGCCTTCGTACACCAGGGTGATGGGGGAGGATGATTCTCCTTGGTTGAGTTCAGCAAAATATTGCTCCACTGCCGGCACTCGCTCTTGCAGCGCCAGCATGCTTTGTAAGGCTCCCACGTGGTAGTCTTGCTGCTCCAGGCAGTGGAAATAGGACTTGGCCGCATCGTTGGCATTTCCCTCGGCCTCGTACATGGTACCCAGTTGGTAATGGTAGTCGGCCATTTCGGGGTTCTGCTCCACGGCCTTCTCCAGGTCTTCGATGGCTTCAGGTCGGTGGTCCAGTTCCCACTGGCCCAGACCTCGGTAGTAATAAACATCTGACTGAATACCCTGGAAAGTAAAAATGTCCGATACACCCGGTTGTCCAGCTTCCGTCCGGAACATAATCTCGTTGGTCTCCCCCTTTGGGAAACCGAGTAGCTTGGTGAAGGCTGCCACCGACTCCTCGTACCGTTCCAGCTCCCACAGCATGCGACCGAAACCAAACCAACCCTGTCTGTTCATGGAGTCTAGCTCAATGACCACCAGGTAGTCAGTGAGTGCCCGGGTAAACTCCTCCTGCTCTTGCAGAATAGAAGCCCGCCAGAAGTAGCCATCCGTCTCTTCCGGGTAGCGGCTCACCGCTTCGTTGAGGATGGGTAGTGCAACATCAGGAAATCCGTTCAGGTACTGATCCCGGGCAGCATTGACCAACTCGTCCAATGATTGAGGGTCATCCTCTTGTGCCCAGAGGCAATGGCTTCCAGCTAAGAATGCAGTTAAAAAAAGGAGTCGAGCGAGCATATAAACTAACGATTTAGGTAAATATAGACTTTTCGCCCCTTCGTCCGACGCAGTACACGGGCAAATCAGCCCAAAGCGAGGAAAATCAAGCCACGTATGGTACTTTTGCCCCTCAACTCACCCCAACCCTTTTGGGCCTATGGGGTTAGGTAGCAAAACAAGAAATAAGAAAGGATATGTCAGCACCTATCACAACCGACATTGTCATCGTAGGGGCCGGGCCTGTAGGCCTGTTTGCCGTATTTGAAGCGGGTTTGCTCAAGATGCGCTGTCACGTGGTTGACGCCCTGCCGCAAATTGGCGGTCAGCTCTCAGAAATTTACCCGCGTAAGCCGATTTATGATATTCCTGGTTTTCCTGATGTACTAGCCCAGGACCTTATTGACAACCTGGAAAAGCAGATAGAGCCTTTCCATCCTACCTACTCACTAGGTGAGCGGGTAGAAACTGTGGAAAAGCTAGAGGACGGTAGTTTTGTGGTGGGCACCAACGAAGGCACCCAGATTCATGCCAAGGCAGTATGTATTGCTGGTGGGCTGGGGAGCTTTGAGCCTCGCAAACCGCCTTTGGAAAACTTGGCGGACTACGAAGGCGGTAAGGGAATACAGTATATGGTGAAGGATCCGGAGAAATTTCGCGGTAGAAAAGTGGTGATTGCCGGTGGTGGCGATTCCGCCTTGGACTGGTGCATGTATCTGGCCGACGTGGCCGAGGAATTGACCTTAGTGCACCGGAATAATGGTTTCCGTGGCGCACCGGATTCGGCTGCCAAGGTAGAGCAACTAGCCCAAGAGGGTAAAATCAATCTGCTGCTAAGCACCAATGTAACCGCCCTGAACGGGGATGGTCAGCTAGCCAGTATGGAGGTAACCAATAAGGCGAAAGAGGTGAAAACCATTGAGGTGGATGACTTTATTCCCTTGTTTGGCCTGAGCCCCAAGCTGGGCCCTATCGGTGAGTGGAATTTGGGCATTGAGAAGAACCAGGTAGAAGTGGATACGGAGAAATTCCAGACCTCTACCGAGGGTATCTTTGCCATTGGGGATATCAATACCTATCCCGGTAAGCTCAAATTGATCCTAAGCGGCTTCCATGAATCTGCCCTGATGGCCCACGCGGCTTTCAAATACATGAACCCTGGCGCCAAGGTGAACTTGAAGTACACCACGGTGAACGGCGTAAGCGGATTCTAAATTTCAATGTTACATTTTGGGTGTTGAATGTTGAATGCACTTCGGTCATTCAACATTTGGCATTCAACATTCAAAATTCATTACGTGAACGCATTTGCTCAAGACTTTAAGCTGGGTGTGCTGGGTGGTGGCCAACTGGGCCGCATGATGATCCAGTCAGCTATTGATTTCAATCTGGACATCCACGTGTTAGACCCTGATGCCAATGCACCTTGTAAGCATCTGGCCACCGACTTCGTGGTGGGTGATCTGTTGGACTATGATACCGTGTACCGGTGGGGAAAAGACAAAAGCCTGATTACCATTGAAATAGAGAAGGTAAACACGGAAGCACTGGAAGCCTTGCAGCAAGAGGGAGTTACCGTATACCCTCAACCGGAGGTGATCCGGTTGATACAGGATAAGCGGGAGCAGAAGCAGTTCTATTTGCGAGAAGGCATTCCTACAGCTGACTTTATTCTGACCGAGAATGCCGCTGAGGTGGCTCAACATGCGAACCGACTACCGGCCGTGAACAAGTTGGGGCGCGGTGGTTATGACGGTCGGGGGGTGCAATTACTCCGCTCAGCGGGGGATTTGAAAGATGCCTTTGATGCCCCCGGTTTGCTGGAGGATCTGGTAGACTTCGAAACTGAGATTTCGGTAGTAGTAGCGCGTAATGCGCGGGGTGAGATCCGCACCTTCCCCGTGGTGGAGATGGTGTTTCACCCCACCGCCAACTTGGTAGAGTTTCTATTCTCCCCGGCACGTATCTCGGTAGAGGTAGCCAACGAAGCCGAGCGGATTGCCTGCGACGTAATTGAGAAATTGGACCTAGTAGGTTTGCTAGCGGTGGAAATGTTTGTGACCAAGGACGGCAAGGTGCTAGTGAATGAGGTAGCACCGCGTACTCACAATAGCGGGCACCAGACCATTGAGGGCAACGACACCAGTCAGTTTGAGCAGCACATCCGGGCGATACTCAACTGGCCCTTGGGTAGCACGGCTGGCGATGCACTCTCCGCTATGGTCAATGTGCTGGGTGAAGCCGGCTTTTCTGGTCCGGCCTTGTACGAGGGCATGGACGAAGTACTGGCGGTAGACGGAGTACACGTGCATTTGTACGGCAAGAAACTGACCAAGCCCTTTCGTAAGATGGGCCATGTCACCATTACCGATAGTACCTATGAGGGCCTCACCAAGAAGGCCCGATTTGTAAAAGACACCCTAAAAGTAAAAGCATGAGTACCCCCCAAGTAGGCATCATCATGGGCAGCCAAAGTGATTTGCCCGTTATGGCGGAGGCCGCCGAAATTCTGGAAGAACTAGGCATCGAAATTGAGGTGACCATCGTATCGGCACACCGTACGCCTGAGCGCATGGTAGAGTATGCGGAGAAGGCCGCCGAACGTGGGCTCAAGGCCATCATAGCCGGCGCTGGAGGCGCTGCCCACTTGCCTGGCATGGTAGCCAGTATGACTACCCTACCCGTAATCGGTGTGC
This sequence comes from Cytophagales bacterium, assembly GCA_003454975.1. Lineage (GTDB taxonomy): Bacteria > Bacteroidota > Bacteroidia > Cytophagales > Cyclobacteriaceae > DMST01. The sequence continues at coordinate 6,133 of DMST01000466.1, read as the reverse complement.
CAGTGAAGTCGCGCAACTCTATCGACGGTTGGGATTCCATCCTCTCTATTTTACAAATGCCGGGTGGTATTCCTGTGGCCACTGTGGCCCTCAACGGAGCCAAAAATGCCGGATTGTTGGCCGCCCGTATTGTGGGAGCTTTCGACGCCGAGGTGGGCAAAAAGATGGCGGAGTATCAGGACACCCTCAAAAAGAAAGTGCTCAAATCGGCCGAAGAGCTAGAAAAGAACGGCTGGAAGGGTAAGAAGATCGGATTTTGAGCCGCAATCTCGCCGCCTGGTTTCTACTTTGCCTGATCCTTAGTGCCTGCGTGAGGGTGCCCGCCTCCCGAACCAATCAGATTCAAGAGGGGTTCCAGACCGAGTACTTTAACCCTACCTTGGGTCTTTCAGGCATTTTTCCCGGCGATTTTGCCTTCAAAACCACCGTTGCTCGCCTTCGAAAAACAACCCCGTGGGTACATCCAGACTTTCGGCCTTTGCTTAAACGCAGGTTGGTGGTTACCACCTTTGCTACTGAAGTAGAACCCTATTATTCTGGCTACCTGCTACAACTACCTGCCGGTTGGGTGGCCATAGAAGAGAGGCCTTCCTGGCTACAGCCTCTCCTTGCCACTGGGCCCGAGGCTTATGAGGGCATAGATAGTTCGCGGCATACGTTGTATCGTGTACATGCTTTCGCCGACTTCACGCTACTCTGGATGGTTCATGCGAATATCCCCTCAGGGTTTGACAACTTGTTGCGGGAATTTCAAGGCGATATTTTCCCGGAACTCATCTGGAACCTTGATTCCATCCCGCAGTCTCGTATTCCTCCGCTGCGCCTGGCCGAGGAGGCTTACGCTGACGAAAGCCGGTACCTGGATGCTTGGTTAGCCTTAGAAAGCGTAGCCAGTGAGTATCCGGCTACTTCGCCCAGACTTACTCAATATTGGCAGAATTACCTCACTTATTCCGCTCACATAAGTGGAGTACCCGGCTACGATTCGGTGCGGGCGCTTTACGCACAGCGAGTACCTCAGCGGGTGCAGGGGCCTTTGGTCGGTTGGGAGGAAGGCGGCCTGCATGACTTGGAGGCGTGGAAGGCTCTAGTGACCGAAGCCACCCAGCATCAGGTGGTTATGTTTAACGAGTCTCATGTAGATCCACATCATCGGAGTTTGCTTACCCAGCTTTTACCCGCTTTTCACGAGGCCGGCTTCCAAACGCTTGCTTTAGAGGGTCTGGGTGTACACGATGCGAAGGAGATCAATAAGCGCGGTTTCGCCATTCAGTCCTCAGGCTATTATACCCGCGAGCCTGAAATGGCCCACCTCATCCGGGTTGCCAGTAGGCTGGGTATGCGCCTGGTGGCTTATGAGCGTACCGGAGAAGGCAACCGGGAGGAAGTGCAAGCTCGGAACTTGATCGATGAGACTTTGCGTAGGTTTCCCAAGGGAAAAGTGCTGGTGCTAGCTGGGTACGGCCACATTCATGAGGGTAGTGAAACAGGCCGGGAACTGATGATGGCCGGGCACTTCCAGAGACTAACCGGTATAGATCCTTTCACGATCGATCAAACGGATCTGCAAAAATTTAACCCCATGGTAATGGAAGCTGGTCATTGGCTAACGATGCTGCCAGAGCCTAAACTGCCCAACACACCCTATCTCCTTGATACCGATGTATGGCTGGTCAATACCCGGAATTGGACCCTGCCAGAGCCTCTACCATTGCTTGAGCTGGAGATCCCGGCATCTCCCGTCATTACCCAGCTTTTTGTGCCAGAAGAATGGGAAGCGGTGCGCACAGAGGCCATTCCCCGGGCCCAATACTGGGGCATTCCAAAAGCAGTTCACGTAGAGCCAGGCCGCTATTGGATACGAGTAATGGCCGAGAACGGCGAAGTGCTTGCTGAGCAATATTGGGAAACTCCTTAGCCGACTATATCACAAAGGCAACTACCGAGTAGGCCAATACATTGCCCAAACCGTGGGCCAACCATCCTGGGAAAATACTTCCTTTGGCATGCCGTTCATTGATGATTACAATGCCATAAGCTACTAAAGCGGGTGCCAGGAATATCATGATCAGGAAGCTTGGGCTTTGGGTAATGGGCAAGAAGATCAGGGTATGAACGGCACCAAAAAGAATCGCTTGGGCAATGTTTCCCCTGCGCATACCCCATACCGCTATCATGCGTTTGGCCACAAAACCCCGGAATAGGATTTCTTCCGAGAGGGCCGTTTTGACCATAGCATCTACTACCAATAACATGAGTGATGCCCCGCTCCATCCCATGGCCCTAAACTTACCCGTCATGGTGCCAGGACTGAGTAGTACCCTGCGTAATTCTTCGGGAACCAGGAAAATAGCTAGTAACAATCCTGCATTGATTACACCAAACAGGGCACCCAGACCTAAGGCCCGCCAAGGCGCCACCTGGATACCGTGAAAGGGGAGTACACCCTTCAGGGTGCGGAACCTGATTAGGAAAATCAATACCGGAATGAAGGCAAAAGCCAGAACCTGTAGGAAGGCATTTGAAATTTCTTGAGACATATGTCTTCGTGTTTAAATGAATAACAGCGTTTAATTATTGAAAAACAATAAATAATAGCTGAAAAACAATTTATTCTCAAGAAAACGTGATTGGCTCCTGACCTTCTAAGTGCTTATTTGATTAAGGTATGGTGTAGCCCTGCCCAAGGCCCAAGATTTCTCTATTTTTAAAATGGTGAAGATATTTTCGCCACCGGGTGTAACGTTTGCCAATCAGCCCGGTTTCTCTTCGTGCTTGCGCACTAAACGGGTGCAGGCACCGCAACAAACCAACAACACTTTTTGGAGGCTCTGGAAGACAACGTACTCATGACCCAGGTGAAGGAGGGGCAGCTAGACAAGCTAAGCTTGCTGTACAAACGGTACTCGCGGGCACTGTTTGGTTACTTCTATCACCTTACCCATGATGCGGCACACAGCGAGGATCTGGTACAGACGGTATTCTACCGGATCCTGAAGTACCGCCACACCTTTAAGGGAGACGGCAAATTTACGACTTGGATGTACCACATGGCCCGCAACGTGCGCATAGATGCCCTAAAGAAGGGGAGTCGGATGCACTATGCGGAAACGCTGGAGCCATGGGAGGCCCGGTTGGAAACAAGCCCTAACCGCGAGATGGAACTGACCCAGCAGGAGGAAGTAGCTCGGGTACGGCAGGCCCTGGATAGCCTGCCCGAGGATAAAAAGGAGCTACTGGTGCTAAGTAGGTACCAAGGGTTGAAATATCATGAAATAGCCAAGATGGTGAAGAGTACGGAGGGTGCCGTAAAGGTGAAAATCCACCGTGCACTGAAAGACTTGAAAGCGGCCTTTGTGGCCCTGGAAAATGAATGAACGGAATATGAAACCGATCACAGAAGAAATTTGGATGGATTACCTGTCGGGTAATTTATCAGCAGAAGAAATGGAGGCCATTGGGCAACGGATTGAAAAGGAGCCAGAAGTAGCGGCTGCTTGGGAGGAGATAAAATCCACCTGGGATCTGCTGACCCAGGCTGAGCCCTTGCCGGAACCATCTACAGAAATGGACGCAGGGTTTGATGCCATGCTGGCCCAATATGCCGCCAAGGAGCTGAAGAGGAAGCCACTGATGGAACAGCTGCAGAGTTTGCTCGGTACATGGGTAGTACCACGCTGGGCAGTGGGTGCCCTCCTGCTGATCATCGGCTTTGGTTTGGGTAGGGTACTGGGGCCCTCGGGCGAGAGTGAGGAGATGGTGGCCTTGACCCAGGAGGTGCAGGACATGCGACAGATGATGATGCTTACCCTGCTAGAGCAACCCCGGGCGCAGGACCGTATGCGGGCGGTGAGCATGACGCAGTCGCTGCCTACTGCCGACGAGAAGGTGATAGAGGCTCTGGTGCAGACCTTGCATACAGATGCCAACGTAAATGTGCGGTTGGTGGCCGTAGAGGCTCTAGCCCAGTACTCCGAAAATCCCGTAGCGCGCATGGGCCTCATTGAGTCTATTGCGAAGCAAGACTCCCCTCTGGTACAAATAGCCCTGGCGGAGGTAATGCTAAAACTCGGCGATACGCAGTCGGTCTCTGCCTTTGAGGAACTGCTGGAGAACCCCGCCCTCGACACCACGGTGCAAGAAGTAGTACAAGAAACAATCTCAAAACTAATATAGGATGAAATTAAAATTTGCAACACTGGGGGTACTGGGCATCGGCCTATGCCTGGCACCTCAGCTAGTGCTGGCTCAAATGTCCAGCGAAACGATTAGTAGGACCTATACGCCCAAGCCCGATGCGACGCTGTATTTGCGCAACATCAATGGGGCAGTAGAGGTGGAAGGCTACAACGGCACAGACGTTCAATTGGTAGTGCAAGTAAGAGCAGATAAAGGCGCCCGAGAGAGCATTTCATTGGGGGAGTATACAGAAGGGAGAGACATCGTACTCTATTTGGATGCTTCCTGGCTCAACTTCAACCCGCGTCGGCCAGAGAGTGGCTATCAGTGGGAGAACGGAGAACACCCAGACTATACATATCAGTATGACTTTACGCTGAAGGTGCCGCGCAACCTTCCGGTTAATGTTGGTACCATTCAACTGGGCGATGTGCACGTGAAGGGCATTCAGGCCAATGTGGATGCCACAAATATCAACGGTAATGTGACCTTGGAAGGCGTAGGGGGTACGGGAGGAAAGGCCCACACCATCAACGGAGATATAGACGCCGTGTACACCTCGGTACCAAAAGAGGAGGTTGATTTTCATACCATCAACGGCACCATCAATGTTACTTACCCTGCCTCGCTGGCTGCAGCCATGACCTTTGAGTCATTCAACGGCAAATTCTATACTGACTTCGACTATGAGGTACTACCAACCAAAATGGTGAAAAATGAGGAACGTGGGAAGGAAACGACCTACCGCTTGGAGGCCCTTACGAGCATTCAGGTTGGGCGTGGTGGGCCTACCATCACCTTCAACAACTTTAATGGGAACACATACATTCGCAAACAATAAACGCAATGAAAAAGCATCAATATACCTTTCAGAAACTATTCGCCTTGGCCAGCCTGGCACTGCTCCTAAGTGGGTCAGTTGCTTGCGCCCAGGGTAGCTTGGGGGAAGATCTGGTGGTGACCTTAGACAACCCTAATCAGATAGGCACGCTCAAGATGGACATCATGCGAGGGAGCATCCATGTGGTGCCTCATGATGGTAAAGAGGTAATCATTACGCCCAAGAAGGCGGAACCCATGGAGGGAGATGAAAATTGTGACTGTGGAGACGACCATGACTGGGATCACGATCATGATGAAGACCATGACCGTGATGGTGACGGAGAAAGCCGTGCAGGCATGACCCGAATCAATACCAGCCAAAACATCAAGTTGTCAGTAAATCAGAATGACAATGTGGTGACAGTAAATAATGAAACCTGGAATACAGCAATTGACTATGACATCAAGGTGCCACGTAATTTCAACCTTACGTTGAAGGCCGTTAACCGAGGATTGATTTCCGTAGAGGGTATCGGGGGGCAACATGAGATCAGTAACATCAACGGCAAGGTGCAACTAACAGAGATCTCAGGTAGCCTGATTGTGAATACAGTGAACGGGGACATTACCGTAACCTTTGATGAGATAGACAAGGATGCACCCATGGCCTTCAATACCCTGAACGGGGAGATAGACCTAACCTTCCCCCCCAGTACCGCTTTCAACATGAAGCTACAGACCCAGAGGGGTGAGGTATTCACGGACTTCCCCTTCGAGGCTCTGCCCTCGGCGCCTAAAGTAGAGCGTACTGCCCGCGGCGGTACCACCCAGATCAAGATGGAAGACTGGACCTACGGAAAGATCAACGGTGGGGGCCCTGAGTACATCTTTGAGTCCTTCCACGGCGACATCATTATCCGAAAAGGGAACTAAGCAGGACTGGCCCCTTGCTTACCCGCCCGGCCCCTGAATTGGGTCGGGCATTTTTTATTTTGAGCGGAAATCTGATCTTAATCCTTTCCAGAAAATAGAGGATATAGCAGAAAAACATGTGAAATAAACCTCTAGAAAAGCAAAAAGCCACTCGATTGAGTGGCTTGTGTGTGGGAGCAGAGGGATTCGAACCCCCGAC
>DMST01000239.1:28114-32140 GCA_003454975.1 Cytophagales bacterium | reverse complement strand
TCCGAACCCGGGTTGGCCGCGTCGATTTTATAGGCCGGACGCGCCATGGGCATCACTTCCGCACTGCCCCACCAGGCGTGGTCGTCGGAGCCGTTGCCCAATTGGCCGTAAAACTCATTTGGTGCGGTGTGGCACTTGATGAAGTAATCGTTCACAAAACGCAAGTGCTCCTTGATGTCTGCCAAGGAATTGGCTGAAGCATATCCGGCTTCGTAGTCATGTGCTCCCCAGGCCAGCAAGGTAGCCGTGAAGGCCATGGGGAAACCAAATTTTACGTGATCTCCGGCATCGTACCAGCCGCCGGTCAGGTCATGCCCCACATCGGAGCCATCGTTCATCGCCGATTCTGCCCGCCATGTCACGGGGTTGTTCGGCGAAAGCGGACCGCTCTGCTGAACGTAGTAAAAGAACATGCTTTTCTGCAGGACTTCGGCGTAGTTATAGCCTTGTGCCTGTGCACTTTGGTAGGATGCGGGTGCAGCAAAAAGTGCTACCAGCATCACTACCCATAGGATAGTGCGGTTCATAGGTTTTCTGATTTGGGTTTAACAAAAAAATGGTTCTCGATGTGCGGGGCACCTAGTCGCGACGTAGATACCTGTGCGTTAACCAAATGTACCTGGGACCCTAGCTGAGGGGTGGTAGTGACGTATTTTTGGCTGGTAGTATCGTCTTGTAGAGCTGGTACTATTGTCTATCGGGTAGGATTATTTTCCATTATCTAGGTTGAAAGCAGCTGTAGAGATTTTCGGACATTGACGATGTACGATAGGATGTTGTAAGGAGTTATTAGTTATGAATTGTTAGTTATGAGTTGGGAGGACCGATAAGGATTTGGGAATGTCGATTTACGATTTACAGAGGGGTACACGACACCTCTTGTAGGCTGAGGTTTGATCAGATTTTCATTCAAAATTCAACACTCAATAATTAGCATTTTCTTCCATCTACTGTCTCGGCTCTTGATTCTTGCCTCTTGTGTCTTTTGTCTAAACGTCTACCGCACTTTCAGTGAAGGAGGGGCCATGAAAAAATCTCAGGCACAAAATTTTCGTATATTGTAGTAATGAACATGAAGGAGAAACTTATTCAGCAGGTTCAAGCTATCGAAGATCCACAAGCACTGGAAGTGCTCTTGGACTTCACTCAATCCTTAATTGCAAAGGAATCCGCCGAAACAGAGCCACTTACCAAAGAACAAAAGGAATTACTCGTCCAACGAAAGCAGAGCTATCAAGCACATCCAGAAAACCGTAAAGATGCTTTTGAACATCTAAAAGGGATGGTTGATGGACGTGGATGGGTCCTTTAACATTTTTATCAATGACGAAGAAGCCTGCGACCTTCTCGAAATAGAGCGGTGGTATTCAGGTAAAGGTGGACAAGCTTTCGAATCCTTTTTAAGAGCCTACAAGGAAGCCCTTGAAAGACTCGCACTGTTTCCTAAAGCATATCAAAAAATCTACCTGGAATTTCGCAAAGCACCCATCAAACGTTTTCCATATGCCATCATATATGAGGTTCATACCCATTTGAAGGAAGTGGAAATCATGGCAATATTCCATACCCATCGTAATCCTTACCAGCTTGAACAGCGCTTGACCAATGGCGACAATGACTAAATACAAGGACCTTAGATACGTGGTACTATATCTTTCTTCTTCACTCCTCCGTCTTGGCTCTTGATTCTTGCCTCTTGTGTCTTTTTGTAACTTAGGGGCATGACTCAATCCAAACCTAGCCGCTGGCAGTGGATTATTGCCGCCGTTGTCGTAAGCGCGTTTCTTTACCCCTTGCTTTTGCATTGGTTTTCCCAATACTTTAGCCACTAAGCCGGGAACCTTTTCCTGTGTTTTGAATTATATCCTGATAAACCACCTCATTACTGGGAAAGAACCACTATGCATTGGATTGATTGGTTGATACTGGGTGCATTTTTCGCCTTTACCATCTGGGACGGTATCCGCCAGAACAAGAAGACTCAAAGCGTAGAGGATTTACTTTTGGCCAACCGCAGCATGCCCTGGTGGGCAGTGGGTTTGTCTGTGATGGCGACCCAGGCCTCCGCCATCTCTTTTGTGGGTACCACCGGGCAGGCCTATACAGAAGACATGCGGTTCATCCACATGTACCTGGCCGTACCCTTCGCCATGCTCATTTTAGCCTTCACGCTACTACCTTTCTATAACCGACTGAAGATATTCACGGTATACGAATCGCTGGAGAAGAAATTCGGACTGCGGGTCCGGCTACTGACCAGTTTCCTGTTTCTGCTTTCGCGTGGCCTATCTATGGGCCTCATCATCGCTGCGCCGGCCTACGTACTCTCCTTGATCTTGCAGGTACCCCTCAGCACCACCATCTTGGTGATTGGTCTGGGAGCCACGGTATACACGGTGTTTGGCGGCATCTCGGGGGTAATCCGTACCGACATCAAACAGATGGTGTTGATGATGGCCGGACTGGCGTTTGTCTTCGGGTGGATCTGGCACAAGCTACCTAGTGAAGTGGGGCTTTCGGGTGCGCTGCACCTGGCCGGGGCTTTAGACAAACTCAACACCCTGGAATTTGCGTTCGATCCTTCCGATAAATACAATGTGTGGAGTGGCGTGCTGGGTGGGCTGTTCCTGATGCTGCCCTACTTCGGTACCGACCAGTCGCAGGCCCAGCGATACCTCACCTCCAAGTCGCTACGCGATGCACAAGGTTCGCTGATGATGAGTGCCCTCGCCAAGGTACCCATGATGTTCGTGATGCTGTTACTGGGCGCTCTGATGTACGTCTTTTATGTGTTTCAGCCACCTCCCATGGTCTTTATTCCTGACTGTGAGGAGCCTCCTGCTGCGGTAACCGATAGTTTTACCCAAGCACATACCCAACGTAGCTTGGCCGCTGAAAACTACCTAAATCATCCGGATGCGGAGACCCGACAGCAACTAGTGATGGCTGACGCTCAAGTACGGCAGCTGCGCCACGAGGAGATTCAGCGGGTGGAAATGGTGAGCGGTGAGGAGCGGAACGATACTAACTACATTTTACCCTTCTTCGTGCTTACTCAGATGCCTATCGGCATCATTGGCATCATCGTGGCGGCCATCCTGGCAGCCGCCCTTTCCAGCATCGACAGCGGGCTCAATTCCCTGGCTTCCAGCACGGTTATCGACTGGTACCAGCGATTGTCTCCCGGCAAGAAATCAGACAAATTTTACCTACGTTCCACACAGCTCACTACCGTAGGCTGGGGACTTTTTGCCATTGCTACGGCCCTCCTTTTCGGTGAAACCGAGTCCATCGTGGAGCTAGTCAATAAGATCGGCAGCTACTTCTACGGGGCCATCTTGGGCGTGTTCATCCTCCTCTGGGTGAAACCCGCCAAGGGCATCGGCGCCTTTATCGGGCTCTTCCTCGGCATGGGAACCGTCTTCCTGTTCGACAACCTCTACTTCCATCTGGAAACCCAAGCTTACTCGTTTTTCCCCAATGATACGGCAGGTATGAATAAGGCCCTCTCCTACCTCTGGCTCAACCCCATCGGTGCTTTCTCGGTGGTCTTTTGGGGAACGGTGTTGAGCTTAATCCTTCCAGGTAAGCAGGGCGGGAAGTAGAGGTCGGAGGTTGGACTGTCCTTGCCTGTTAGACATTGGATTGTCCTTTTCATGCAGAGGTGCTGAGGAAATCACAGAGATAGCAGAGGATTTCAACAGTTGATTGAGTCCAAAATCCGACATGCTTTCTGGGGGCCTTGGACAATTGCCTTTGTTGGTGTTTTAGCAAAGGCTACTCGCCCAGACTGCACCAAAAAACACTGGGGCGTTCTGGTGCGCAAACCTTGCTTTTCGCCTACATATCCTCCTTTAAGCTACCCCCTTTGCCCGATGAGCGCACCGCGCTCCTAATGAAATTAAAACCAAGCCCGCGCCATCTTTGGGCTTCCCTTGGCTGAGACTCTGCAGCTAGCTATTCATTTCACCCAAACCCTTCTTTCTTGTTGGGACCACGAAGCCAGAGGCTTCTATAGCATCCGAA
>DMST01000239.1:19225-28080 GCA_003454975.1 Cytophagales bacterium | reverse complement strand
GTTGTAAGCCCGGGGGGCTTACAACTTTCGGGGAGACCAAAATCCAATGGCTATCCTCTAGCAGCGCAGCGGACTCTACGAGGCTCGGCGGGCTTCGCTGGGGGCCATGCCGTAGCGCTCTTTGAAGCACTTGGTGAAGTAGCCAGGGTCACTGAAACCCACAAAATAGCCTACCTCTCCTACGGGGCGTTCCTCGTCTTCTTGCAGCAGAATGAGGGCCTTGGCTAACCGAACATGCCGGACGAAAATGCTAACCGATAATCCAGTGAGAGCTTTCAGTTTTTTATACAATTGGGCACGACTCATCAGGAGGGCCTGCGCGAGGTTATCTGGGTTCAAGTCAGCGTCGGCAAGGTGTTCCTCTATATAAGATCGAGCCTTGGCCAGGAAAGCCTCTTCCGCTCCGCTTACCCCCTCTCTGGCCGGCGCGGGGGCATTCACAGGCTCCTTCGGCTGCGCCTGACTATAATAGAATTGCAGACGCTTGCGCGTGTCCAGTAGGTTTTGCATCCGGGCTTTCAATACCGGCACACTAAAGGGTTTGGTGATGTAGTCGTCCGCCCCGGTAGCCAGCCCCTGCAACGTATATTGCTCAGAAGAGCGGGCCGTGAGTAGAATCATGGGTATATGGCTGGTACGGTGGTCCGCCTTCATCAGCTTACACAGCTCCAGGCCATCCAGCTTGGGCATCATCACGTCCGAAATCACCACATCAGGCACCTGGGCCAGCGCTACGGCCAACCCCTCTTCACCATCCCGGGCTTCTATCACACGGTAATTATCCTGACACTCTAGCCGAATAAACTCGCGGATATCGGGATTGTCTTCCACCACCAAGAGTGTGGGTAAGTCCTCCCCTTCTGGCATGTCCACCATAGGCTGTTCCCACTCAGCCGATTCATCCTCTTGGCGGTTCATGGATTGGATGTTTTGCATCCGAGGTGCCAGGTCTAGCTGTTCCTGGGTAATCTCCTCTTCGGTGTACCGCTGCTTACTCACGGGTAGCCAAACCGTAATGCGAGTCCCATTGCCGGGGCTACTATTGATGGAAATATCCCCATAGTGCCGCTCTACTAGCTCACGGGTCAAGGCCAAGCCTATTCCCGTTCCAGGGTTCTTGTAAGCCGTTTGACTTACCTGATAAAAGCGATCGAATACCTTGGCCCGTTCCTCTTCTGGAATTCCTGGCCCGGAATCCTCTAACACCAAACAGACAAACCGTTGTCCGTCAGAGCCCTGCGGAGCTATTCTTACCGGAATGGTGTGCCCGGGTGCTACCGTGCTCTGAGACAAGCTCAACCGAATAGTACCACCCTCTGGGGTGAATTTGAAAGCATTGGATAGCAGATTGTACAGAATCTTTTCCAGCTTATCGGCATCGAACCAAGCCGATTTCCGGGACGGGAAAGCACTAAACTCAGCCGTAATATGCTTATGCGTGGCCCGGTATTCGAAGGCCTCCAGGATGGTTTTTGAGAACTCCTGTATATGGCCCTCACTCACACGCAAAGCCATAAACCCGGCCTCTAGCTCCGTGAGGTCCAACAGCTGGTTGATCAGGCGCAGGAGCCTTTGCCCGTTCCTTTCCATCAACCGCAGCAGTTTCCGGCGGTCCGACGGAGGAAGGGCTACTTTCTTTTTGGCTGCCAAACCAGGGCTGGCTTCTGCCAATAGCTTTTCCAGTGGGCCGATCAGCAAGGTAAGCGGGGTACGAAACTCATGGCTTACATTGGCAAAAAATTTCAGCTTCATCCGGTCCAGCTCCCGCTCCTTCTCGGCCTCTACTTTCGCCAAGGCTAGGCTATTTTTGAGTCGCTCTCTATTGAGAGAAAGCTGCCGAAAGCCGGATAATCCCAACAATGAAAAGAGCACATATACACCATAAGCCCAGGGGCTGCGCCACCAAGGTGGGCGGATGACTAGCTCCACAGAAGCCTCTTCAGGATTCCAAAGTCCATCATTGTTTGCTCCTCGCACCCGGAAAGTATACTTACCAGGCGACAAATTGGTATAGCTAGCTTCGTGTCGGTTACCGGCTGGGTTCCAAAGCTCCTCCAAACCTTCTAGCCGGTACGCATAGCGGTTCTTTTCCGGCCGCACTAAGTTGAGGGCCACAAACTCAAAGCCAACGAAATTTTGGTTGTACTCCAGGGTAATCCGCTGAGTTTCACTCACATGTTGCTGTAAGGGAGATCCGGGAGTGCCAATAGTAACTGGGGCGTTGAACAGCTTGAAATCAGTAAGGTGGACGGGAGGTAAAAACCGATTGGGAATGATCTCACTGGGCGTAAGCCAGGTAACACCCTGCTGCCCACCAAAGTAAAGGGTGCCGTCCTCGGAACGGGTATAGGCACCCGGAAAAAACTCCGGGCCCTGCAGGCCGTCCCGTTTGGTATAGTGCTCAAAGGCACCCTCATCGGGGTGTAATCGCACCAAACCGTCGTTGGTACTCAGCCACAATTTACCCAGCGGGTCTTCGATGATGCCGTCAATGAACGAGTTGGGCAGGCCCTGCTCTGCTCCATAGTTAGTAAAGATCTCCTGCTCTGGCTGCCAGCGACTCAGTCCATTCTCTGTACCCACCCAAAGGCGACCACGGCCGTCAAAGGCCATGCTCCGTACCCGGTTATGGGTCAAGCTACTATTCGCCTGGTTGTAATCCCGGGTGGTGCCGTCCTGTGGGTTGAGCCAACTTACGCCTTGAACGCTACCCACTACAACCTGCCCTTGGCGGTCTACCTCCAGGCAAAACACCCAATCATCAGCCAGGCTTCGTTGGTTCGGGTGATGGGCAGACCTCCAGTGCTCGAAAAGCTCCGTACGCGGATCGAAGCTACACACCCCTCCCCCATGAATTGCCAACCAAAGGCGTCCCTGAGCATCCTCCGCAATGTCCCGCACATCGTTCCCACTAATGCCATCGGGATCATCAGGATCGTACCGGTAGCTGATGAAGGATTCTGCTTCCTCTTGGTACCGCTGTAGCCCTCCCCGATAAGTACCTATCCAGATGTGACCCTGCCTATCCTCAAAAATCCTAAAAACGGTACCTTCCCCCAGCCCCTGGTTAACACCCTCTACGAAGGGAATGTGCCGGCGGCTTTTGCGGTCTGCTGAAAACACATCGATACCCGTCTGATAGTAGCCCACCCACAAACGCCCCTGGCTGTCATGAAGAAGGGCTGTTACCTGCCCCTTGGTCAAACTAAACGGATTGCCCGGCAAGGGTTGCATGCTATGAAAGGGCTGATGGGGTACATGCAAGTTCACACCGCCCTGCAGGCAGCCTACCCAAAGGTTCGCCTGCTGGTCCTGGTATAGGGCATTCACCAACGAGGCCGATAATGAATTGGGCAGATCTGGATGGTGTTGATACCGGGTAAACCGGTTCGACCGGGCGTCGTAACGAGTCAGTCCCAAATCGTCACCTGCCCAGATAATGCCGTCTTCATCCCGTAAGACCTCCTTAATGTGCCCTGCCAGCGGCGGGTAAGGATATCGTTCAAAAGTTTCCCGCGAAACCGCCAAACGGTTGAGCCCTCCCCCCCGGGTGCCTACCCACAGCCATGGACCGTCCAAACAAAGAGAATATACTTCATCATGACTCAGACTAGTGGAGTCCTCGGGATCGTACCGATAATGCTTTTTCACACCTTCTCCAGGCACAAAATAGGCCAAGCCTTCTCTTTCGTAACCAATCCACAGCCCACCCCTTACATCGGCTACCAAACGGCGGATGTAAGCTCCATCAAAGTCGCGCACCACCTTTGCCCGTACAACCTCCGCAATACCATTCCACACTACAGGGTCCATGGTCGCTTTTGCTGCAATGGCTAAATCCGGCCAGTCAGTAAACTTTTGTTCCCGCAAGGTGGCTAGTGACTTCCATGAGGCTGTATCCAACTCCGCTACCAGGCTGTCCAAGGTGGAGCCTGCCATTACGTAGCTGCTTTGACTAAAGAATCGCTCAAAGTCCTGTGTTGTGGGTTGCCAGGCATTTAGTCCCCTAAGGGTCCCTACCCAAAGTTGCCCTTCTGAGGTCTCCGTAATGCTGGTCACATAGTGGTAACTGAGGCTTTGCGGATCTTCTGGCAGGTGAGGGAAATTCTCGAACCTATCTAGCTCTTTCCGGTACCGGCTCAACCCGTTATTTTCCGTGCCTACCCAAAGCCGACCTTGCCTATCCACATACAAACAGGAAATACTATTGTCAGCCAGGCTAGTAGAGTCTACGGGTGAGTGGCGATACACGGTAACTTGATGACCGTCATACCGATTGAGACCGTCTTGGGTGCCAATCCAAAAAAAGCCATCATTATCCTGCGCAAAACAGGTGATATCGCTATTGCTCAGGCCTTGGGCACGAGACAGGTGTTCAAAACGTAAATCAATGGGAGGGCCCTGGGCCATACCTGGCACTACCAGCCAAGTGCATAGCCCCAAAACCACCCTCCAAAACTTGGATAGGGGTGCGTACATAGCGTGCGTAGTTGGGTGCTTGCTGGCCTCGAATGATGTGGGTTACCAACTCTATCGGCAACTGCCGTTGTTGAATAAAAGCTAATACAAAGCCGGCAGATTTTCCATCCGGTTTTAGGTCCATCCGCAGGGCTTTTTGATCATTTATAGGAGGGGGTTAGATCAAACGTATTTCTACATTTCCTCATTTCTTTTGGACGTCCAAAATATTTATCGGACATTTATATCGTACACGATACAATCGTAATCGATATATTTGAATCCTATGATCCCCACAAACGGAATACAGAAATTCTTTCGCATCCTACTGGGTGCTTTGATGGTGCTGGCCGCCGTAGGTCATTTCACTTTTCAGCGGGCCGAATTCCAGGCTCAGGTACCGGACTGGTTGCCTTTGGGCAAAGATCTGGTGGTGATTCTTTCGGGCCTAGTTGAGCTAGCCTTGGGGCTGGGCATGATCTTCTGGAAGCAACAGCGCATCAACGTAGGATTGGCTTTGGCCTTGTTCTACGTACTCATTTTCCCAGGCAACATTGCCCAGTATCTCAACGGAACCAACGCCTTCGGATTGGACACCGACCAGGCGAGGCTAACCCGTTTGTTCTTTCAACCCGTGCTTATTCTCTGGGCTCTGTGGTCCACCGGGGCATTGAAATTCCTTCTTAATCGCAAAAAACTGCAAGCCGCATGAAACCCACATTCTATAACTTTGAGGCCGAGACCTTGCAAGGCAAACCTGTTAAAATGGATCAATTTGCCGACAAAACTGTGTTGGTCGTAAATACTGCGAGTAAATGCGGGCTCACCCCGCAATTTGAGGGATTGGAGAAGCTCTATAAGGACTACCAGCACAAGGACCTGGTAATATTAGGGTTCCCCTGCAACCAATTTGCGGGCCAGGAGCCCGGCGATGCTAAGTCCATCGAAGAAGGGTGCATGGTCAATTACGGAGTTACTTTCCCCATGTTCTCCAAAATCAATGTGAACGGGAAGGACGCTCACCCACTATTCAAATACCTGAAGAAGGAACTAAAAGGCACTTTGGGTGGTAGAATCAAATGGAATTTTACCAAATTTCTGATCGATGCTGATGGCCATCCAGTGAAGCGGTTTGGTCCCAAGGAAACCCCGGAGCAGATCGATGCCTATTTAAAAGACATGCTACCTAATGAAAAATAGTCCGGAAACCCTCTGGCTAGAAAACCAGATTTGTTTTCCCTTGTACGCTGTTTCCCGCATGGTGACCAAGCTATACACTCCTCTACTGGAAAAGCTAGACATCACCTACCCGCAGTACTTGGTCTTACTGGTGCTTTGGGAGAAGGATGAGCGCAGTGTATCGGAGATCAGCGAATTGTTGCATTTAGAAACCAATACGTTGACCCCCCTTCTCAAACGGATGGAATCCAAAGAGCTCATCCGGCGTCAGCGCTCCAAAGAGGACGAACGACGCGTAGAGATCACCCTAGCGTCCAAAGGACGGGCCCTGCAACAAGAAGCCACCTGCATTCCAGAAACCATCGTGAATCAGTTCCAGGATGCCTCCTTGGGTCTGGAAGAAGTTTTGCAGTTGAAGCAAACATTGGGTACCCTCATGGGAGTACTGAAAGATTCGGATTGATATTTCCAGCAAGCGGTTCTATGGAACCTCACCTACAGAAACAAAAAGCCCACCCGGAGCAATCCAAGTGGGCTTTTATCTAGTCAACACAGCTTCTCGCTTCTGACTTCTATATTCTGGCCCGAAAGGCTGCCTGGGGCGCACAGCCGAAGGCATTTTCTGTATTCTTAAATATCTACGTTCGCGTACTTCGCGTTTTTCTCAATGAATTCACGGCGAGGGCCAACCTCATCGCCCATCAGCATGCTAAAGAGGTGATCTGCCTCGGCGGCCGATTCAATGGTTACGCGCTTCAAGCTGCGGTGCTCAGGATCCATAGTGGTGGTCCAAAGCTGCTCGGGGTTCATCTCACCCAAACCTTTGTACCGCTGTACTCCCACACTGTCCTCTTTACCTTCAGGGGCAATCTGGCTAATGATGCGCTCGCGGTCGGCTTCGGACCAAGCGTAGTGCTCTTTCTTGCCACGCTTCACCAGATACAATGGCGGTAATGCAATATACAAATAGCCCGACTCAATAAGCTCGCGCATATAACGGAAGAAGAAGGTCAGGATCAGCGTACGAATATGGCTACCATCCACGTCAGCATCCGTCATGATGATAACCTTATGGTAACGCAGCTTGGTAAGATTCAAGGCCTTATCATCGTCCTCGGTCCCGAAAGACACGCCCAGGGCGGTGATCATGTTCTTGATCTCTTCGTTATCGTATATTTTATGCTCTTGGGCTTTCTCTACGTTCAGAATCTTACCTCGCAAAGGCAGAATGGCTTGGAAATTCCGGTCGCGTCCTTGTTTGGCAGAGCCACCGGCAGAGTCACCCTCCACCAGATACAATTCGCACGATTCAGGGTCTTTGTTAGAGCAGTCAGCCAGCTTACCGGGCAAACCGGTACCCGACATCACGTTTTTCCGTTGCACCATTTCCCGTGCCTTGCGCGCAGCGTGGCGGGCCTGCGCCGCCAAGATCACCTTCTGCACAATGGACTTCGCTTCTTTGGGATGGTTCTCCAGGTAATCGTACAAAACCTCAGATACCGCACCATCCACAGCCCCCATCACCTCACCGTTACCCAGCTTGGTTTTGGTCTGTCCTTCAAACTGAGGCTCGGCCACTTTCACGGAAATAATGGCTGTGAGCCCCTCGCGGAAATCATCTCCGCTAATCTCCACCTTCAGCTTGTCCAGCATACCATTCTTCTCGGCATAGGCCTTCATGGTACGCGTGAGTGCCCGACGGAAGCCAGAGACGTGAGTCCCCCCCTCTATGGTATTGATATTATTGACGTAAGAAGCCAGATTTTCGGAGAACGAAGTATTGTAGCTCATGGCTACCTGCACGGGCACACCTGACTTCTCTCCTTCAATGTAAATAGGATCTTCAATCAACCGCTCCCGCGAAGAATCGAGATAGGCCACAAACTCACGCAGACCGCCCTCAGAGAAAAACTCCTCGTACAGCGGCTTACCATCCTCTGTAAAGTCACGCAGGTCGGTAAGGGTGATTTTTATACCGGCATTGAGGAAAGCCAATTCACGCAAGCGTGATGCAATGGTTTCGTAGCGATAGACGGTCTCGGTGAATATATCTGCGTCCGGATGAAAGTGAACAATCGTCCCTTTGATTTCAGTAGTACCAATCTCCCGTACCGCGAAAGCAGGCACACCCCGGCTGTACTGTTGTTCAAATATTTTTCCGTTCCGGTGTACGGTAACATGTACGTGGTCAGAAAGAGCATTCACACAAGAAACCCCCACTCCGTGCAAGCCACCAGATACCTTATAAGTGTCCTTGTCAAACTTACCACCGGCATGCAGCACCGTCATTACCACTTCCAGAGCCGAACGTTTCTCTTTGGGGTGCATGTCCGTGGGGATGCCCCTTCCGTTGTCCTGCACCGTAATGGAATTGTCGTCGTGTACGGTTACCTGTATGGTATCACAGTGCCCCGCCATGGCCTCGTCGATAGAGTTATCGACTACTTCCCAAATCATGTGGTGCAGACCTTTGACGCCTACATCTCCAATATACATTGCAGGGCGTTTGCGTACCGCTTCCAAGCCTTCTAAGACCTGAATATTTCCTGCCGAATATTGATTTTGGCTTTTGGCTTTTTCTTCGCTCATTCTAACAATCTCAAAAACCCAAAACTACAAAAAAAACGCCATTCGTAGCCCTAAAACGTTGATTTTAAATCCTCTATCTATTTCTACCAATGGAATTCTGAATTTCACTCAGAGAAGAATCTACTAACCCAATTATCCACAAGCCCACAGAAGCCTCAAATAAGCCAAATTGAGACGAAATTCTTGCCATTTCGGTTTACCATTCGACTGTGAATTAGTGAGTTATAGCGCGAACAAAATCTATATGCATTTACTTTTTTCCTTATGCTGCTCATGAAATGGAAAATATTCGAGGACTTTAACAACTAAGTAGTTAGTTTTGGAATTAAGTTCTTAGTAGATAAACTAGTTCAGTCATGAAATTCGCAACACCTCTATTTCTCCTGCTAGCAATATCTCCTTTATGCACCCTAGCTCAGGAGATAGGTACCCCCATTGTTGTTTCTGTGCCAGCAAGGAACGGAGATGGGCTCTCTTCAGCAGAACTCAAGGCATTGTATGAAGAATGCATGAATACCGAAGGGTGGTGGAAGGGCCTCCCTCCCATCGCAGACCCCAGATGGCGTCGTACCCGCTGGGAATGGTTTCGAGGCAAACCTACTACGCCCTATTACGAGGGAGGGGGTACC
>DMST01000239.1:7856-19184 GCA_003454975.1 Cytophagales bacterium | reverse complement strand
GGGGGTACGGCCTTTATCCAGTTTCCCTCCGGGGCCTGGCTGGGAGACAAATTCATCTGTGTAGCACCTCCCGATTCCATGATGGTATATGCAGAAATTAAAAGCCGGAGGAAAAAATGGGAGCGATTGGTCTACTACCGTGACGAGGCCAACCGAGACTCGGTAACTCGACTAGATTTGACGAGCCTACCACTCAAGCAGATTCCTGATTGGGTATATGAATTCCATAATATGCGGATTCTCACCATCTCACAAACGGAGATAAAACATATTCCAGAAAGGCTCAATGAGCTGGACAGCTTAAAGGAGCTGTATATGGATAGAATGGTGTATGCTGACTCCCTGGAGTTTGGCAGGCTTACGGGCATTACCTTCCTTTCTGCCAAAAGGAACCAATACCAAAAGCTTCCCTGGTGGGTGGTTAAATTCCCGAAACTGGAGGGGATCGATCTGACTGAAAACCAGCTAAGCCATATCCCCAATAAAATATTTTGGCTACCCAAGATGCGTAGCGTGAAGATGTCTAAGAATCCTATCGATCTGGAAAAACAATGGCTAATAGGGCTACGTCGACTCAGAAACTTACGCATCAATCAGTGCGAACTGACGACCCTTCCCTCTAAAATCTTTAGACTAAAAAAGTTGGAAGAATTACAATTATCGGATAATCAACTTACCGAAATCCCTCCTGAAATAGCCAAGCTTGAAAACCTACAGTCTCTCTCTTACTACAAAAACCAGGTGTCCGTTTTACCCCCAGAATTCTACCAACTTAGGCAGCTAAAAGTTGTAGACTTATTCTACAACAGCTTAGAGAGGATTAGCCCAGAAATTGGTAATCTGGATAGTTTAGAGATTCTTTATCTGGCAAATAATCGACTGTTCGATTTGCCGGATGAAATGGCTTCTTTACCACACCTAAAGGAACTATACCTCCATCACAACCGACTGAGCGACCTACCAAACAGCTTTTCTACATTAAACCGATTAAGAGTATTCCATATCAACAACAACTATTTCATGGATTTTCCCAAGGAAATCCTGGGCATGGAAGCCCTCGTTGACTTGGACTTTTCTTATAATGACATCATGGAAGTCCCCATGGAATTGACTCAATTAGCAGACCTGAAATTGCTTTTCTTGCTCGAAAACGAGATCAATATTGAGGGGCAAGAAAGTGCCTCACTAAAAGCTGCATTGGATAACCTAAAAGAACAAGGTGTACGTGTAGGATATTAATCCTGATTATTTGGACACAATATTTTTGGGCAAATTATCTCAAAAAGACAGACTTACTTACAAAAGGCGATAATTATGGAATGGGGACAACGTTGTAGTTGGGAAAATAGTTATATTTCAATAATTATTTGTAATGACCTGCCATCATCACCCATAACAGTAGCAGGAATAGAGCCGCATGGAATATACCTTAGCGAACAAAACTTTAGAGGCCTACAAAATTGCTCATCAATGTGAAAAGAGATTTTTTCAAGGTGAGGCAGAGGTACTTGAGTGCCTACAGCAACTACTCTCAACGGCCATTGAAGTAACAGAAAGTACGGCCGGGTTTTGGCACTTCCACACTCCCCTCCATGAACAAAAATGGCTGGGGCTGCCTGAAAAGAACTGGGATGAGCGCACCCTAAGAGAATGGCAGGAGGTCATCCAATCTGCCTACTCAGAGACCTCACCTACGCTACTGCATCACCCGGCTGGGTTAATTCCCGGACTGCCTCATGAGGACATCCCGATGGTGCACTGGCCCATTGTGATAGATGACAACACACAAGCGGTATTGGTTCTCTTGCGAGACAAGGCTCCCTATCTGCCGGAGGCCCTTACCAGCCTGGAACCCATCACCCGGGCTAGTTGGCAAATACTTAGGGAAGCTTCACCACAAATACATTCCAAAAACCTCCTGGTCAACGAAGACTTAGTGACTTGGTCTTCGTATTTAGAACATACAGATGATGCCTATTTTGTAGTCAATGATCAAGGGGTAATTCTGGATTGTAGTCAGGCCTCTAAAGGTTTGTTTGGCCTCATGAAAACACAGGCTATACAGAAAAACCTTTTCAAGTTCATATACAAAGGCGACCAGGAAAAATTCCGGACACACCTCAAGGAATCACCTACCCAACCCATTGTAGTAGTCTGCAGAGTCATGACCCGGGAGGGTGCCACCAAAGTAGTGGAATGGAAAATATCCAACCATACGGACGGTTCCTTGCGCTACCTGATGGCCCGTGACATTACGCGCGAGCACCACAACCAACAGGTGTTGGAAAAATCGAGGTCCTATGCCGAACAGCTGATTGAAGGCCTACCGGATGGGGTGGCTCTTTACAATCCTGGTGGAGTACACCTGGACGTAAACCCGGCCTTTCTGGAAATGACAGGGTTTGCGCCCGATGAGCTCAAAGGGCAAACCCCTCCTTTCCCGTACTGGCCCAAAGAAGAGATAGAAAATATTCAGGCCGCCTTTGAGAAAACCCTAGCGGGTAACTTTGTAGAAGTAGAGCTGGTATTCAAGCGCAAAAACGAAGAACGATTTCCGGTGGTAGTTCGCCCCGCCCACATCACCGATACACAAGGGCAACCCATCACCGTTTATGTTACTGTAAAGGACATTACCCAGCAAAAGCTGGTATTGGAGCAGGTAAAGGAAAATGAGTACCGCTTCCGGCAATTGGTGATGAACTCACCGCTAGCCATCATCATCCATTCGGAGGGCGTCATTCGGTTTTGCAACCCTGCCGCCGTGCATTTACTGGAAGGCATCCACTTTGGTAATTTCCTAGGCAAGTCTATTGTCTCTTTTTTACATGAACCCGAGCGGGATATAGAGGATCGATTGTCCCCCCTCACGCCTAGTGAGAAAACCGACACCACAGAGGAAAAAATAGTAAGCCTAAAAGGAAATGAGCTAGAAGTAGAGGTTACTTCTCATCACGTTACCTTTGAAGGCAAACCTGCCTATCAGGCTATCTTCAGGGACATCACAGAGCGCAAAAAAGCCCTGGATGCCCTGCGTGCCAGCGAAGAACAACATCGGTTTTTGGTAGAATCTGTCCCGCACGTGATCTGGACCGCGGATGTACCTGGCCAGGTAGGGATGTGTAATACCAGCGGACTGAAATTCTTAGGTACTACCATTCAGAATATCCTATCGCAGGGTTGGCTGCCCTTTGTGCACCCTGAAGATCGGAATAAGGTACTTGCCTGCTGGGAACGAGCCACCGCCTCAGGCGAGCCTTACCGGCTCAAGTACCGTCTAGGTAATCCTGATACGGACAACTACCGGTGGATGCAGGAGGAGGCCGCCCCCATGAAGGATGAGACCGACGCGGTGGTGAGGTGGTACGGCATCGCTACAGATATGCACGAGCAAATCCTGGCGGAAAATGCGCTGTCTAAACGAGAAGCGTTCCTGAACTCGCTGGTGCAATCTCAAACCACCTTCCTGGTCCGGTTAAATAACCATGGTCGGTTCCAATTTATCAACGAGGCTTTCCGTACTCGTTTCCAAGACCAAGGCCCCTTGTTGGGCAAAGTAGCCCAATCGATGGTCTTTGCTGAGGATGTAGAGGCATTGGACAATACCCTAAAGTTATGCCTGGCGCAGCCCGGCGTACCTTATTCGGTGCAGCTACGGCTACCCATAAACGATGACCATCTGCTCTGGATTGCCTGGGAGTTTGTAGGCCTGCGCGGGGAACACGGTTCTATCCTAGAAGTACAAGGAGTAGGTAACGATATCACGAAACTCAAGCAGGCAGAGAATTCTATAGAGGAAGAACGCAAAAAGCTTATCAATGTCACCAACTCCATTCCTGGAGTGGTGTACCAATTTCGCCGTAAGGCAGATGGTAGTTATGCCTATGAGTTTATTAGCGAAGCGGTGTATGACCTCTACCAAATACCCAAGGATACCCGCATCACTTTTGGTGAGCTATTCCAAGGGCTCAGCGACAATCCGCACCAAAACCTGGAGCGGTTGCTCCAAAACTCTGCCGAAACACTCACGCCCTGGAAGTACGAATTCCAGGTACGGTTACCTTCCGGTGAGTACCGGTGGCTACTAAACCAGGCGGTACCCGAACCAGTTTTGGAGGACGGTTCGGTACGTTGGAACGGCATCCTCACGGATATTACTGAACAGAAATCGCTCAAGTCGCTGCTGGATGACACCAGCCGGATTGCCAAAGTGGGTGGATGGGAAATTGGCTTGCCTTCGCAGGAACTGCTCTGGACGGAAGAAACCTACCGGATTCACGAGTTGCCAGTGGGCACGCCCATCAATGTAGACAATGCCATTGGCTACTATGCGCCGCGGTACCAACCTATGATTGAGGACGCCGTGAATCGGGTGCTTTCTGACGGAGGTACTTTTGATGTCACTGCCCAACTCACCACCGCCAAGGGCAGCACTCTGTGGGTTCGATCTCAGGGACGGGCCATTGTATCATCGGGTAAGGTGACCCGACTTATGGGCACCATTCAGGATGTGACCATCAGCCAAGAGATAGAACTCCGACTACGTGAAAGCGAAGCCATCCTGCGTACAAGTTTGGAGCATTCGCTCGTATCGAATGTACTACTCAGTATGGAGTGCAACATTCTGTACATTGATCAGCGCACGAAAAATCTCATTAGCTACTACACGGGTACGGCACCCGAAGTAGGAGACTGGTTCCCTCAATTTTTACCTCGGCAAGAGATCGAGAAATTCGAGCAAAACTTTGCCTTAGCCTATAAGGGTGAGACGGTTACTCTAGAACAGCAAATTACCTATCCTCAGCAGCGCCCCTTCTGGCTGGAGTTGGTGTACAGACCCGTGATGCCGGAAAACAGTGGGGTAGCTTCGGCCGTGGTTTTCAGCTTCCAGGACATTACGGACCGGAAGAATGCCGAAATGGAGGTAAAGAAAATGGCCATGGTGGCCGAAAACACGGACAACCTTACCATTATCACCGACGGCACCGGATACATAGAGTGGGCCAACGAGGCGTTCCTGCAACGGTCTGGGTATACTTTTGAAGAGGTATCGGGTCACCACCCTGGGCTGTTTATGTTTGGAGCTAACTCCGACAAACAGGTGATCCGGACGATAGAAGAGGCGATTGTGCTGAAGCAAAAGGTGAAGTCAGAACTCATGCAGTATACCAAACTGGGCAAACCCTACTGGGTAGAGTTAGACATGGAGCCTATCTGGGACCAAGACGGCACCGTGATCCACTTCATCTTATTGGAAAACGACATCACCGAACGGAAAGCGGCCGAGAAGGCCATCCAAGAACAGAATAAGGAACTGAAGAAAACCAATCAGGAACTAGACACCTTTGTATACCGTGTGAGCCATGACCTTAGGGCACCGTTGGTATCATCCTTAGGCCTGATTGAGCTCACCCTCAATGAATCCAATCCGGATATCATTATGAACTATTTGGAGTTGCAGAAAAAGAGCTTGACCAAGCTTGACAACTTCATTAAAGACATTCTAAACTATTCTCGGAATTCACGGCTAGAGATTGTTCAGGAGCCTATCAATTTTGATGAACTGGTAGGCGGAATTTTTGAGCAACTCAATTACATCGAGAGCTACAAGTCCATTGAGCGAATTGTCAAAATCACCACCACGGGAGAATTCTATTCAGACCAGCGGCGGCTGCATGTGGTGCTGAGCAACCTGATTTCTAATGCCTTGAAATTTTCTCGTCATCACCTGCCAGATACCTATGTGAAGGTAGAAGTAAGTGGAGACATGGAATGGGTAGAAATCCGTGTTCAAGACAATGGACAAGGTATCCCAGAAGAGCACTTGGCTAATATATTCAAGATGTTCTACCGCGCCACGGACCGGCAATCAGGTTCTGGCTTAGGACTCTACATTGTGAAAGAGACTATCGAAAAGCTGGGTGGAGCCATTGAGGTAGAAAGCACCATAAATGAGGGAACGTTGTTCAAGATCTTGCTCCCAAATCTGAAAAAGGCAACCTAAATTTCTTAACCCAAGAGGTACCCAAATGTGGTAGCAGCCACGCAATTAGCAAGGGCAAGTACATCACCTTGTACCGCATCCAGGTACCCAGGTTGGGGGTAGCCAAACCGACAAAAAGTAGCATCACAAGACCGTAGATAAGGCCGCTGGCCTGTATGCGAGTTATGCCCCAAGAGCCCTGCCCTTTGTTCCTCTTCCCATTGACGGCGGCTACTACTACCATGACCAAGAGGGTTAGATTTTCCAAACCCGCCAACAAACTGGATGGGCTCCAGTGCCCACCGGGTAACGGCCAGAAAAGGCCAAAGCCCAATACGGTGGGCACACTAAGCAAGGCGCCTACCAAAGTACCATCCCAGAAGGGGTAGCTAACCACTTGTGGAGCGTCGCCTAATGCGTGAAACAATAGATAGTTATCATAAAGGCTTTGAAGAACTACAGGCACGTATAATTTTGGGTAGGTGATAGAGGCTATGGCCAATAACAGAAGCCAGCCCCCGCCAAAGCACCACCAAGCCAGCTTCTGACTCATGAATCTTTTCTCCACCCATTGTCCCAGGCTGAGGGCTCCGAGCGAAGCAAAAGCTACCCCTGCCACATAATACTTGAGTTGCCAAAGGAACCAAAATGTTATCAGGAGCAGCAGCATTCGGTACCCCCGCAGGGAGGCTTGCCCCAATAGCATCGGCAGCTGGCTGAGTATTACCCCAATGACTCCCAACATGAGGGTTTCCTTTAGGATACCGGAAGACCAAAAAATAATACTGGGCCAAAGGCACAAGGCCACCAACCAAGGCCCCACAGCATAACCAGCCCGATGGAGCCCACGCATGCCTATCATCAGCCCCAGCCATGAAACCAAGGTTACGTAGGCGGACGCGATATAGTAGTTGCCACCCGCAAGGGCTACGGGAAATGCCATAACTGCAGCGAAGAATAAGGCCCGAGGTTGGCGAGCAAATAGCCATTCTCCTGGAGGCACTTTACCCAAAAACACCTCGAAATAAGCCCCAGGCGAATCAGAAAGCAACTCCCAAAGGCGTAAGGCTTCCGCATGGTAGCCCCAGGTATCTCCGCCACCATCCCAAGCATGCTGATAGAGCCAGCCCAACAGCAACCCAGCACTCACCCGTAACAAACCACCAAGGCGAGCCCAGTTGCGTAATGGGAGTGGGAGCCACCTGCCGCCGAGCCACAGCAACGCCAGCAGGAAGGGGATGTGAAGAAAAATAAGCCAATTATTTTCCGCCATTGCGGACCAAAGATATCCCGACTGGGCAGGAAAGACACCTTCTGGGGGAGCAAAATCCTTCAAACTGCCCAATCAGGGCCTGCGAATCGAAGGCGTGGTTGACTGACAGCCCAGCCTGTGCCCAGCGGCGCACCACGGTATTATCCTCGGCAGGCAGGTGTTGGAGCAAAGCCACTCCTTTTTCTACAAACTGCGGATTGTTTTGGTGCTTGCCATAGGCTACCAATAAGGGAACCACCGTATTGATTACCAAACTCTGAATGGAGGCTTTGCCCAATCCACGCGAGGGGCGAGCTGTGAGCTTTCCAAACCCATGATGCCTCTGCCAGTATTGTGAGGAAACGACATCCAAGCGATCGGTAAGCTCTTTAAGGGAAGATACCTCCTTCAGCATGGCAAATAGCCTACCTTCTTTACCTAGCAAAGCAGCTAATTGACCTAGCCTTCGAGGCGGCAAATTCGCGGGGCGAATTTTCCCCATCTTCCAGGGCAGCGGAGGATTGGGAGGTTCGAGTTGGTACTTATGCGAGAGAAAGGCCCACTCCTTACGTAAAATCTGATAGTAGGGGTCCGTCTGGTGTTTATCTTCTAGAAAACCAGCCACGCCAAAAAATAGCGCTTCTAGTTGATCAATGCGGGACTGATGTTTTAATACAAGCTTAAGAGGTAAGCGCCGGCTTACTTCCCACATAGGATCCCGGTTCACTTTAAACCCGAAAGCCCGGACCATAGCTTGATACGCGACCACATCCCAATCACCTTGGTGGGTATCATAAACCTCTTGCATCCAGCGGGTTTTCTTCTCCAGTCGCTGCATCAAAGCCTTATCCAGCATCTGTAGGCGGGTTACTTCCTTCACATGAGCCAATTGGTCGGCACAAGGAATGGCACCCAAACTTTCGGCCAGGTTGCGGTAGTTATGCTGGAGATCCAGTGCCACCCGGTCTGCCAAAACCAAGGTAGGTATTTCTGAACCGTCAGATCGGGTTACGGGTCGGTCGGCCTCCCAAACCACATGGAGTATCACCTTATCGTAGGCAGTATCCTCTTGATGATGATGAGCATACCAATCGGAAGCCTTGAGGTGGATTTCCACCGGCCCGTGCCATTCTGCGGTATCGATAAGAACCTGGGCCTCCATAAAATCCGGCCCGGCATCGGTATTGTAGATTCCAGGATGCTGTACCGTTACTGGCGCCCCTGCTGTGGTAGCGAGCCCATCAAAATCAAAGGCACGGTATTGCCAAACATAATGTAGGAAGTCCTCACGCACGATGTAAATAATGAATGAGGATTCAAAATATGGATTCTATTCAAGATTCCAGTAAATACTCTCCCAAATAGATTTTCATTTCTTGCTGCAACCTCTTGGCTTCCTGCCCGGCTGCATCAGCAAAATCCTCACCAGAGGAGGCGTAAAGGATACTACGAGAGGCATTGACCAACAGGCCGCAATGATCGTTCATCCCCAGTCGGGCTACCGTTTCCAGATCTCCCCCTTGGGCACCTACGCCTGGCACCAGAAAGAAATAGTCGGGAGCCAGGGTACGCAAATGTTGAATAGAGTCCCCTTGGGTAGCCCCTACTACGAACATGAGCTGGTCAGGCGTTCCCCAAGTGGTGGCTTCGCGCAC
This sequence comes from Cytophagales bacterium, assembly GCA_003454975.1. Lineage (GTDB taxonomy): Bacteria > Bacteroidota > Bacteroidia > Cytophagales > Cyclobacteriaceae > DMST01. Next base: position 10,297 of record DMST01000239.1, on the reverse strand, counting down.
AACGAGTTCGTAAAGAGGAACCCCACCGGCCATACGCCGATGCTGGAAATCTTGAGAACCAGGATTGGAGGTAAGCCCCAAAAGAACCGTCCACTTACCCTCTGATTCTAAAAAGGGCGTAACCGAGTCATGCCCCATATACGGAGCAACGGTGAGGGCATCACATCCAAATTCATCAAAAAATGCCTGGGCATATTTGCGAGCTGTATTACCAATATCACCACGCTTTGCATCCGCAATGATCATGTGTGTATCGGGAATTAGCTGGACGGTTTTGGCAAAAATCTCCCAGCCTTTTTCCCCCAAGGCCTCGAAAAAGGCCAAGTTAGGCTTGTAGGCTACGCAGTAGTCCTTCGTAGCGTTTATGATTCCCTCTAAGAAGGCGAGAACAGGCTCCTCTTCGGACCTCACCGATTCGGGTAGACGGGCCAGATCAGGATCCAGGCCCACACACAAAAAGGATTCCTTCGATTTGATAAAAGAGAAAAGTTGGTTCCGCGTCATGCCTCAAATTTACATAAGGCAGGCAGATGCAAAAACTAATCTTAGAAAGCTTCCCAGGTGATAACGAAAATGGTGAAATCGTGGTCGTCCATGCGGCTAGGTACCCCCTCCTTACGGTTCACTTCAATATTGATAGCATTTGTAGGCTTGAACTTCCTCGCTACCGACATCAGAATCCCTCTATCGAATTCATCAGGATAGGGGTTTTGGGCTTTGAATTCAATTCTGCGGGCGGTCACATCCTCCGAAATCAGTTCGTAAAAACCGACCGCTCCACCCCGATGACTTGCCTTGTAAGCTTCATTGAGGCTCTTGAGCGCTTCAGCCAGCGTGGCTATCCCATCAGGAAACTGCCGTAGTTCCCCAGCCTTTTTGCCGATAGAAAACATAGTATGCGGCCCAACGGTATCCTGTATTTCACGACACACATCTAAACCCAACTGCATAGGATACCACTCTTCTGGAGTCTCTACAAACACACCATTAGCTTTTAGGATCTTATCCAACATAGGGCGGAAGGGCTCAGAAACAAAGTTTTTCAACTCCAACAAGGTAGTTGACTTCACTTGTGCATTAGGATCAGAGGAAATAAACTGCGGCATATAGTAGTAACTTCTAGTCCCAAATTTACATCAAATTGACCTAGTATGGGAAACCTTTTCCCATTCCCTCAACAAATTTTGGAAACTCCATTCTTCATTAGCCCCAGGGTAAATCTTGAGCCTACCGGTAGAAATCACGCCTACCGTGGTTACACCTGACTTCCCACCATTCCATAAGAGTATGGGGAAGCCGTTGGGTAAGAAAAGTACCGCTTGTCAGAGAATCAGCAGAAGATTTAGCTTTCTTTTCTGCGAATTACCCCAAAAGAAAATTCACTTCCAGAATAATTGAACAATATCAAGACACCCCTTTCGCACTCAATCCAAAAGAAACCACGGCCAGCCTTACTTTTCAAAAAACATCAATCGTTTGAGTATAGCATTTTCAGATAACAACCTGCCCTCCTACCGAGTTAATTGATCAGGCTAAAATTGTAAAAAATCAGTATTTTCGCAGTTAGCGAATAGGCAAAAAGTATTTGATCATGAGCCAAGACACTGCCCCCTACTCACCTAAGAACCATATTCGGATTGTAACGGCCGCCTCACTTTTCGACGGTCATGATGCTGCTATCAACATCATGCGGCGGATTATACAATCTACGGGTGTGGAGGTCATCCACCTAGGGCATGACCGATCGGTACAAGAAGTAGTCAACACTGCCATACAAGAAGATGTGCAGGGAATTGCCATGACCTCTTACCAAGGAGGACATGTAGAGTATTTCAAATACATGTACGACCTGCTGAAAGAACGGGGTGCAGGGCATATCAAGATTTTTGGCGGGGGCGGTGGCACCATCTTACCTACCGAGATTGAGGAGCTGCATGACTACGGCATCACCCGTATTTATTCGCCCGATGATGGCCGGGAATTGGGGTTGCAGGGCATGATCAACGACCTGGTAAAAAGGGCGGACTTTCCGGTAGGTGAAAACCTGAACGGGGAGGTTACTCATCTCAAAGAAAAGGATCCGGGCAGCATCAGCCGGCTTATATCAGCCGCTGAGAACTTCCCAGACATCACCCAGCCCATCCTGGATCGCATACGGAAGGAAAATGAGGAACTAGCTACACCACCCGTACTAGGCATTACCGGAACGGGGGGTGCAGGAAAGTCCTCGCTGGTAGACGAATTGGTTCGCCGGTTTTTGCTGGACTTTGAAGACAAACGAATTGCGATAGTTTCGGTAGATCCGAGCAAGCGGAAGACGGGGGGCGCTCTACTGGGTGACCGTATCCGGATGAATAGCATTAACCACGAGCGCGTATACATGCGTTCGCTGGCCACTCGACAAAGTAACCTGGCCCTTTCACGTTATGTGCAAGATGCCA
>DMST01000239.1:0-7817 GCA_003454975.1 Cytophagales bacterium | reverse complement strand
ATGCCATTGATATCCTCAAAAATGCCCAGTACGACCTGATCATCCTGGAGACGTCGGGTATCGGCCAGTCAGACACCGAAATTACCGAGCACAGCGATGTTTCGCTGTATGTGATGACCCCAGAATATGGTGCTGCCACACAATTGGAGAAAATCGACATGCTGGATTTCGCCAATGTGATCGCGCTCAACAAGTTTGATAAAAGGGGCGCACTGGATGCACTCCGCGATGTAAAGAAGCAATACAAGCGCAACCACGGCTTATGGGATACCGCTGACGATGAGCTGCCTGTATACGGCACCATGGCTTCGCAGTTCAACGACCCTGGGATGAACACCCTCTACCGGGTAATCGTAGATACCATCTCCGAAAAGACCGGGGCTGATTTGAAATCGGGTTTCCTATCGAGCGATGAGGTATCCGAGAAGGTATTCATCATACCGCCCAAACGCACCCGATACCTAAGCGAGATTTCTGAAAATAACCGCAAGTACGACGAGCGGGTAGAGCAACAAGGGCAAATAGCGCAGCAATTGTATAGCCTCCAGAAAAGCATGGAGGTTCTGAAGGACCAAGGCGGGGAAGACGATGTGGTAAAAACACTACAAGCTACCTATGACCGCGTGGCGCTGGATTTGGATCCCCATAACAAGAAGCTCCTGGAAGACTGGCCAACGAAAGTGGACAAGTATGCCGGAGATGAGTTTGTATACCAGGTACGCGGTAAGGACATCAAGGTAGCCACGAGCACCACTTCCCTATCGCACTCCCGGATTCCCAAAATCAGCCTACCTAAGTACGAAGGCTGGGGAGACCTACTCCGGTGGAACCTACAAGAGAATGTACCCGGAGAGTTTCCTTACACGGCGGGTGTTTTCCCCTTCAAGCGGGAAGGCGAAGATCCTACGCGTATGTTTGCTGGGGAGGGTGGCCCCGAGCGTACCAACCGCCGGTTTCACTATGTGAGTCTAGGCATGCCCGCCAAGCGCCTCTCTACGGCGTTTGATTCGGTAACCTTGTACGGCAATGATCCTGACCACCGGCCCGACATCTACGGTAAGATTGGTAACTCAGGGGTATCTGTTTGCTGCCTGGACGATGCCAAAAAGTTATACAGCGGATTCAACCTGTGTGACCCCAAGACGTCGGTATCGATGACCATCAACGGCCCGGCTTCCATCATCACGTCGTTTTTCATGAATGCGGCCATCGATCAGCAGTGCGAGCTCTACATCAAGGAGCAGGGGCTGGAGACAGAGGTAGCAGAAAAGATCAAGGCTATATTTGAAGCCAAGGGCACGGAGCGTCCTGTATACCAGGGAGATATACCGGAAGGTAACGACGGCCTGGGCCTGATGCTGTTGGGTGTAACGGGAGACCAGGTATTGCCCGCTGAGGTCTATTCGGAAATCAAGGCCCACACCTTGGCTTCGGTACGGGGTACCGTGCAGGCGGATATCCTGAAGGAAGACCAGGCGCAAAACACCTGTATCTTCAGCACCGAATATAGTCTACGCCTGATGGGGGATGTGCAGCAGTACTTCATCAACCAAGGCGTTCGCAATTTCTATTCGGTATCCATATCCGGTTATCACATTGCCGAAGCTGGGGCCAACCCCATTTCGCAGCTGGCCTTTACCCTAGCCAATGGTTTCACGTACGTAGAATACTACTTGAGCCGGGGTATGAATATCAACGACTTTGCGCCTAACCTGAGCTTCTTTTTCAGCAATGGCGTAGATCCGGAATATGCCGTAATTGGACGTGTGGCGCGCCGCCTCTGGGCCAAAGCTATGCGGGAGAAGTACGGGGCCAATGCCCGCTCGCAGATGTTGAAATACCACATCCAAACCAGCGGTCGCTCTTTGCACGCACAGGAGATCGATTTCAACGACATCCGTACTACGCTGCAAGCCCTCTACGCGATTTACGACAACTGTAACTCGCTGCATACCAACGCCTACGATGAGGCCATCACTACGCCTACCGAGGAGTCTGTACGCCGGGCCATGGCCATACAGCTTATTATTAACAAAGAGCTAGGCTTGGCCAAGAATGAGAATCCTCTGCAAGGCTCCTTCATCATTGAAGAATTGACGGATCTGGTAGAGGAGGCGGTACTTACTGAGTTTGATCGGATTACCGAACGCGGTGGCGTGCTAGGAGCCATGGAGACGATGTACCAACGGGGCAAGATTCAGGAAGAGAGTTTGTACTACGAAACCCTGAAACATACCGGTGAGTACCCCATCATTGGGGTGAATACGTTCCTTTCTTCTAAAGGATCGCCCACCATTATTCCCGGAGAGGTCATCCGTGCTACGCAAGAGGAGAAAGAAAGCCAGATTGAAACCTTGCAGAAGCTCCAGAACCGTAACCGCACGGAGGCAGATGCTCGCCTGCGCGAGGTGCAAAAAGCGGCCATTGAAAATAGAAATGTATTTGAGGTATTGATGGAAGCAGCTAAGGTCTGCTCGCTTGGACAAATAACTCAAGCCATGTTTGAAGTAGGCGGGCAATACCGCCGAAACATGTAAAAGAGGCTACCTAAATCGAAAACGACTCCGGCTGGATACTCCTGGTCGGAGTTTTTTTATACTTGTTAATGGAAGGGTACCGAATCGAAAGCATCGAGCGTTTGCTGGGCCAGCTTTTTAGCACTCGCCTCACTTTCTACCAGTTTGATCTTACTCTTTGAGCGCACCAATAATAAAGCTCCCTTTACCATCATGCGGGCAATGGGGGATTTGATCACTACGATACTCAAGAGATGGCGCTCCTTGAAATCCTGAAAGAACCGTTCTACCCGTTCTCCAATCGCTACCCGGGTATCGGCACTTACCAGCCTTCCGGAAGTATGGGTAATCATCACGTACGGACCCCGGGTTTGTTTCAAAGCTTCTTCTATCCTATTGAATTCCTCGTGCACTATCTGTGCATCAAGCTGATCGGTAATCGTAACGATTACCATGGGGTATTCAGAAATATCTAAATCCAACGGATTCATTCGGGGCACCTAATTGAATAAAAAAGCGTGCTATGAATATAATTTATTAAAGAATAGATTGCAACTATTTCCTCTCCTCGGCCAAAGGAGAAAAACTATGCTGTCAACCATCCTACGGTTGGGTACTATTGACGAACGGATTGCCCCTGGAATGAAAGTAGAACAATTGTAGTCACTAACTTTACCGCATGGGAAACACTAAGAAAGTCACCACACGAATGGTCACCGACTATGATTGGGAGGCCACGAATGCGCAAGGCAACACCGTGAAGATTGACATGTATCCGGATGATGAGAAGAACCATCAGTCCCCCATGGACCTGGTGCTCTCGGCAGTGACCAGTTGTGCAGCTGTAGACTTGGTTCAGATGCTAAAGAAGCGCCGCCGGCAAGTGGACAATCTGGTGATTGAAGCCGAAGGACACCGGATGGATACCGACCCTAAGTATTACGATACCATTGATATGCACTTTGTGCTTACCTCTCCTAACGCTACCGAGGAGGAAATGGAGAAATACACAGCGCTTACGGTGGAGAAATATTGCTCTGTATCCAGCAGCCTGAATAGTAAACTGAATGTGACCACTACGGTAGAAAGACCATAACTATGCGGGTACTCGGAGATATTCCCCACAAAAAATTCAAGGTGACGCTATTCGGTTGGAATGGAAAATACCTACTCAAGTTTGAACTAGGCAGTTTGGAGCAGACGTATAAGCTGGATGAGCTAGACTACACAGATGAGGAAGTAAAGGGCCTAGTGGCTGATTCCGAGTTTATGGATGCAGTAGGCGCCACCTTCAACAGCATGGGAGCCTCCCTAGGGCAGGCCCTATCCCAGCTTTAGAACTTGATGCCCATGGCCAGAATATCATCTATCTGTTCGTGACCACCCATCCATTGGTTAACGCGGCTGGCCAATAGATCTCGCTGCTCGTCAAGGGCCTCTTCATGGATTTCCATGAGGATGGCCCTCAATCCTTTTTTCATCAACTTGTTGTCATAGGGGCCGCCAAATTGGTCCTGAATACCGTCAGACATGAGGTAAACAATGTCCTCAGGTTCCACAGCAATTTTATGCTCTTCAAAGTGCTTTTCGGTAGCCCCAAAGTAAACCCCCACGGTGTATCGGTTGCCTTTGATCTCGCGCAGCTCCCTTTCCCGCACCAGGAATAAGCTATGGAAAGCCCCGGCAAATCTGAGCGTTTTATTTTCGGCATCGAAGGTACAAATGGATACATCCATGCCATCCTTCATGGCGGTAGACTCTGAATGCGCCACGGCATCGCGCATGGCCCTGTCCAAACGGGCCATAATGGCTCCGGGTGAAGTCACCTTTTCTTGAATGATGATCTGCTGTAGGATATTGTACCCCACAATAGACATAAAGGCCCCAGGCACTCCGTGCCCGGTACAATCCGCCAACACCAAGATTACTTGGCCGTCTTGCCGGGTTACCCAACAAAAGTCACCTCCCACAATCTCCTTGGGTTGAGCATACACAAAGCTTTCGGGGAAGTAACGTTGCAAATCCTGGTCGGAGGAGAAGATGGAATCCTGCAACCGCTTGGCGTAGCGCAAACTATCCAGCAGCTCAGCATTGTAGTTTTGGATCTGCTTATTCTTCTGTTCGAGCACCCTCAGCTGGTCCTCAATCTTATGGTTCTTATGCTCAATTTCCGTTTTCTGATCTTCCACCTGGGACTTTTGCCGGTCTAGCTCTTCCGTCCGTATGTTCACCAAGGCTTCTAATTTTGACTTGGCATTTCGAAGACGCTTGGTATTGCCTAGCACTAAAGACACAATAAAACCGAGCAGCAAAACACCGTAGGCTGTAAAGGCCCACCATTGCCAGTACCAGGGCGGAGATATCACAAAAGAATACGTGCCGTACCCGGAGGCTTGCCGAAACTGGTTTTCGGTATACACTCTAAAGGTGTACCGGCCAAAACTCAGGTTCTTATAGGTTACCTTAAAATCTGTACCCTCAAAGGGAACAAAATCTTGCTCCCAACCTTCCAGTTTATACAAAAAGGAGAGTCGTTCGGTACCCCGAAAGGAGGGGTTAGCAAAGTAAAAGGTGAATTCGTTTTGCTCTGGCAAAAAAACCGCCTCTGCCTCTTGGCTCTCTGAATAGTGTCGGGGATTGGTTCGTCCAAAGTAGATGAGCGAATCTCCCTGAAACACCCTTCGCACCATGGATTGGCTAGGATGTGAGATGGCCAGTGGGAAAGTAGGCTCGTAGGCCGACACTCCGTCTACCCCGCCCAACCACAAGCGGCCCTTCGAATCCTGAAATATGGAATAAATGGTACCGCCAGGCAGGTATTTAAACAAGCGATCCGATAAAGCAAATCCACTATCGTTCGGGGTAGCATGGTACAGTTTGCGGTCACCGTAAAACCAATAGGAGTCTCCGGTTCGCAACAAGCGAAACACATCGGAGTTTCCACCAGCAAAGTTTTCACCTAGCCTCCCGTCAGCCACCAGTCCTGTACGGTCTTCATTGAACGCATACAGTCCGTCTCCTGATCCAAATAAGAGAGCGTTACCGTCTTTAAAAATCTTAGGAGACCGGATGGAGGTGGAATCCAAGGTGGCCACTGTCACTAAATCTAACTGCCCCGCTATGTTGGGCGTGATCACGAATATCTGCCCCGACCGACTACTGGCAAACAGCAACGAATCCTGAAACTCAAGGTAGTAAAAACCTACATCGGCCAACCCTCCTACCGTATCCTTCAGCCTCCAGGCATTATCACGCTCTTTGCCGATGGTAAATAAGCCATCGTCGCCGGAAATCACCACATCTCCCGTACGGGTGGTATCAATATCCCTCACACTTTTGTTGGTGATGAGGGCCACCTGCCCTTGGTCATTCATCCGGTACAGGCCAAAATTACCACCAAAGAAGTACTCATCCCGGAAAGAAATGGAAGCCCTGATGTTACCAGCTACGCCGGGTACCTGGGTAGACCGATTGGTTTCCGGCATGTACATGTACAGCCCGGATTGCGAGCCAATAAAGATATCTCCTTGGTGCTCATTGATGTGATAAACCGGTCCGTTTGCATCCAGGTTGTTGTACACTTCCGGGAAAGGGAAGGTATAATCTATCTGCGAAATACCGTTGAAGGTACTCACCCAGAGCTGCTCGTCCCGGTCTACAAAAAGGCCCAATACTCCGTTGTCCGTAAGTCCTTGGTCACGATCAAAACTCAAAACGGTGCTGCCCGCTGCATCGAGCATATAGACTCCTTGGGAGGCGGTACCAATGGCCAGGTACCCATTTTCCAGCCAGGTGGCGGTATTGATAGTTCCCCCTTTGAGGGACTTTGAGAACTCCGAAAAAATCTGGGTAAGTACCTTATTCTGGTATCGGTACAGGTTCAGCCCATCACTAAGAATCCAGCCTCCATCAGGATGCGGCAAGGTGAATTTCAGATCATCACCACGAAAGATATCTGTGTTATCATACTGCTGTAAGGAGGAACCGTTGAAGTAGAACAGCCCGAGGCCGCGCTGCTGCACAAACAGGCTGTCTTTTCCCATCACCCGGAACTTACCAAAACTGGTGTTTCGTCCTAAGGTTCTCCATTCAGCATCCGTTCCCAGCTTGAAGAACATCTGGTTGCTAGTCACAAAAAAGACGGTATCTATACCCGGTGAGTAGGCATCCACTACACGGCTGATTTGCGGCACAGGAAACCCGAGGTCCTCATCCACAATTTCTTGATACGTTTCACGACCGCTTTCATTGAGCAAGAGCTGCCCAAACCCGCTATCACTTCCCATCCATACCTGCCCGCTCTCGTTATGGGCCATGGCGGTTACTTGGCCCCGGTCAGGCAACTGAATATAGTCCCAATGCTGGCCATCGAAAATGTAAAGGCCGTAAGCGTTGTTGAAATACAGCAGTCCATCTTCTCCTTGCCAGCCAGAAAAGAAGATGGGAGAAACTCCCATTCTGGGTCCCTTTTGGGCACCAATAAATCGTGTGATTAACTGGTTAGGATCGTGGTTTCGAATGTATCTGGTTTGACCCACAGAAAGTGCAGAACTCATTACGAAAACAAGAACCAGTAATGACCGACAAAAAGCTACAAATACTTGGCTACCCCGCTTATATCTATCGCTAAAGACCATTTCCAGAATTTAAATCGGAATATATTACAATTTCTCGGATTAAGAATTGAACTGCGATACAATAAGCTAGAAGCTAAATCGTCGATTTTTTGTCAAAATGTGTCAAAATCCGCTCCCGTGAAGAATAATTTTCCTTCCCAGAACACAAAAACCTTACAGGCAAAAGAAATTGGGCTGAATCGAAACTAAGACTCCACGAATGACGCATTTCCAAGGATAAGCAATCGTAAATAAACTATAAAACGATACGCTAATTGCTTTTTGCCGATTTTCGATTCGTCCGATTCAAAAAATACCTAGCGGATTTTCAACTTGTCTTACTCAACCTTACTAGGCGCCTTTTTACCTCTAAAATCGTTCCTCAGGAGGATTCGTATATTCAATCACACTAAAGAAAACAGCGCTATGGAAAACTTTGCATCATTTGAGAAATTCGCAATCAACCCACAAGAGATTAAGGTTTTTGGTGGAGACGATCATAATGAGAATTGCTGCACCACGGAGGAACCTCCCTTTACAACAAACGCTACTGGAGATTCCTCTTCCGACGATGATAGAAGAAGACGTCGCCGTCGTCGCCGTCGTCGTCGCAACAATCAAGGTTGCTAACAAAAGCAAAAAGGCTACTCCTCGGCAGGGTAGCCTTTTATTTTTACTTCTGTAT
>DMST01000043.1:5820-10864 GCA_003454975.1 Cytophagales bacterium | reverse complement strand
ACCACACCAGAATAGGGGAAAGCAACATGCCCAAAATCACCCGGGGATTTCTTTCCGTAAACTCCGCCACAAACAGGGGTCGCTCTTGCTGCGCTACGGATTCGAAGAAGGCTTGTACTTTCAACGGACTCAGATGATGGAGTCCGGTAAAGAGGGTAAGCGGTCCTTCTGGCCAGGTTTCTGGTTTCAAAATGTCTACGGGCTCAGGGTGCCATCCCTTTTCTGATTTAGGGCGCAAATCGCTGTATTTTACCTCAAAACCCACTTGTTGCATATGCAACTTATCTAAAAACATCTCCCAAGGACCTCCTGCTCCACTAGCCAAGTCCGTCAACTGAGTGATTTGATGATCTTGAATCCATTCCGCCAAGAAGGGGACCAGAGGTTCGTAAATCAGAGTGGTTTGGTATTGCAATAACTCGTGCAGGTAGTTCCGTAGGAATCGGGGTACCCACCACTGATCGCCAAATTCGAAAAGGTGCCAACGCCGCATGTAGGTCAGGAGTCGTAGTGTCCGGGGACCAAGATACCACGCGGATCGGTTTCCAGCCGCATGGCTTGTAGCTAAGAATCTTCTCTGCATGGTGTACGGCTACCGAGGTCGAAATAACTCCGTCCCGCTGCACGTTTTGAATAGCCTTTAACGAGGACAGCCAAGGTGCTGATTCGTCTCGCCAAGTAGCCTGAAAATGCTGCCAATGCTGGGGTAGTCGATCCTACGATAGGCTGGCTTCTTCTATCACCCCTAAGTCGGATTGAAGCAATACTTGAAGGAAGTTAGAGCCAGCGGGTAAGCCCGGCGATCTACCTTTATCCATATTTAACACTTCACTCAAACCTATTAACACCCTCAAATTCAATAGGTTATTCCACCCCTCCAAAGCAATACCTTGAGTCAGGCCGCGTTCCATCAGATTGCCTACTACACTGGCTTGGGCAGTACTGCAAGGCCCGGATTACCTCCAGCGTTCTGGCCCTACAGCCAGGTGGGTTTGCAGTTGGGCGTAGGAAGAGTGGCCTGACCTAAGGTTTTCAGGTTTCCGGATTTTGGTCTACCCAGGAAGGATCTAGTGAGCCCAAGAAGTCCCGCAACGCTTCTGGTGATTCAGGATTAGTCAAGTTCTTTCCGTTTCTTATTCACATCTGCTGCGGCACGGTCGCGTTCTCTTTGGGCCGTATCCTTCATTTGGTTGGCCTGTCGGTTAGCATCAGATAAGAGTTGGGTGGCTTCTCGCTGAGCACTGATCAGGTTGGTATTGGCTTGGTCAATGGCCCGATCGATCACCTTCTCAGCATTGCTTTCAGCCAGCACCAGGTCGTTTTGGTTGGCTCTGCGGGCATTGTGTTGTCGCACGTTTTCCGCAGATATATTCTGCTGCATCAGTTTTTGGGTGGTATTTAGCTCCGCATTTTTATCCCGTATGCGACCATTCTTTACGCCCTGTGCTCCCCTTACCCTAACATTCGCTTCATTCTGATTGGCCTGTAGCTGCTGTTGCGCTGCGGTACGCTGGGCATATACGCTATTGGATTTAGGTACCAGATTCAATCCCCCTTCGGCTTGCACTTGAAAGAGGGGTTGTACCAGCCCGTTGCCATCCGTATGGCCCCGCATCACGAAGGACTCCTGGTACTGTCGGTAGTTTTGTGAGATTTGGTCGTCGGTCCGGGCCACGGTCCAGAGCCGTACATTGCTCACCAATCCTTTGTATGTGACCTGGCCCTGTTTGCGTGCCAGGTATATCCGGGTAGCGGCCAATTCATTGGTGAGTGATACGTTCTTTTTGGTTACCTCTACTTGGCCATTGATGAATATCCTCATGGTTTTGGCCGCCCGGTCCAGCCGTACCGCCAAATGCACCCATTTGTTGCCTTCTACCTGCTGTTTGCTGGTTAGGGTTTGGCCCAGTATTTTGAATACCGGTTTTCCGCCGGAAAAGTGGATGGAAAAACCATTGGCATCTACCGCAGCTGTACCCACGATGGCACCAGCGGCCAAGGTACTCTCATACGGCAGAGCCCACAGCTCCAGGGTTAGGTCTTTACCCGGCAGCCCTAGCCCGGTCGTAGTACCCAGGGCTTGGTATCGCCCAAAGCTAAAACCCAGACTACTGGCCACCGGGTTGATCAAAGGCGGTGAAAAACCTTTGGCTCGGCGCCCCCGGGTATGGATCGCACGTTGGGTACGTGTGATGTCATCCTCCAACATAATTTCCTGGATATCCGCCAAGTTGAGGGCTTGGGGTAAGATCCGAAAATCGGTCATCAGCCCCTCGTAATACATGTCCGTACTACCCCTGCGTTCATACGCCAACGTCCAATGCTGCCCGGGATAGTTGCCCAGGTCCAAGGGAGATACATTGCCCTTTTCCGTGGTTTGCCCAGCATCGGCATTGATGATGATGGCCATCACGCCCTTATTACTTCCCGAATCGAAGGTATAGCGAAACGTAAGATGAGTCCATAACTGTGGAGGAAGGTCCGTACCCTCCAAGGTTTTACCCTCCATCTTCATTTGGGGAACCGTACCGTTCAAACTCAAGACGAGCGGGACGGTATTGCCATTGGAGGCTACTAATAGGGGCTGATTAACTCCAGCGGTTAGCTGTACGGGCTTCACCCACATGGAAATAGAGAAACTGCTATTCATGAGGGCATGAGTGAGCCGGGGAGGTACCCATGCCAGGTCGGTTCCACTAAACGCCCAGGCGTAGGCGGGTTTGTTCAAATTGGTCGGCAAGTCCACCGTTTCGCGGGCTATACCAAAAGGGACCGAATGGTGGGGGAGGGCCTGGTTTTGCACCTTTGCCCCCTTGGTTTCATCCAAAGGCAAGGCTCCTACCAACCCAGGGGTTTGGCCACTGAGCTGAGTATCCTGATTGACCCAATACACATTTTCGGCCAGGCCTTCTGCCGCCGGTGCGGTAGCATCCAGCGTTAAGCCCCGGTTCACTCCCGGGGCGGCATGCAAGTTCTCCGCCTGACTACCGTCCAGGTTGGCCCGGCGTACCTGCCCCAGTTCTTTGTCTACCCAATACAGTTTTCCTTCCGCAGGATTCAGCGTGAGGTCTAGCGGGTAAGGAGATACCGTATTGGAAATCACCAACGTAGGCGATTGGTTAGCTCCACCGTTTTTCCAGATGTTAAAGTCATCCGTCCAGTACAGCTGTTTGTTACTCTCGTCATAGGCCATCTGCCAAAGCCCTTCTTTTTTCGGCTTGCGTGCAGGCGGCATGTATTGTGTGAGGTTGGATTCCCCACCCGAATAGGGAAGCTTCTGAATGGAACCGTCCCCAAACATGATAAAGACCTTCTGTTTGTTGGTATCCAGGGCCAAGGAAACAAATTCTTGGGTGGTAGAGCTTAACAATTTCTTCGAATCGATCAATTCATCCCCTGAAATCGTCCTCCGGACGAGCCTATATTTTGATTCTTCTGCGAAAAACTGGCAGTAGAACAGATAGTTATTAGTAGCGTCCATCACCATATCGATGGCCTTGATTCCATCATTACAATCACTACCCGTGTAGGGGCCTACCTCACCGGTATCTTTGGCCAGCCAGATCATATCCTGGGCTACAAACCAGAGCCGATCGAACCGACCGCTGTTGTACAGGCTAGAAGCCGTACGCAGAGCCTGCTGCACGCGCATTTCGCCAATGCTTTCCTCTCGGGCTATTTTTCGATTGGCGGCTATTTCGGTATTGGCCAGCTTATCGGACACCCAATTGTCCGTCCGCATCAAAAACTTCGTGGCCTCGCCAGTTTCGCCCGAAACCGGGGGTGTGGTGGTCTCCTGATATTCCTCCCCACGCTTCTTGAGTTGGTCTAGCCGCAGGGGAATGGTCCGTACGCGCATTTTGCCTTTGCGCGGCCAAATGGAGATGGACTGTCCTGCCTCCTGCCAGGTGCCCCCCAGCAAGGTAGCAGGGCTGGCTCCGGGACCCAGGGCTTTTAATTCCGTGCCTTCGCCTTCTTCTATGGGCCAGGCCGCTAGCAGGGTATGGTCTTGCAGGTTTCGGTGCAAATGGCCCAGATCATAACCTAAGTTCCACGGATGGCGGGCTTCCTGCCAGATACCCCACGCTGCCAGACCACCCACAAATCCTTTTCCTACCGTGACTGCCTCACTTCCCAGCGAAAGTTTGGGGGTATCGGTTACGGTACCGACAAGTTTGGCGTTCACGAAGAAGCTAAGGGTATCTTTGCCCGCGTCATAGGTAACACTGACAAAGGCCCACTGGTGAGCAGGCACCGCAGCCTCGCTCTTAAATTCCATTTTTTCCCTGCGCACCACTAGTTCAGCGGCTTCCCAGGCAATGGTAATCCCTGCTGACTTTGAGCTCCAAAGCTCCATGGTAGAGGGCTTCTTGGTTGGCTCTGGACGAATCCAGGCAGAGTAGGTAAAGTCTCCCGGTGCGGGTATTACCGGAGGTTTGGGGAGTTTGATTCCATCACCATCCAACTGTACATAGTATTGTTTGCGTAAAATTTTCATGGTGGTTTGGGATTAATATTTTGATACAGTTTTCCAGGCTTTCTTTGCGGTACTTTCTGCTTTCTTGGCGAGGGCAAGCAACTTTGCTTCTATCTCTGCGGCCAACCGCCTGGCGGTACTCCATAATTCTTCTGCTTCATCAAGCAGACCGTCCACCACCTTTTGGGCATCGTTGATGAGCTTTTGGGAAGACCTCCGGGCATCGGCCAACAGTTCATCCGTCCGTTGCTGCACGGCTGAAGCTTTAGCTATTGCTTCATTTTGGGCATTTTCTGCCAAATCGCTGATGGTATTGGCTACTTCCTCGGCTTCGTCCAGTATCTGCTGTTGTATGCGCTCTATTTCCCGATTGGCGACGGCCACCACGGCCTCTATTTCCGCCTGAATAGCATCTACTGCTTCCTTCGATTCGGCCAATATTCGGTTTACCTCCGCCTGGGCATCGTCCAGTACCTGCTGGGCTTCCGCTTGCAGCTCGGCTATTTGCGTTTCTACCTCCGAAACACTGGCCGCAATGGTCTCTACTGCCTCAGAAATCACCTGCTC
>DMST01000043.1:0-5795 GCA_003454975.1 Cytophagales bacterium | reverse complement strand
GGCGGCCGCCTCGGCATCCGAAGCAATGCTAATGGCGGTAGTGGCTGCATTCGCTAGAATTTGCTCGGCTCCTTCCAGCCCGGTACTGATGGCCTGGTGCGCCATATCAAAGAGATCAGCAAATACGTCGTAGGCTTTCTCTTTGATCCATTCTATCAGCAGTCCGGGTAGGTTAAGCAACGACTGGGGGGAGAAATCGAGCCTTAACTCCGGTACCTCCAGGGTGTGCCCCTCGAAATCGAAAGAACCCCACAAACGCAGGCTGAATGCCTCCGCACTGGCTTCAATGTCCATTTCCAGGTCGAACCGGCTATCGACTTTGAGCGTGCCCAGGTTGACACCCAGAATGTAGATGGGGCCTACCTCAAATTCCAACCGCAGGTAAAAGTGGCTGTACCCCCGGAAGCCCGTCCGGGTCAGGTTAATATCAATTACCGCCCGCACAATGCCGTCTACATCGTAGCTGAGAGAAAACAGGATCTCTTCTTCGGAAACCAGGGCTTCTACTTGGTAGCCTACCAGATCCAGGAAGGTGACCTGTGCACTGAGTTCCAGATAGGGATCGTGTACGGAGGAAAACTTGAAGAAAGCACCGCCGGGTTCTATGATCTCGACCATGTTCTCGTTCCCAGACAGGTCGGCGGGGCCCGGCAACACGGTGGCTTGCTTAGGAGCCCCGTTCTCTTCCTCCCAAAACAGACCCGGGCTAGTACCCGCCAGGGTAAGTACATTACCGATAGTGATGGGCGATAGCATGAGTTCACCCGTAATACCCTGCACCGGATTAACGGCCATTGCCGCGTAGGCAGAAAAGTCTAGCACATTGATCAGGCCACTGAACCGAAAACCCGGGCTGGCCCATTCGCCACTAGGCAATTGTAATCGGCGCTGTGCCATGAAGAAGGACACCTTGCGCAGATTGGTGTTTTGGATGGTCTCGGGAAGGGTGGAACTGCTAGCTCGCACAAAGCTCTGCATCACACTACCTACAGGAATCTCCTCCACATAGAACCGCAAGAGCATCGGCACGGGGAATTGCTGCACAATCTCCAGCACAAAGGCAAAGGATACCAAATTGCCTGGTGGTAGCTGCACCTCATCCCTGGTAAACTCCCGGGATTCCACCACCATGGGAGTTCGGGTATCGGGTAGGGGTTCGTCCAAAATCTCAAAGGTGCCCTCAAGGCCTATCCGCACGCGAGGAACGGGAGCAAAGGCAATGCCTAGCTGAAAGCCCACCTTCTTCAGGATGAGGCTCGGGATGCCCATGGGCTGTTGCCAGCCATCTTCTCCAAACTCTACGAATAAGGATACCAAGACCAAATCGAGACTGATGAGCATCCTGGCGGTAGCCACGATAGTCACGTTGTCCAGCGTCATGGCTATTTGGCCCGAAAGCACAAAAGCCAGGGCCCCTGCCTTGTAGGAAAAGACCAGCTGAGCATTGGAGATGACCATGGCCGATTCTTCCCCCGTGGGGATGGTAAGGGAACCGGGGATGAGCGCTGCCAGGGTGAAACTGGTGTCCTGCCCCAAATTTACCGCAGCAAATACCGTCAGCTTGCCCGTAGGCAACAGCGTGTTGAGAATATCGATTTCCCCTTTGCTCTCCGGGTTATCGCCCAGATTGATGTTGGCCACCACATTGAAGCCCTGTATCAGGTCGATGGTTTCGTTAACGCCTATGGGCTCTACGGTACCTTCCAGGTCAGCGGGTGAGTTGCCGTTAAACGGGTCTGGGGTGGTGTCCGAGCCATCAAATTCGTCCAGGTCGGCTAGCCGCTCTACCGGAGGGCGCGGATCCGGTGGCGATACCGTGAGGATAGGTGGCACTACGGGCACCTGGAAGCCGGGCATGTCCTCGGAGGCAAACCAGGCCCCGGCAGACTCAAGGGTAAACACATCGGCGCTTTCCCAGGATTCTGGTAACCCGTCGATATCGCTGAAGCTGGAGACATTTTCATAATTCCAGCCGACCACGTAGCTCCAGCGTTTGCGGGTTATTTCGCCCTCAGGTGGTTTTTGGGTGGCCACCAGGAAGGCTTTGCCGTAGGCGGTAGTTTCTCCTACCAGGGTGAGCGTCTGGGTAGCTACCTCGTACCGGAGGTAGGCACTGGACAGCTCCAGATCATTCCCGTCTACATTGACAGGTAGTTCTTCTATGCCCATGGCCCGCAAGAACGAATGCATGCTGAGGTAGTCCTCACTACCCTCGGGCACCTGCCAACTGGCCTCAAAGATGTGGTTCTTCTGGGCAATCTCGTAGCTGAGCAAAAAGGTAGCCGTTTCGGCTATTTCGAACTGCCCAATCATTTTGCCTCGGAGTACGCGCAAACCCGTTTCACCGTCGATGCCCGTGGCCATATCTATGTCCACATAGATGCGGCTTTCTTCGATATCCAGAAAGGGGATGACAACCGTGGAATCCGTTTTGGCCTTCAGCGCGAAGTTTTGGTGGGCGGTAGAAAATCCAATTTCCAGATCGAAAATGGTAGTCTCCGGTACGTTGGAAGGTAGGGTGGCTCCGGTGAAACTTGCTACGCCCTGCACAAAATCAACCAGGGAGATCAGTCCATGGTCCACTTTGCCAATGAAGTCCCAATCACCATCATCTCGGAACACCGCTTCGGTGTAAAATATCACCTCGGCCAGGGTGAACATCCCGGTGAAGGATCCTGATAGGGTATCCTCGGCAATGGATTTCCGGATGTTAAGGTCAAGCCGTTTGATGGATACTGGCGTAAACCCAATGTGGAATCGGAGTACCTCGTCTAGCCCTAGGTTGAGGGTAAAGGTTTGGGTACCTGGTAAAATACTCCAGGTTAAGGTAGAAACCGTGGTGGCCGGAAATAGATTGTCTTGTCCAAAGTATTCCGCCAATATGGGTTGGACTGGAATACCGCCATACAGAACGGTCTGCCCGATTTTTTTCTCCCCGAACAAGGCACCATAGAAGTTACCTGAGGGTAGGTCTAAGGTATATTCGATGGTGCCGGTAAATAATTGAAAAGTACCTAGCAGCGTAACGGACAGTACGGAAAGGGCCCTAGGATTTACCACTAAGTGAACCCGGTTGAGCGTAAGCTCCGATAAGGGCAAATTATCCAATGCACTAGCTATGGAAGCTAAAGGAGCCCCGTAGTCCGTGGAGGCTAGGTATTCGGTTACCCCAGACCAAGTGAGTCCCGCCCGGGAAGTCAAGGTCAGTTGCCAGTTAAATGCGGGTGAAATAGTGAGGTTGGCCTCTACCTCCAAATCGCTCATCAGCACCTGCATTTGTACAAAATTGCTGTCCTGGCACTGGACAGAACCATCTTCCTGAGTACGCAACATGATTTGGGTACCTATGATGGCTTGGGTGAAAGAGAAAGGTCCCAAAGTAAGAGAGTCATCTGGATCAGAGAGCTGCAACTCCAGAGAAGGAAGGGTGGGTGCGATGGTGTCGAAGGACCACACGCACCGAATGGATTGGGCAGTCAGGGAATCTAAAAAAGGCACCCCATTGGTCATGTGGCTATTGCCTGCTCCGCCAGAGAAATCGCTTAACCAATCCCCATAGGAGCGTCCTTCAGGGCTATGAGGCAGTCCATCAAAGTGGAGCAGGCCGGGCTGGGTAAGAGAGGCTTGCCCTTGGTAAGATTCCTGATTCAGTTGCCAGACTACTTCATCCCAATCCATGGCTTGGGCAATATCACTGCCTAGTGTAGCCTGGGAGAAGGTAAGCGTAACCGTACCCGAGGCCACTGACGAGGACATAGTAGGGTACTGGGGCAGGGGTAGCGTATCCAAGGCCTCCCCAACCACGGTAAATTCAGTGTCTGAGACGGATGTGATGACGGTACTGCCTATTTGAAAGACACTATCTGGCAGCGTTTGCAGCCAATCCTGGAGCCTGCCCGGTCCCAATAAATTGGGCACCAAAAACAATACACCTGTGTCGGGGGATTCTTCTAAAGCGCGTTCTAAAGCAGCTTGCTGTTGGGTTAGGGTTATAAAATCCATGGCTTTAGGGGGTTGTTGAAGGAAAATCTACCATCACATCTTTTCCTGCCTCTTCTTCTTCCTTTTTTCCTTGAAAAAATTCAATCTCAAATTCGGCTTTTGGCTTCATTGCGCCCTCTTCATGCACATAGACGGATACATCACCGTGGTTTCTTTCATCGCTAGACACTCTGAATTTAATTCGATCATTAGGTTCGACGAAAACCTTATCTATTTGGCCAGCCCAGGGACCGTTGGTGAAGAAAATAAGGGGCTTGCTGGGTGCATCTACCAACCGGAATATGGTCTGGTCACTCGGAGGTTCATCGGGTTTCTTATTTTTTGTTCCCCAGCCACAAGAGATAATGGCGGCTGCAGGGGATAGATCATTCAAAAAGTCTTTTGAGGTACTCTTGTCCGACCCATGATGGCTTGTGCGTAATACATCAACGTTTCCTAAGAAGCCAGCCAGTTTATCTTCCTGGGAAGATTCCATATCACCACCTATGAAATACTTGAAGTTTCTAAACCGAAGAAGTAGGCCAAGGCTTCTCCGGTTTTTTGCTTCATCGCTCTGAAGATTTATGGAATCCCCTGGTTCATAAGAGATGGCTCCACCTGCTACCTTAACATAGGCGTTGGCGGCTACAATTTCTACGGTGGGAGCTAGTGGATCGGGTGGTGCTCCGTCACCCCAAAGAATTTCCTGGCCTATAAGATGGGGAGCCGGAAAATACCCTTCCTCGGTAAGTGCAGAACTAAATCCCTCCGGGCTATTCAAACTCAATACCATCTGGCTTACGCGGTTTACGTGATTCCAGTCCTGCGATGTGTTTCGCTTTTCAATGGCCTCCTTATAGCTATTGTAGGGGCCGTTTTCGCCGGAACCTGAAAAGGTAATGGGCACTTGACGTTTCCTTTTAGACCCTGAGTCAATAGGCTCTGGGGCTTGGGCAGGATTGGGTTTTCCTTGGTCATACAACCTAGCCCCATTGGCTAGGCGGGCATTTCTGTCTTTAAGTATGGCCGTAATGCCTCCTACATGGTCCTTATCATAATGGGTAACCACCAAGGCATTCAGCGGATATCCACCTGGCAGATATTGGTTGAGAAAGAATCTAATATTCTCCTCATAGTCTACCTGGAAGCCGCCATCAATCAGAATTGCCCTGACAAAGACAGCCGCTCCATTTTCTTCTTTTATGGCCAAAATCAGGGTGCAATCCCCATTGCTTTTCAGCGCATTGTGATGAACGCTTAACATCCAAGGCATGGCTCTCTAGTTTAGTTGGGCTTGTTTCTCATTTTTTGCAGCCTGCGCTTCGTCACGCTGACCTTGTGCGTTGGCTTTCATGCCGTCTGCTTGCGATTTGCCCTCCGCTTTGATGGCAGCGGCTTGTTGCTGGGCATCGGCACGGTTGGCCGTAGCCTGGTCGGTGGCTACCTGTATCTGCCGGGCGGCATCATTTTGCGCCTGGGCGTAGTCATTGCGGTTGGCTACCCGCTGGTTCTCCTCGGCCGCACGGTGGGCATCTATCTCGGCCGCTTTTTCCGTTTGGGTACGGTTCAGCTCATCCGTTTTGGCCGATATCTGCTGCTCTTTGTCCACATGGGCCGCCTGTATCTGCTGGTTGGCCAGCACTTGGTTTTGCTGTTTCTGCCGCGTAGCTGCCAAGCGCTGCTCATAGGCCACCTCATAGCGAGAAAACAGATTGATACTGCCCTCGGCTGGAATGTGGAAGAGATGCTCAGGCGGGGCCGAACCGTCCACCGGACCCCGCAAGGCGTAGGTCTCCCGGCAGTGCCGGTAGTTG
>DMST01000428.1:18960-21463 GCA_003454975.1 Cytophagales bacterium | reverse complement strand
GCAGAGTGTAAATGGTGGCTTGGTGTATTCCTGGCAGCCCAATGCGGGTTTGGGGGTGCGTTATGGCAAGTGGGGCGTAGACTACGCATTTACAGATTTAGGTGATCAATCCGAGGCCTTATTTTCTCACATTGTTTCAGTTCAATTCGAGTGGTAAGATATTCTCTCATAGCGATCCTGTTGCTGTGCCAGGGCGCTATTCTTATGGCACAACCCTTCGGTAATGAGTGGATTAATTATAATCAGACGTACTACAAGCTATCAGTGGGGGAGGATGGATTGTACCGGGTAACGTATGAAGATCTGGAAGCGGCCGGGTTTCCCGTAGCCACGGTAGACCCACGCAGGGTGCAGCTATGGCATAGGGGAATGGAGCAGGCTATCCATATTGAAAGTGCAGAAACGTTTCGCTGGGCTCCCAATGATTACTTTGAGTTTTATGGCTTTCGGAATGACGGTACCCTGGATGCCGAAATCTATACTGAGCCAGGTTCGCAACCCCACCCATATTACAATTTGTTTTCTGATACGTCGGCCTATTTTCTCACTTGGTTGCTAGATGATGGCCGGGGACTGCGGATAAAGAACATCAGGATCAATAATACGGGACTGACTCCAGAATCTGCTCATCAGGCTATTTCGCGTAAGGTCTTTGTGAACTCCCCGTCCTTGGGAAGGGCCTATCCCCAAGGAACCAGTGCGGCTGAAACCTATCTTTCTGATTTTGATTTTGGCGAGGGCTGGACGGGTGGTGCACTCACTCGTGGCCAGACCGGGACTATCACATTTTCGGACATAGTAAATGGAGTAATTGGAGCTGGGGAACCCCAACTACGGCTGATTTTGCAGGGCAGAAACAACCGGGAGCACAATGTTTCCATTGAGGTGGGGCCGGATGCGGATAACTTCCGCACGCTTACTACCGCTACTTGGCCTTACTATAATGTAGAATACATCACCGAGCCGTTGGAATGGGACGACGTATCCGCGGATGGTCAGGTGCTGGTGCGGTACACCGTGAATGGTGTGAATGGGCTGGCAGATCGGATATCCGTATCGGTGGCCGAAATTTCTTTTCCCCAGACCTTGAATCTGCAAGATGCAGACCGCTATACTTTGAACGTACGGTCCTCGGGAGGGACTCTCAGCTACATTGAGGCGGCTGGAGTGGTGGAAGAGGCTCGGTTTTTCGACCTGACCAATACGAATGAACCTGTAGAGATAGGTTACAACCGAGAGGGTACGGATGTCGATTTTGTCCTTGAGGTGACGGGAGACTCCCTGGCGCTGCAAATGGAAAGCACGGTATTGTCTGTAATGCCACGACAAATCAACTTTCGGGAATACCCAAACACGGCGGACTACATACTGATCACGCATCCGGGCTTGCGCGTGAGCGCCGGGGCCTACAACGATCCTGTGGAAGCCTTTGCGGCCTATCGGGCATCTACGCAAGGAGGTAGTTATGATACCCTGATTGCCAATGTGACCGAATTGTACAATCAGTTTAGCTACGGCGAAATCTCGCCGTTGGCCATTCGCCGGTTCATGGCCTACCAGCTCAACAGAAGCAACCCTAAGTACCTCTTTCTGGTAGGTAAATCGCGGTATTGGTTCAACGATTATGACCGCCAAGCTACTCCTTCGCAAGCCTTTCCTAGCTGGTTTCCGGCGGCGGGGTATCCGGGTAGTGATGCGCTGTACACCTTTGGGCTCCATGGGGCTACTTCTAGTGCGGCGTTGGCCACCGGGAGGCTGAATGCCCTACAAGCAGAGGATGTAGCGGTGTATCTGGATAAAACGAAATCCTTAGAGGCTAGTGGCTTTGATGACCCCTGGCGCAAAAGATTGCTTCACCTAAGCGGCGGGGCTACCTCCTTTGAGCTGAGCTCCTTTGCCCGGTACGTAAATGAGTTTGCTGACATTGCCGAGGAGGATTTTCTGGGCGCCGAGGTGGAGACGTTTAGTAAGACCTCAGATGCCGTGGTAGAGGTGATCAACGTGAGTGATGAGGTCAACGACGGGGTAGGCGTATTGCTGATGTTTGGGCATTCTGGGGCTCAGCGCACGGATATTGATATTGGGTTTGTAAGCAATCCTCTGTTTGGCTTTTCCAATACCGAACGCTATCCGCTCATTCTGGTAAACGGCTGCAATGCCGGTGATATCTTCCAAGGGTTTGAAACCTTTGGAGAGGACTGGATCACAACGCCCGATCTGGGAGCTTCCACCGTAATAGCGCATTCAGCTACCGGTTTTAGTAACGAATTGCGCGATTGGAGTCGCCTGTTTTATCAGGTGGGCTTTGCTGATTCCACTTTCTTTGGCAGTTCCATCGCGGAAGTGATGCTGGAGGTTTCGGATCGATATTTAGAAGCCGAGGGAGCGGTAAGTGAACGGGAGCTGAGTCAGGCACAGCAGATGGTGCTACAGGGAGACCCTGCGGTTAAACTGTTTGGCCCAAGCCAGCCCGATGTACGGTTGGCTACCAACGGAGCCTCGT
>DMST01000428.1:17656-18893 GCA_003454975.1 Cytophagales bacterium | reverse complement strand
CGTTGCAGCCCTTTGAAGGGCTTTCAGTATCCGCCAGTGCCGATTCTATTCAGTTGCAACTACTGGTAGAAAATGCAGGGATTACCTCTACGGATAGCCTATGGGTTACCGTTACCCGCGTATTGCCGGGGGGTGAGACTGTTGCTACGGACACGATCCCTTATCCGGTTCCCAAATTTTTAGACACCCTCTCCTTCACCCTGTCTAATGAAGGTTTGGATGTAGCCGGGCAGAACGTATTCACGATTTTTTTAGACCCTGGTGACTCCTTGCCGGAATTTAACGAGGCCAACAATATAGCGACCTTGGAGGTCTTTGTGCCTGCGGGTACTCACCTCAATTTGCTGCCCGAAAATCGCTCGGTGGTGGCGGATCCGCAGGTAACCTTGCTGGCGCAAGCTAACGACTTGTTAGCTCCTGCACGTTCCCTGATCTTCCAACTGGATACCATACGCTCCTTCTCTTCTGGTTTCTTTCAATCTACCACCGTGAATTCGTCCGCGGTCATGTCCTGGGATGTCACGTTACCCGACGAAGATAGTGTAGTGTATTATTGGCGCACCCGCTTTTCTGAATTGGACCCGGGAGAGGATACTACTTGGCAAGAGTTCAGCTTTGTGTACGTGGGAGGAGGAAGTACCGGATGGGCACAGGCTCATCCTGATCAGTTTCAAGACAATGGCATAGAAGGGCTTACGCAAGGTGTGCTGGCCGGAACCTGGCAATTTCCTACCACTGAAGTACCGCTGGAGGTATTGACGTATGGTGACTCGGTGGCAGGAGTGGACCGTACCGATGTTCAAGTAACTATTTTGGGGCAACCCTATATTTTCCCGGTAGGAGACGGTCTGGATGATATCCGCTTCTGCCGCGACAATTCTGTAAATGCCATTGCTTTTGACCGGCAATCGGGCTTCCCCTATTTGGTAATCAATGATGGTGGATTTGATCTGCTAAACCGGAATAGTTGCGGCCGAAGGCCTCAGATTATCAATAACTTTCTCCAGGCCGATATCACCGGAGAAAGCCGAGAATTGAATCGGTATGTGGAAGGGGTAGCCGCTGGAGATTGGGTGCTTCTATTCACGATAGGTACCGTGGATCCTACGGCATGGCCTACGGACGTTCTGGATGCTTTGGCGGAATTTGGGGTCAGCGCTGATTCTTTACTAAGTGTAGGCACCTCGGAGGCCTTCGTGTTTTTGGGTCAAAAACGCACTACACCTACCACCGTATG
>DMST01000428.1:17010-17625 GCA_003454975.1 Cytophagales bacterium | reverse complement strand
ATTCCACCGTATGGCGGCGGGTTGCCGATTCGGTTACGCTGGATGTAGCCACCTCGGTGTTTGGGCAATTTACGGAAGGGAATATTCAAAGTCCCCGCATTGGCCCTGCTACTGACTGGGGGGATTTGTTTATTCCTGCGGTAGCGCTTACCGGTGATGATCAGGTACAATTTGATTTGTTTGGGGTATTGCCCAATGGTCAGGACTCCCTCCTTATCGAAGATGTGGCGGTTGGGACTACCTCACTGAGCGCCTACAACGCTGCACAATGGCCTAATATGCGGTTGCGGGTCCATTTGCAGGATGAGACAGATTTTACCCCACCCAGCTTTCGAGAGTGGTGGGTAAGCTACACCGCTCCTCCAGAAGGTATTTTGCTGCCTGCGGCAACCGTAGAAACCATCCGTGTACAGGAGGGAGAAACCGTAGCGTTTCCTTTTCAGTTCGTGAATGTATCCAACGTGGATTTTCCCGGTCCTTTGCAAGTAAGCTACAACGTAACGAATCAGGCTTCTCGGGGGCAGTCCCCTTCTTCTGGTGAAATAGCGGCCCTGCCCGCCGGCGATACAGCCTTTTTCTCCTTTACCGCCAATACCGTAGGTCTGGCGGGAGCCA
>DMST01000428.1:5295-16970 GCA_003454975.1 Cytophagales bacterium | reverse complement strand
GGCGGGAGCCAATAATGTCAGCGTGCAAGTGAATGGCGGCCGGGCCGTATCGGAACAGACCTTGGTGAACAACTTTCTACAAATTGACGATCTGATTCAGGTGAGTCGGGACAGTGTTCACCCGTTGGTAGACGTGACGGTGGAGGGCCGGTACATTCTGGACGGAGAACTGGTAAGCCCTAGCCCGTTGATTCTGGTACGGCTGAAAGACGAAAATACTCTGCTCCGCAAAACGGATACGGTGGGCGTGCAGCTATTCTTCAAAAACCCTGACCAGTCCGAGTTTACACGTATCTCATTTACTGACCCCAGGGTGGTTTGGACCCCGGCGTCGGAGGAAGAAGATTTTCGGTTGGAGTTTCAGCCTCGAGACTTAGGGGATGGGGTGTATACGCTACGTGTCCAAGCCTCGGATGCTACCGGTAATGAGTCGGGGGTAGAACCGTATCAGATTTCCTTTTTGGTGGACAACGAATCTGAAATCACACGATTTTATCCCTACCCTAATCCCTTTTCTACCTCTTGTAGGTTCGTGTTTACCCTATCTGGCAGCATCATTCCGGATGAGATCAAGATTCAAATCCTGACCGTGAGCGGCAAGGTGGTGCGGGAAATCAACCAGGATGAGCTGGGCCCCATTCATATTGGGAACAACCTTACAGAGTTTGCCTGGGACGGTACTGATACCTGGGGACAGAAGCTGGCCAATGGGGTGTACTTGTACCGGGTGATTGTGCGAAACGAGGGGGAAGCCATGGACCTGCGGGCGCCTAACCAGGAGTTGGATGATCGGGCGTTTACCCGCGACTACGGTAAGCTGTATATTTTGAGATAGGAGCCCAGAGTCAGGTAAGGATTAACATTCCGAATTTTTCATAGTCTTTGCAGAAGTTCTTGCCCTACCTGAGGGGCCCTGATGGCCGTTTTTCTTAGTGTAACCACACTAGGAAAGGAGTAATCATGATACAGAATCACCGGTTGTCAGACGTTGTGTACGCTGGCAAATCTTTGGACGAAGCCAAGAAAGTCGCGATCCTAATTCATGGCCGGGGAGCATCCCCACAAAGTATATTAGAACTCTCGCAGTTCTTACACCTGGATGACTATGCGCTGATCGCCCCAGCGGCCGATATGCGAACCTGGTATCCGTATAGTTTCATGGCTCCCATCGGAGAAAATCAACCGGGCCTGGACTCAGCCATCACGCTGCTAGATGATATTTGGAAAGATCTGGAAGCACGTGGATTTCGGCCCCAAGACGTAGCCTTCATCGGGTTTTCTCAGGGAGCTTGTCTTACGCTAGAGTATCCTACGCGCAATGCGAAACCTTGGGGAGCCATCATTTCCTTTACAGGAGGCCTGATTGGGGATCAGATTTATTCGGACCACTACCAGGGGGATCTTCAGCAAGCGCCGGTTTTCATTGGCAGTAGCGATGAAGATCCGCATGTGCCGGAGAGCCGCATTGAGGAGAGCCGTCAGCTGATTGAGAAGATGAACGGCAATATACAGGTGAAGATTTATCCTGGCCTAGGCCACACCATTGCGGACGATGAGATAGACATTGCCAATACCATGTTATCACAAGTAGGAAGAGCCTGATACGGCCTGCCCCTTCCCTCACCAGAAGGGGCATATTTTTTTCTAAAAAAGTTGAACCCTAATTAGTTAGTTGAGTTCAATACTGTGGGTTACTTTTCATCTAGTGATTGCTTAGCAAACAGTTGTTTCATTCCTGACACTTTTGGCGTCAGGTGATACGATAACGCTATGCAAAGACAGCTTTTTTTGTTCGCCCTGCTGTTATGGGGGTGCATTAACCCGGTTTTCTCTCAAACAGAAGTAGATAGCCTTTGGGGTGTTTGGTACAATGAACGCCTTCTTCCTGTTGACAGGGTATCGGCCCTTCGCACTTTAGTTTCCAAAAAATATTCAGGATCGGATATAGACAGCACCCGGTTGTTGATCGTCTGGCAATTGGATTTTGCCAGAGAGTATCGTCTTGATCGGGAGGAAGCATACGCCCTGCTACAGCTAGGTGGAGTAGAACGAATGCAGGGTCGCTACGATGTTGCCGATTCCTTGGCCGATATCACGTTGGACCGTTTCCAAGCGGTGGACGAATCGGAGGGGATTCTGAAGGTATACTATTTCAAAGGCGCTTTGGCTAGCCGACGGGGAAATTTCCGCAAGGCTATCGATCATTACCAAAGGTCAATTGACATGGCGGAGTCCTTGGCGGACAGTGCGCGTGCGGGAGAAGCCATGGCCGGAATTGGGCTGGCATATCGCGGAATGGGTAGCTATGATGAGGCTTTGCGGTGGTTGAGGCAAAGTGCCCGATGGATGGAGGGTACCGCCAATTTGAATTCGCTTGCCAACCTCTACAATTCCTTTGGAGCGGTGTACTATGGTAAAAGTATCATGGACAGCACCGTGGTGTTCTTTGAAAAGAGTATGGCCATTTTTGACAGCCTTGGGAATGAGCCGAAAGTGGGGATGACGGCCAATAATATTGCGGTGATTCAAACCCACCTCAAAAACTATGACGAGGCACTTCGCTGCTATGGCATAGCGCTGGAGATTCAAGAGCGGTTTGATGATAAAAACACGATGGCCTCCACACTCTCGAATATGGCGGTGGTGGCCAATGTGCAAGGGCGGGTTATGGAGTCCTTACGGCTTCGGCAGCGGAGCCTGGCCATCAGTGAAGAGATAGGGGATATGCCGGGTATCGCTTCTTCTACCCAGCTGATGGGTATTATGCTAAACCGACAGGGGGAAACGGAGGTAGCCAAGGAATATCTTTCCCGGTCGCTGGAAATAAGCCTGAGCATAGAGGATAAAGAAGGCTATGCCGGCACCCAGCACGTATTGGGTCAGATTTATTATGAGGAGGGAGATTGGGACGAGGCCGAGCGCCGGTACCAAATGGCCCATCAATTGTACCAAGAAATGGGCAATGCATGGGATGCCAGCTACGTGCAAATGTCTCAGGCGGAGCTGAATCTGGCACTAGGAGAGTTAGATGCGGCTGAAATCCTGGCGCAAGAGGCCTTAACCATCATCACGTCGCACGGGATGCCGGGCGAGGGCACGAAGGCGCTTTTGATCTTGGGCCAGATATACCAAGCCATGGGGCAGTATACGAAGGCACTCGAAATTGCCAATCAGGGGATGGAGGAGGCCAGGATCAGCGGGTCTCTCAAAGGAATAAAGGAAGTAGCCGAATTACAATACCTACTCAATAAGCAGTTGGGGAATACCGAAGCCTCTTTTGCTGCGTATGAGCTGTTTATTGAGATGCGCGACAGCATTAAGAATGAGGAGTTCCGAAAGGAAATGCTCCGCGAAGAATATGAACAGCAGGCAAAACTGGACAGTGTACGCTATGCAGAAGAGATCATGCTGCAGGAGGCCAAAATGGATGCTCTGGGCTTCCAGCAGAAGTTGCAGCAGGCCTACCTGTGGGGAGGTTCGGCCATTGTGGTCATTGTGGGATTGATGGGGATACAGCGCTACCGAAATACGCGCAGAGAAAAAGACTTGGTGGAAGAGCAAAAGCTGCGGGTAGACGATGCTTACCATCGGTTGGCCGATCGAAACCGCGAGGTGTTGGACTCTATTACGTATGCCAAGCGGATTCAAGGGGCTATACTGCCCCCAGAGAGCACCATCAACTCGGTGTTTCCTCAAAGCTTTGTGTTGTACAAGCCTAAGGATATAGTAGCAGGAGATTTCTACTGGGTGCAGCGAAAGAATGACTTTACCTATGTAGCGGTGGCGGACTGTACCGGACACGGAGTGCCAGGGGCCATGGTGAGTGTGGTATGCCAACATAGCCTGAACCGAGCCTTGCACGAGTACAAAAGAGAACTGCCAGGGGAGATCTTGGACGTTTCTCGTGATTTGGTATTGGAAGAACTCAAATCACCGGATCTACAGGTGTCCGACGGGATGGATCTTGCGCTGTGCGCGCTGAAGGGCAACAAGGTGTGGTTTGCCGGAGCATATAATCCGCTGTGGCTGGTGCGGGAAGGCAATGACGAAGCGGCAGTGCTGCAAGAAATACCGGGAGCTAAGGTAGAGGTGTTGGGGGGCTATACGTTTGTGGAGCTAAAGGCTGACCGCCAACCGGTGGGGCGTTTTCCTAAATATCAGGCATTTACCACGCATACCCTCACGCTGAAGCCCAAGGATACCCTCTATATGTTTACGGATGGCTATCCTGATCAGTTTGGTGGGGCCGAGGGCAAGAAGTATCAAAAACGAAACCTGCGGAGGCTACTGGTATCCCTGCAAGGTGAGACCATGCTACAGCAAAAAATGGAGCTGGAAAAAGCCCTGAAGCAGTGGCAGGGGGATGCTTACGATCAGGTAGATGATATCTGTGTCATGGGGATTCGGGTATAAAATAGCCCTGCTTACTCAATACGGTCGATACCTATTGGCTGAAATACATATTCAACTTCATTCATCTAAAACATGACGAAACCATTACTCATGCTACTGGCCGTAGTGGCCGGGGCTGTTTTGCCCATACAGGCGGGCTTGAATAACAAAATGGGCAAAGCCGTAGGCGATCCGGTGTATGCCGCTTTTATTTCTTTCGTGGTAGGTTCGGTAGGTTTGTTTATCTATTTGCTGGCCACCCGGACAGATCTGTCAGGGCTTAGCAACGCCCGTTCTGTACATAGCTCTGTATGGCTGGCGGGTATTTTAGGTGCTTTCTATGTAGCCTGTGTGATCATATTGGCGCCCAAATTAGGGGTGGCTCTGGCCTTTGGGCTCATCATTGCCGGGCAGCTAGGGGTATCGTTAGCCATTGATCACTTTGGGCTGTTGGGTATTCCCAAACACCCCATCAACTGGCAGCGACTGGCCGGTGTAGCCCTGATCATCGTCGGGGTGATTGTGATCCGGCGTTTCTAGATAAGATGCGAGTAGGCTAAGAAAGAATGCAGAAAGGTGAAATGCATTTCGCCTTTCCATTAGGGGCATGAAAGACAGAGAATGCCCTGTTTTATGTCTATTCGTCTACCGACTCCATGAGCTGCACGCTCATATCCAGGTGAATGTCGTCTCCGATGAGGACTGAACCGCCTTCGATGACGGTGGAGCCGGACACGCCGAATTGGCTGCGACTAATGCTGCCGTTGAGGTCGAAGCCCACCCGTTTTCGCCCTTGGCGGTCTATCGCCATGCCTCCCTTATTGGCCAGTAAGTAAACGGACTGGGTGGTGCCTCGCAAGGTCAGTTCTCCTTCTATGCCAAATTCCCCATCTTCGCCCAGGGCACGGAAGTCCGTAGAGGAAAAGGATATCTCGGGGAAGGATTCAGCATGAAGAAAGTCCTCCGAGCGCAGGTGGCGGTCCCGGACAGGCAGGCGGGTATTCACACTATTAGTTTTCGCAGAAAAGCGAATCTGTGCGTCGTTGAAAGAATGGGCAGGGCTCTCCATGCTGGCGGTAAAGGAGTCAAACGTACCCGAGATGGTGGAGATCATCAGGTATTTGACATGGAACCGGATGTCGGAGTGAATCGGATCGAGGATCCAGCGTGTAGTAGTTTTCATGGTGTTATTCACGGTTTTAGGTGGCGGTGCCACCCCCGGAAACCCATCCGAGTCGGTAGCCCTGGCCCATACCCATTACACGCTCCAGGTGGGGCGTGGGGTAGGGTGAAAAACGGTGAATAGGGTATGAAAAGGGTGGGTTGGTGAAGTATTAGGGCAGTAATGAGAAGGAGTATTTATGCAAGCTAGGGGTGATACCCATGTAGGGCGGTTTCTCTAACCTTGATACCCTATTTATCTTTTCTTAGGCCCTATGATAAATTCATGCCCAGAAGGGGTAACACTGATTAGGGACCTGAAATATTTTTTATGTGGTAAATCAACACGTTTCTGTTGGTCAAGTTAACATCCCGAAGGGATAAGACTCCTTAGCCGCGGACTTCAGTCCGTGGCTAAGTTGTTTCACCCCTTTGGGGGGTATCAGGGATTGAGAGCCTAGTTCCAAAATGCCGAATTGTGCGGACATATTTTTTCTCCAGCTTACTTTGATTCGCTTCAGTTGTTTTGGAAAATATGCAGTCAGATTGCCTCTTGAATGAGAGCAAATTGTCAAACTCCTACCGCTACGGTGCCCTCACGGCGGAACTGTAAGGGGGTTTTTTCCAGGCGTTTTTTGAAAAATGCATTAAAATTGAGTGGCTCCGCAAAACCCAGCTCGCGGGCAATCTGCTTCACTGTGTTGTCTGAGTGCAAAAGCAGGCGCTTCGCCTCCAGAAGTATCCGGTCTATAATGTATTCTTTGGCGGTAATACCCGTAGAATTTTTGATAACCTCGTTGAGGTGCTTGGGCGTGATGAACAGCAGATCGGCGTATTCGCCTACCTTGTGTTTTTCGCGGAAGTGAGTCTCTACCAGCTTTCTGAAGTTGACCAGTAGCTGATTCTTACCTCCACTGTCATGGATACTATTGTCTAGGGTACATTGTCCAATGCACTCAATGAGGAACAACTTCAGTGCTGCACCCAAGGCCTTGTCATGGTAGGGGAGTGTTTCCTCATAGTACCAACTCATCACCTCCATCAGTCGGTTGAGTCGTCCCGGATCATTGAGGATAACTGGCGGATTCTCACTGTAGGGTTTAAAGAGGTTGATGTCCAGCAGAAAATCATATTCAATATCGGCGGCCAAAAGGAAATCTGGGTGAAACGTAAGCACCCAGCCTGTAGGGCGTGTGAGTGTAACTACTTGATGCACTTGCCCAGGGCTTACAAAATGCACCTGCTCCGTAGCAAAGGGATAGTCATTGAAATCTACCCGATGGGAGCCTTCACCATCGCGCACCCACAGCACGGTGTAGTATTCGTGCCGGTGCGGGTGGTCAATCTTGCCCTGCACCTGATCAAAAATATCCTCCATCCGCTCCACCTTCAGAAAACCGGTGGCCTTCTCGTCTTTATTAAACAGCTTGTGTGCTACTTTCATAGGTAACCCGATCAATGGGAGAACAGTCGGGGAAACTAGTCCGTCACCCGTACACGAATCTCCTTCTCAATACCCAACTTCTTCATTTTTGCGAACAGCGTTTTGCTGTTCAGGCCCAATATATGGGCAGCCCCTTTGGGGCCACTTACCCGCCAGCCCGTATGCTGTAGTACCTGTATTATGTGGTCGCGTTGTATCTCTTCGAACGTGGCAAATCCCGAAGGGATGGGCTCCATTTTAGGCTTTGGCAGCCAATCACCGGGCTTCAGGGTAGGGCCTAGCTCCACAATTACGGCTCGTTCTATCAGATTTTCCAGTTCGCGTATGTTGCCCGGGAAGGGGTACTTCATCAGCAAGTCTACCGTTTTGGTAGATAAGCGTGTGAACTGTTTGCCCACCCGGGTGGCGTGTTTCTCCAGAAAGTGGTTGGCCAGCACGGGAATGTCCTCCCTGCGCTCACGCAGGGGCAGGTTGTGGATCGGAAACACGTTCAGTCGGTAGAACAAATCCTCGCGGAAGGTGCCGTCCTGAATCAGCGCTTCCAGGTCCCGGTTGGTAGCTGCAATTACGCGCACGTTTACCTTCACTGATTTGTGCGAGCCCAGCGGGTCGAACTCACCCTCCTGCAGCACCCGCAGCAGCTTGGCTTGCAAATCAACTGGCATTTCACCGATCTCATCCAGGAATATCGTCCCCTTATCTGCTAGGGCAAACTTGCCCAGCTTGTCTGCCATAGCCCCCGTAAATGCCCCCTTCTTGTGGCCGAACAGTTCACTTTCAATCAGCTCCTTCGGTAAGGTG
The DNA here is from genome assembly GCA_003454975.1 of Cytophagales bacterium. Classification (GTDB taxonomy): domain Bacteria; phylum Bacteroidota; class Bacteroidia; order Cytophagales; family Cyclobacteriaceae; genus DMST01. Next base: position 9,172 of record DMST01000428.1, on the reverse strand, counting down.
GCGCAGTTGATTTTGATGAGCGGATGACTGGCCCGGCTACTATGTTGGTGGATGGCATTGGCGAGTAGCTCCTTGCCCGTGCCGCTCTCACCCGTTATCAGCACCGTGGCCTCCGTAGGCGCCACCTGGTTGATTTTGGTTAGCACCGGAGCGTACGTGGCGCTCACACTGATGATATTCCCGAAGTTGATACTCCGCTTTACCTCTTCTTGTAGGTAAGCATTCTCCTGCTCCAGCTGGTCCTTTAGTTCCTCTATTTCTGCAAGTGCCTCGTACAACTCTAGCTCCCTCGCCTTTCGTTCGGTGATGTCGCGCATCACCATACAGTCCATGTCTATTCCATTGTACCGCAGGTAGGTAGAAGTTACCTCTACCGGGAAGCGCGTTCCATTTCGGTGAGTCGCTAGCCACTCATAGTGTGCCGTCCCTTTTCCATACAGGACATCCACGTGCTTTTCCCACCAGTCCGGCTTGGTAGTAGGGTCAAAGTCATGAATGTGCATGTCCTTGACTACCTCCCGGCCGTGACCAAAGGCCGCCAGGGCCGAATCGTTACAGTGCAGCAGGGTACCCGTTACCATATTGAATACTAGAATAAGGTCTTGAGCCTGCTCAATCACCTCCTTATAGTATTCCAGGTCATTTACCGTCTGGTGTAGTTCGGTTACATCTTGGTAGGCCCCAATGATCTTGTGCACATAATTGTCCTTCACCTTCGCCTCTACCATGACCTTGATGTACCGGGAAGGGGTCTCCTTAGTTTGCAATAGCATTTCCAGCGGCCTGCCATTCATTTGTAGCGTTTCGAGTGCTTGCAGGTATTCCTGGCCTTCGTGGAACCGGAGCGCCAAATTTTCCGGTAGCAATTCCTCCTTTTGTGTACAATCAAAAATGGTGAGTGCTTCGTCTGTCACCAGAAAAGAATCGTCCTCAAAGTTGAGTTTCCAGCTACCAATACCCGCCATCTTCTCTGTGCGGGTCATCATGTTATGGTAGAAGTAGGAGTAAGTGATGTTTTGTATGATCAAGCATAGCAACTCCTCATCCTCGTTCAAGAAGTGTTGCGCACAAACTTCGATGTCATAGAAATTTCCGTCGGCAGACTGGTGGGTAGATTTGAAGTAGTAGGTACCTCTTTTCTTGGATTGCTCCCAGTATCCTCGCCAAGCCTCATCGGTCAGGAAGGGATTGATTTCCTTGTAGGGTCTTTTCTTTAATGATTGTTCAGAGTAGCCCAGCCGCTCCCTACATAGTTGATTGGCATAGGCAATATCTCCTTCGGCCGTAAGCCACATCACCTCATAAGGTAACGTTTCTACGAGCCAGTCTTTGATGGTAGTTTCGGGTAGAGGAAGGACCATAATGGCACGGTTTCATTGTCTGTTTGCTTTACCGGTAGCTTCTGGCAGCTCCCTCCCTTCCTGCAAAAAAATGACTACCAACGTCTGGGGAACTGATGCGGTTTGCGAAGCCCTGGTTTTAGGCTTTGCTTAAGTAACCCAGCAGATTGGGGGTATTGTTTAGGCGATTTGTTCTAAAATTTGAGAAAAATAAAAAAAGTGGGCGGTTGAGACTCCGTCTATTTACCTAGAAGAAAAAGAGAGGCCACTGGGGCCCCTCCGTCATTATAGGTACAAATTCTGAGTGAGTTTTATTCCGGTAATAGCTCAATTCGGGTACTGCGGAACTTGGAAACACACACATCAAAGGCTGCCGTACCGTTGTTGTATATTTCCAAAATGCTCCACTCAGTAGGCTCAGCTGCACTGTTTTCCAGTGTTACCTCTACCTGGTTGATAAACATCATCTGCGTTGGCGAGCCCAGGAAGAACAAATCCTCCTCAATACTGAATACCCCATCGTAGCTTTCGCCAGCCTCAGAGTCGGTGAGGGTTACCTGATCACCCGTAAAGGATATTCGGTCAATCAGCACCCCCTCTTCCAGCCCCATCGCTTGCGCTAGTGCCTGTTGGTCGTCTTCCTCTACTACCCAAGCACCCGATAGGTCAGGCGATACGTCAGTATCCCAATTACAGCCCGTAAGTACAGCCAAAACGGATAATAGCATCCATCTCATCATTTCGTTTTTCCTTTCTCATTAAGTTATACATGAATGCGATCGCGATGCATTTGCCCCATTAGTATACCCTCTTTCAGGATTATTACACCCAACGTTCAAAGGGTCTGTTGCAAGACAAATCTGGTGTTCGGAAAGTTGAAATAGTGGACTTATGGGTGTTTTGGAGGAATGCTCACACGTGCATTTTGGGTATTTGGGCACGTAGGCTACCCCTTCGGTGGACCGTAGGCGCGATTGGGCGGTACTCTGTTACTTTGAAGTGATTTAGTGGTCGAATTGAGGGACTAGCCGTATTCCAGGGTAAATAGACCCAATCCGGTAAGAATTGACGTCATACAATTCGTTCCTTTACAACCTTTTCCCTGGTATCGAATAAGGTTTTCTCACGCGAGTAAAGGGGAAAAGCAGTACACCCAAAATTATTGTCTTTGTACAAATTTGAGGAGGTAGGATTCCAGCTTGGTTCCCTTGCGGCGCTCCGCTTCAAATTGCACTAGCAGTTCTGGATCGTTTTGTAGTAAAGCGCGTAATTGTTGGCGACCTACGGTGGTGTAGGTGCCATCCTCCATATTTAGCACCCGCAATACCCGGGTCGTCCACCGGCTTACCGAACCATTACCGTGCGTGGTGTAGCTCACGTATATGGCCGCATGTCTAGCAAAGGGGCCAGCAAATTTGACGGCAGACGCGTTATCCCGCCAAGCCCGGCCTGCATCACCCACCCGAAAATATACCTGCTGTCCGTCGCAGAAACCTACAAAATCGCCCATGGCTTTACCCTCTGCTCGTGTGAACTGGGGGCGCACGGCGGGGAAGTTCTTGCCGAAAACGGCGAAAGCCATGCGGCTTTCCAAGGTTCTGTTGTCCCAAGTGATGCCCGGTTGATTGGCTACGAACTCCTGGAAGGTACGGTAGTACCCGGGGGCTAATTCGTGGTTCAAATACGCTTGCACAATTGGGTACTGAGGGTCGAGTACCTCGTCTAAATGCTCGGTCTCCACTACCACCTCTCCCAGCGTAAAGGTCTTGAGGCGGGCAGCCAGAACGGGTTGCTGAGTAGTGGCAATTAGCGTGTCGAGGGATACGTAAGCGATGTGGCTGGTCTGGATGCGCACCGAGTCCGTTAAGGCTGGGTAAGAAAACCAACCCTTTTCATCGGTCACTGTGAAGGTATCAGCAACGAGAATAGCGGTGGAGGGAACCGATTCTCCGGTTTCTTGATCCACAATCCTACCTTTAAACTGGTGGATTGGTGTCGGTGCTTGAGCCGCTAAAGGCCGCAGTACGTAGACCCCGTCTACCTTACGGACGGTCAATTGACAATCCTGTGCGAGGACGGCTATCGCCGTATCCAGGTTGGCGAAGGTTGTGGTAAGGGTGATGGAGCAACTCATGAAAGCCTCACCTTGGCCGGTATATTGGAAAGGGTACTGCTCGGCTAGCTCATCCAGGACTTCGGCAAGGGGGCGCTGGTGCGCCGCAAGGGATATCCCTTGGGCAAGTACCGCTGAGGTCAACGCGATGAGGACTAACGTTAGGACCAGGCTTTTTTTAGCGTTTGTGTGGCGGATACTCATGGTGAATGTGTGAGCACGTAGGTATCATCGCTGGTTTGGGCCAGCTCCAAGCCAAAAGTAACCGCTACCAAAGACAAAGGCTTATCGGGGGTTGTTGGCAGTGCGAAGTTACCGCTATACAGCTGTTGGGCCGCCCAGTCGGTGTCCACATCGATTTGGATGTTATACGTCCTTTCCAATTCGGCCAGCACCCGTGGCAACGGCAAGCCCACTGCGTGGA
>DMST01000428.1:4788-5270 GCA_003454975.1 Cytophagales bacterium | reverse complement strand
CCGATGCTGTAGCCAAGCCAAGGGTTCATCGTTCGAGAGGGTTTGCCTTTGTAGAGAAGCATTCAGGCTTTGGAGCATCATGCCCGGGTGTAAGGTGTCGGTTGGTAGATGCTGGTTCACCGAAACGGATACTACCCCACTGGCACAGTACACCTCATATATATCCTGTCGAGCATAAATATTAAAGCTAGTGCCCAAAACCGCCGTGCTCCCTTGAACGGAATGAATGGAAAAAGTGCTCCCGGATTCCGCCTCGAAGAAGGCTTCGCCGCTTAGCTCAACGGTGCGTTTTCGCCACCACCAGTAAGGGCGGTACTGAATTTGCGAATCGGCATTGAGGGTTACCTTCGAGCCATCGGGCAGCACCGCCACTGCTTGCTGGCCCGGGAGAACGGACACTGTCTTGGTGTACAAGGCCGCAAAACTGGCTAGCACCAATAGCCCTACACAGGCAGCGGCTAGCCAGCGGGTGGCCGTGAAGA
>DMST01000428.1:649-4734 GCA_003454975.1 Cytophagales bacterium | reverse complement strand
ACTAGCCAGCGGGGGGCCGTGAAGAACACTTGCTTTGCACTCGGCCTTGGAGTCGAGGCCTCGGTGGCTCCCATTTGCTCCTCCATCTGCTGCCAGAGATCCTCTTTGGTAGCTGACCAGGATACTTCTACCTGATCCAGGAGGCGCTGTTCTTCGGGTATAGGTGCGTCCTTAAGCGGTTCCATCCTGTAGTTGTTTTTTTAACGTTTGCAAAGCCACTCGCATGCGTTTCTCAATAGTTTTTATGCTCAGGTTGAGCCGCTGGGCAATTTCCTTGTAAGTAAGCCCGTCCTTCCGGTTCATAAGATATACCGTGCGTTGGTGTTCGGGTAGCTGAGCCAACGATGCTTCATACCGCAGCTTTAGCTCGTTTAGTTCTAGCTGTGCCTGCGGATCTTGATTGTTCCATCGGAAAGAAAGGGTTTCCAGGTGGGCCTGGCCTACTTGCTCCTTTCGCAACCAATCTACGTATTGGTCCTTTGCCATCTTGTATAGCAGCCCTCTCAGCTGGTCCCATGACAGATCCGGCTTACGCTTCCACACCCGTAAGAACACATCCTGGCAGATGTCAGTAGCCAATGCCTCATCGCCCGAGCGATAAAACAGATAGGTTCGCAGGGGATCGAAGCATTCGTCGTACAGTTTTTTAAAGAAGGGGTGCGTCAAGAGGAAAAAGATTCATTGGCTAATAGGGCCATGCTCCAGCACTGAATAAACTCATAAAAGATACCATTTACTACCCAAAAGGAAGCAAGGAGAAGCCCCCACCCAAAGGTAGGGGCCTGTTTGCATGCTGCGTTTAGCTTTCCAGGTCCAGGCCGTAGCGGATCAGGTATTCGGAGATTTTCCGTCCTTTTCGGCGTTCTGCCTCAAATTCGGCCAAGAGCTGGGGCTCATCGGCGAGCAGAGCACGTAGTTCCTTTTTGCCCACCGTAGTGTAGCGGCCGTCTCCCAGGTTCAAGGCCTTGGTGATGTGCGAAGTCCAGCGGGTAAAGGTTCCGTTGCCGCTGGCCGTGTAGGTGATCAACACCGCCGAATGCACCAGATAGGGACCGGCTACCTGTACCTGGGAGAAATGATCTCGCCAGGCTTTACCCTCATTGCTCACACGAAGGTACAGGTGTTGACCGTCGCTAAAGCCGACAAAATCGCCCAAGGCCCGGCCTTGGTCTCGGGTAAGGTCTAGTTTTACAGAAGGGAAGTGCTTTCCAATGACCACCCGGCTCTTTTTAGGAGTGAGTGCTGGGGTATCCCATGGAATACCTGGGGCATTGGTGAGTACCTCGTGGTAGGTGCGGTAGTAGCCCGGTTGCATAGGCCCTGTCTGGACCGCTACCGTAGTTGTGAACGATTCAGGAGTATGCACAGACTGTGCCTGGGCATTTCCGGCGAGCCAAAAGAGGCTCAGCCCTATTATCGTAAGAGACTTCATTCGGTTCATCATGACTATCATTTGTTTAAGGTGAGAGAATACTGGTATTGCCTTTCTACTCATACCCCGAATGAGAAGTCATTTACCCTCCCTGGTAATCCGTTTTTTTTAGAGATTTTTTCATAATCTATTGGAATGCAAAGGGTTATGGTGTTGGTCTGTTTGGGTTTACTTAGATAGGGATGGACGAGAGTTGGCTGAGCTGCCCAAGGGAGAGTTGGCCTTTGTATGCCGCATCCGCCATCATGATACCGCTTGGTTGCTGCTGAGGCTACCCACTTTGACTGTTTGGAACCCGCACAAAAGGCGGGCTTACCAAGAGGCATGGCAGTGGTGCTAATGGCTAAGACCTACCAATTTTCCTTGTTCAGTACTCAGGGATTGGTATGCGTTTATGGGCAGGTACTAGGAGGTGGGTATATCCTTGGAACCGGCAATTGCCGGTTGCAGCCGCTGAATTTGTGCGACCAGCAAACACGTCTTTCTGCTTTGTTGGACTAAGCCCGCCCGATCCTTCCGATTTAGATTTTTTCGGGTGAGGGATGAAGCGGTATGTGTGAGCTCTCCCGGCTATTCTGTAGCGGAGCTTGGAGGATAAAATCCATGGAAGTTCGGAATGTGGTAGCTGGAAACAGTCTCGTTAATGCCGGGAAGCGAGTAGCGCCAGCCCGACCCCTACTCGCTGTAGGCCAACCAGGCCGAAAGCGAGTAGGGGGCACCCCCAATGCACCACACAACTCGGCTCTCTTTTTCTCAAATAACAGAAAAGCCCAAAAAGTGAGGGGTTTGAAAAGTTTCAAGTCTGGTGTAAGATTCTGTAAATCAATGGGTTGAAAGTATGGCACGGTTTTCAACTATGCGGAGGGCATAAGCAAACACTGTCCATAGTAACCCACTATGATTACTTCTTTTCTCACAAACCCTGACGGCGCTCCTACGGTGCCGTCAGAACAACATGCCAGGAGGGCTCCTATTCTTAGTGAATGGGAGAGCATCCCCCTACAGAAGGTCAAGCACAAAAAAGGTCATTGGCCCAAGTTTATAGACTTACTTCACTTTCCTCCCTTTTAATCATCATACCCGACATTTTACTAATACCCGGTTGGGAATTGTACTCGTCTAAGAAAGTGTGAGGCGCAAATAATACCAAGCCTCATAAAATTAGATGTTAAAATCATAAAGAATAACGCCATGAACGTACTTAAAACTTCTCTAATAGTGGTCTTCACTTTGATGGCCTCCGTTGCCTTTGGACAATGGGATCAGTACAATCCGAATCCAAACAACGACCCTGAAAATGCTGCAGAGCAGCTGCTGAATCCTACCAACCACGTGCTGATGCTCATAGACCACGAAAGTCAAATGGCCTTCGCAACGGAGTCTCAGCCCATAGAAGAGCTGCGCAACAATACGGGCTTGCTGGCAGCTGCAGCGGTACTGTATGATGTGCCTACGATTGTCACTACGGTGAATGAGAAATCGTTCTCAGGTCCTGTGTTTCCTGAGATTAAGGAGTACTTCCCGGATGAAAAGACTTACATCGACCGAACTACGATGAACTCTTGGGAGGATACCCGTGTGGTGCAAGCCGTAGAAGATACCGGTAAGAAGAAAATTGTAATTGCCGGCTTATGGACCGAGGTATGTGTATTGTCTGCCGCACTGAGTGCTTTGGAAGACGGCTACGATGTGTACGTAGTAACTGACGCTAGTGGTGGTGTTTCGCAAGAAGCACACGATATGTCCATCGCTCGGATGATACAAGCGGGTGTGAAGCCGGTAACGTCTCTGCAGTACCTGCTCGAGATTCACCGTGACTGGGCGCGTAGTGACAACTACCTGAAAGTAGTGGAAATCAGCAAGCGCTACGGTGGTGCATTTGGTCTGGGCATCGACTACATCAAGACCATGCAACAGTGGTCTAAAGAAAACGGTGGCTCTGATCACTAATTCTTGATGCAAGGGGAGTAGTGTGCTACTCCTCTTTACATCACTCTTGCTGTGGTGCGCTGGAAACTCGCCCCCACTTGGCAAGTAAAAGCCCAAGGATTTTGACTGCATAGAAGGCGCCAGCAGGATGCTGGCGACCGATGTAAACACCTATTTGTATACCTATTCTATTCTTACGATGATGAAAAAGATATTCGGGTTTATGCTGCTGGTAGGACTGCTGTCCGCCTGTGGTGAATCCACAGAAAATAAGGAGGTTTCGGTAGACCTGCTGGTGACCAATGCCCGGGGGGCGGTAATGGATGCGAACCGGACCACCGCCGAAGCCATTGCCGTAAAGGACGGTCTGGTTTTCGCCACCGGAACTACGGAAGAGATGATGCGCCTGAAAGGCGAAAATACCGAGGTGATTGATGCCAAGGGGCGCACCCTGATCCCAGGGCTGAATGACTCTCACCTGCACCTGACCCGCGGTGGCCGCTTCTTCAACGCAGAGCTGCGCTGGGACGGGGTGAAAACGCTGAAGCGTGCCCTGGAGATGCTTAAGGAGCAGGCCGAGCGCACTCCAGAAGGCCAATGGGTACGGGTGATTGGTGGCTGGAGTCCTTTCCAGTTTGAAGAGAAGCGTTTCCCTACGCCGGAGGAGATCAATGAGGCTACTGGTGACGTGCCTACCTACGTGTTGTTTCTCTACAGCCGGGGA
>DMST01000428.1:336-587 GCA_003454975.1 Cytophagales bacterium | reverse complement strand
GGGGCCTGGCTGAACCAGGCCGGACTGGATGCTCTGGGCATTGACGAGAATACGCAAGCCCCGGAAGGAAGCTCTTTCGAGAAGGGCCCTGACGGTAAGCTGACGGGGGTACTGTTGGCGGAGCCCAACCCCACCATACTGTACGCACGGATTGGTTCCCTGCCTCCGCTTACGGAGGAGGAGATGGTGAACGGTACTAAGCACTTCTACCGCGAGCTGAACCGCCTAGGCCTGACCAGCGGCATTGACGC
>DMST01000428.1:0-263 GCA_003454975.1 Cytophagales bacterium | reverse complement strand
TGGAGGGGGGCACAAGTTTCCTGATAACTACACCGGTACTAAGCTGCTGGCCGATGCGGGTGAGATGCCCATTCGCCTGAGCTACTACTTGTTCCCGCAGAACAAGGGCGCCGAGTACGAGGAGTTTCAGGAGTGGATGGCGACCAACGAGGTAGGCCATAACGGTGAGATTCACCTGGACCATGGGTATGAGTTGGAAGGCGGTGGTGAGTTCCTGGCCTGGAGCGCGGGTGACTTTGAGAATTTTCTGGCTCCGCAACCCC
>DMST01000275.1 GCA_003454975.1 Cytophagales bacterium | reverse complement strand
GACCCACCCCTAGATCGGTAGGCAGGTCCGTCCCCCATGCCTCCGCTGATGGCTTTATCCAGATCGCCAATTGCCAAAGTCCAATTGCCTAATTGGTAGTGAGAGTTTCCTCGGGAATAAAAGGCCAAAGGCTGATTTAAGTTGGCTTCATCCAGAATCTCCACCGCATCTTCGTATTGAGCAGATTGATACAACGCGGCACCTAGGTAGAGTGGAATTTCCTTGCTCTCCTCCCCTTGAAGCAGCGCTTCTTCCAAGTCGCTGGCAGCCTGTTCGTAATTTTCTAATTGATAGTGTGCTGTACCACGGTTCTGGAAAGCTCTTCCATAATTTGGATTCAATTCCAGAGCCTTGTCATAGTCGGCTATGGCCAGTGTAAACCCATCTGCATTTGCCTTAGCTTTACCACGGTTGTTATATAAGGTAGCCTCCTCTACTCCCAAGGCTACGGCACGATCATAGGCTTCTATGGCCCCGGAGAAATCATCGCCCCGGAAACGCGCATTACCTAGATTGTAAAAGGAAGGGCCATCGTCCATGCCCTTGCCCGCCGCGGAGGTTAGATCATCCACTGCCTCTTTGTATGAGCGCAGCTCGTAATAGGCGTTACCCCTATTCTGGTAAACCTCTAAATCATTGATGCCCTGTGTGATGGCCTTGGAGAGGTCGTCTACAGTAGCCTGGTAGTTACGCATATTGAAATACGCATTTCCTCGTTTGCGATACAGCTCTCGGTCTACCTGATTCAATCCTTCGGCTTCCGTAAACATGCCCGCAACATTTCGCCAGTCCTCTTTCTCATAATATAGCGTACCCAACGTATAGTACACTTCGCCGTCCTTCACCTCTAGCCGTATGGCTTTCATCAGTGCGTCTAGAGCCTCTGCCTTGACCTGTTGCTGGTAGTGTGAAAGCCCCAGCATCCGGTATAGGTCTCCATTACTGCCATCAGACGCAATGGCCTTGTCCAAATCAGGGATAGCCCCTGCAAAATCCTGGGTGTTGAACTTGGCCGTTCCCCGGTTGAAGTAAGCTCGGGTGTACCCAGGATCCAAGCTGATGGACTGGTCCAGATCTTGAATGGCCCCGGCGTTGTTGTCCAGGTTCATTTTGGCCTTACCGCGATTGTTGAAAAATTCAGCAGTGGAGTACCCTTGTCCCTGGGCGGCATCGTAGTCCGAGATGGCACCCGTGTAATCCTCATTACGGAATCGCAGATTTCCGCGATAGTAGTATGCCGTAGCATCTTGTGCACCTTGACGGATGGCCTCATCTAAGTCGGCTAGGGAACTTGCATCCCGTATTTCGTACTTTGCTACTCCCCGTCTACGGTAGGCACCGCTATTGTTTACACCAGCTGATATGGCTTGGTCCAATGCCTGCACTGTACCGCGGAAGTCTCCCTCCTCAAACCGGGCTGTGCCCAGTGCTTCGTACGTTGGGCCGTCTTTAACTCCTGCCTGTACGGCTGCCATTAGATCAGGAATAGCCTGGGAATATTGGTTTTCCGTAACCCGGGCAATACCTAAAGTGCTCAATACCTCACCGGTTTTTGTGCCTCGGGTTTTGGCTTGGTCCAGCGCTTCAATAGCTTTTGGAAAATCTTCTAAGGAGAAATAACTCATGCCGAGAGCTGCATAAAGGGACCCTTCCCCGATACCCATTTCTCTACCCTTCTCCAGATCGGCCACGGCTTCCGAAAATTGCTTCTTTTGGTAACGGATCATGCCCCGGTAGTAATATACTTCACCGTCCATAGCCCCACGGTCAATGGCCGTAGTTAGGCTGCCCACAGCGGGATCAAAGGCCTCGGTTCGGTATTGTGCCTTACCTAGTCTCAGATAAACCTGAGCATCCTCCGTACCCTCAGTGGCTACCCGGGCCAAAGCCTGCGCTGCCTCTCGCCAGTTCTTCAATTCATAGTGGCTATTCCCCAGAGCATACATCACCTTCACATCGCTTGCCCCTTGTTGGGTGGCTTGGGTTAGGGCTTCTACCGTGCCGGCATAGTCTCCATTCTCAAACCGGGCCAGTCCCAAGGCTTTATAAGTTTGTACATCAGTAGCACCGCCTTGTACTGCGGCCTCCAGATCTGGAACAGCTTCTGCATACTGACCCTCTTGTACCCGTGCAATTCCCAAAGCGCTCAGCACATCGCTCGTGTTGATGCCCCGTGATTTGGCCAGACTTAAAATTTCTACGGTCTTGGCAAAGTTCTCTAAGGAATAGTAGCTCATCCCCAGCGCTGCCAACATGGGCCCTTCACCAACTCCCAACTCCCTGCTTTTTTCAAGGTCTTGAGTCACCTCACGGTATTGCTCCTTTTGGTAGCGAATCATCCCTCGGTAGTAATAGACCTCCCCATCAGCCGCACCTCTATCAATAGTTTGCGTCAAGTTTTCAGAGGCAGGATCAAAAGCGTTGGTACGGTATTGTGATTTTCCCAGTCTCAAATATATCTGGGCGTCCTCTGTTCCTGAAGCAGCAACTTGAGCCAAAGTTTGAGCGGCATCGGTCCAGTTATTGAGTTCATACTGACCATTACCTAAGGCATAAAGTAGCTCCGCATCATTTGCTCCCATTTGGGCTGCTTGGCTTAGTGAAGCTACTGCTGGTTGGTATTGTGATTGGCGGAATTGGGCCAGTCCCAACTCTCGGAATACCTTCACTTCGCTATCAAATTCTCCGGTTACCCTGCTTAGGTCCGTTACCGCTTTGCCGTAATCCTCCAGCTGGAAATGAGCAAAACCTCGATCGCGAATCATCGCGGGTTCGTTTAGGCCGGTTTGGGCAGCCGCATCATATGCCTCCACAGCGCTCGCCCAGTTCTCCAGTTTCAGATAAGCGTCGCCCTCTTTTCGGGTCATAGCGCCGTCCACTACTCCGCTAGAGCGGGCCAATTTATAGTCTTCTGCGGCTTTGCCCCAGTTCTCTTGTGCGGCATAGGCATCTGCACGGTTGATGATTGCACGGGTATAGTCCGCTTTAATGCCTAGCGCCAAGGTGTAATCTGCAATAGCACCAGCCAGGTTGTCCGTCAAATACTTTGCTTTACCCCGGTTGTTGTAAATTAACTCATCTTTTAAGCCCTTAGCTACAGCGGCGTCATAGGAAGCAATTGCCTCAGCATGTTTGTCGAGACGGAATTGTGCATTGCCCAAAAAGTACTCGACCCCAGGATCTTCAGACCCTGCTTCAATAGCTTTTTTCAAGTCGGCTTCCGCGCTAGCAAAATCATTTTGTTCATATAGTAACCGGCCTCTATACTCGAACAACTTTAGCCCTGTGCCCTTTAGTGTTACTGCGCGATTCAGATCTTGTAGAGCAGCCGATTTTTGGTCGCTTTCATAATTGAGAATTCCTCGCTGGGTAAATGCCTCAACATTATTACCATCCATTCGGATTACTTCCGTCCAATCTTCTATGGCTCCTGAAGCATTGTTATTGGCTATCTGTGCTCGGGCAGATAATATAAATATGGCCTGATCATTTGGGGTATCCCTTTTTACCTGAGCCAGCTGAGCTGCGGCATTTCCCCAATCCTCCTGGCTGAACGCCAGCATAGCTTTTAGGTAGGACGTATTGCTCTTTATGGTAGCTGCAAATGGAGTAATGCCCAAATTCTTTCCACCCATGGATTTGAACCGTTGGGCATCAATAACAAATGCCCCCGTAGCACTCACCTCCATGGCAATTACCCCCACCACTTGGCCATTTTCTACTACCGGTCCGCCTTGGTATGTCCGCCCCGGGTTGGAGCCAATTTCCATTACCTGGCCATAAGGGGCTTGCCCTGTACTTATCTCTAGGGTGGCTGTAATATGCTTAATGGCCTCAGCTCCAATAGGGCCATCGGCTGACCAGGCTTCAACAGAGGTGCCTTCTTTAGGCGCTTGGTTGGCGGTTTTCAGGGAGGCTACATCTCCAGAAAGGCCTGTGGCTTGAAAACGCACCAAACCAGTAGCAGCGTCTTCACCGGTAATCCGCTCTATTGCATAGATACTACTATCGGCGGTAATGAGTTGGGCAGAGGCCGCCCCAATGAAATTATTGCGGTGCGTGATGCCCGTCCCTTTGGCATCTACGAAAAATCCGGTGCCACCACCCAAGGGTTGGCCGTTGGCATCCAGCGTTTGGATGTAAAATATAGCTTGGCTCGCATCTTGGGCGAACAGCGTGGTAGTATTAAGCCCAATACATGCTACTAGCAATCCAATCCATGTAAAGTTCTTCATGGGGAGTTTTTGTTTGAGTTGATGGGGGTGCAAGCAAAGATAGACCTTTAAACGGTTCTCCAAATGACAGAAACGAGTCCTTCCTTACTACTCCAAGGGCCCTTTTGTGAGGAAAATCTCATTATTGGTTAGTGTCGATTAAAGTTTGTCCTGTAATCCGTTTCCAAATACCCTAGCTGTATAAAAAAACGACGGAAATCCACTAAAATGATTTTTCATCAAAAGCGTAAAAAAAATATAATTCCATTTTGTGATTCCTGTATTGATAAAATTAAAATTTTGCTGGCTTTTGTTTAATGTTCATCGAACGAAAGTATATATTCGTCCTATATTCTTTCCTGGTTATCGAACACTTTACCCTAGTATGGCCCCCTACAGATGGGGCCATCATTTTTATACTGAACAGTTTAATAATTACCTAAAACACTAAAATGATCATGAAACGTTTACTGATGACAGGGGTTTCCCTGGCTCTTAGTATAGGTATGTCCTATGCTCAACAACACCGTGAATGTGCCACCATGCACGTACACGAGGCTCAGATGGAAGCCAATCCTAAGTATGCCGAGAAAATGCACCAGATTGAGGAGCATACTAATCGGGTACTCAAAAACCAATTACAAGCCCGTAATGAGGTAACTGGTGTTATCACCATTCCTGTTGTGGTCCATGTGGTGTACAATACTTCAGCTGAGAATATCAGCGATGCGCAAATCAATGATCAGATGCGCATCATAAACGAAGATTTCCGCGCTACAAACTCTGATTTCAATCAGGTTCCATCCTTGTTTGCTGGCCGTGCTGCTGACTCAGAGTTTGAGTTTGTGCTCGATCAGATTGTTCGGGTGTCTACTAGCACGAGCTCATTCAGTAGTAATGATGCCATGAAGCGTAGCTCAAGCGGTGGTAGCGATGCCATCAGCCCTAATACAAAGCTGAACATGTGGGTGTGTGACCTGAGTGGTGGTCTGTTAGGATACGCCCAGTTTCCTGGCGGCAACCCAGCTACAGATGGTGTAGTAATGGATTACCAATACTTTGGTAGTATCGGTACTGCAACAGCCCCTTTTGACTTGGGACGTACTACCACGCACGAGATTGGCCACTGGTTGAATCTGCGCCACATTTGGGGTGACGGAAACTGTAGTGCGGATGACTTTGTGTCTGATACTCCTGTTATGGGAGGCTCAAACGGAGGTTGCCCTACTTTCGGTATTAACAGCTGTAACGAAGGCACTGGTGACGAGCCAGATATGTTCATGAACTACATGGACTATGTGAACGACGCTTGTATGTTCATGTTTACCGAAGGCCAGAAGTCACGTATGCGTGCCATTTTTGAGCCCGGTGGTGCTCGCGAAAGCTTCCTTGGTGGTGGCGGTGGCTCTCTGCCATGTACAAATCCGGTAGATGGTGATGTTACCTTGACATTGGTTACAGATAACTACGGTTCCGAAACCTCATGGTCTCTAACGGACAGCGTGGGTAATACTGTGGCTTCCGGCAGCGGGTATGGCAATAACCAAACGATCAATGAAACCTTCACAGGTCTGGTGGGCCCTCACCAATTCACTATTTTCGATTCCTACGGTGATGGTATCTGCTGTGCTTACGGAAATGGTTCTTATGAGTTGAAAGACGGCAACGGTAACACCATAGCTTCGGGCGGTTCCTTTGCCTCATCTGAGTCTACCGTTTTCTGTGTAAATGGTGGAGGCGGCGGGCCTACCAACAATGCTCCCGTGGCGGCTGCTGGTGGCCCTTACAGCGGTGACCAAGGTGCGGCTATTTCTTTCGATGCTTCGGGTTCTACTGATGCCGATGGTGATGCCCTTACCTATTCTTGGGATTTCGGTGACGGCTCAAACGGATCTGGTGTTTCTCCGTCACACACCTATGCTACTGCGGGTTCTTATACGGCTACTGTGACCGTTTCAGACGGTACTGATAGTGACCAAGCTTCAGCAAGTGTAACGGTGAATAGTGTTGGCGGCGGCGGTTCTACCGTGTTGTTCGAGAGTTACTTCGAGACAGGATTAGATGGTTGGGTTGACGGCGGTAGTGATTGCTTCCGTTATACTGGTGGCCGTTCTTATGAAGGGACATACTCAATTCGTTTGCGTGACAATACCAACTCTTCGGTAATGACACGTAGCGGAGTCGATGCCTCACCTTACGCTTCCTTGGCTATTGAGTTTTATTTCTATCCTAACAGCATGGAATCTGGTGAAGATTTCTGGCTTCAAGTGAACAACGGTTCTGGCTGGAATACAGTAGCGACCTATGTTTCAGGAACAGATTTCACCAACAATAGCTTCTATTCTTCTACCATTAACGTGCCTGCCAGCGCAATAGGATCCAATGGTGCCATCCGCTTCCGGAACGATGCATCGGCGAACAATGACCGCGTGTACATTGATGCGGTAACCGTAACTGGTATCACTGCTGGATCACGTTCTGGAGCTACTGGGGTTACTTTGGTAGAGACTGGCCCCATTGTCCCTGCTTTCGAGTTAGACGCTCCTGAAGGCATTACCTTATTCCCGAACCCAACTAGTGGTTTTGCAACAGCCTCGTTCGCTTTGGATCATGCGGACATGGTCACGATCTCAGTTTTCAGCATGACAGGGCAGGAGTTGCAAGCGCGTGTACATAGCCTCGAAGCTGGTCAGCACAGCGTGGGTATGGACTTGAACGGACTGCAGCCTGGTATGTACTTGGTGCGTGTACAAGGCACAGAATTGCAGGAGGTTCAGCGCCTCGTGGTTCGATAATATTTGCTTTCCATACTAAGAATAAGGCCGCTACTCTATGGTAGCGGTCTTTTTTATGCCCGTTAGAAACGTGAGGGAGGGCTTGGAGGATGTAAGAATTACGTGCTGCTGATAAGAGATTACCACTATGACTGCAAATAATCTTTGGTTTGGTGTAAATTATTGAATGTGGATAACTTGTGGGTAAGATTATTTCTGTGGATGTGCTAATATTTTCATTGAACCCTTAAGTCTCTGTTATTCAGCATATTTAAGTCCTATTGCTAGGGTTTAAATTCAAGCCATCGATAAAAAGCGATGCTTAATCTTGGAAATCCGCCGTTTAAACGATTAGCAAAACATTCTATTGTGTTAGTGCGTATTTCTAGTCAAACCTTCAGAATGTGCATATGACAAAGGCTTTACCAATTGCCATTCCCGCTTCCGTAGCTCTTTCCAATGCAGATGTTTTGCGCAAAGAGTATTATCAGCAAGCCAATTCTCTTAAGTATCCTACTCACTTCTCCCAGATCATTTACCACCAGCAGCCATATGGTTTTGCACCAGTGCTTAAGGCACTTCGGCCGGGCGATCAGGTTTCTCTGAGGACTACATTAGATGAAGTTATCGTTTCATTGGGTTCTCCGGCTTTCCTCCTCAATAATTCTCATCAGATAACCGATCATATGGTGGCATTCTATCGAAAGGACATGGGGCCTTATTTAAGAGCCTCCCAATACCATTTCTTCAAAGGCAGGCTTGCGTATGTAGAATCTCGTTTCTTGGCTAAGGGTAAGCAGGAGCACACCACCCAAGAGGTATTACAGAAGATTGTGCGTCGTTATGCTGGTGCTTCGGGTCAAGACCATGCTTACCAGGATGGAGATAGTAATCGCCTTTGGGTAGAAGATGGTGAGCAACTTGTCTTACATTACCTTTCGGGCGATGCTGCGCTGAAGAGTTCTTTTCCTAAGCCGAACCGGTACGGTCGCGTGAGAGGGAATGCCAGAATTGATTGGTTGAGAAATACAGCCTAGCGTTTTCGCTCCTCTGCATACATGCCGTGGAGCTTCAGATATTTCAGGTATTTATGCCAGGCAGAATGCTTAGCCATAACAAACCCAATAGATCCATCTAAGAAGCCGTGGAGAAATACGAACTCCCATAGAAACTGAAGTGGAGGGCGTAATACTAGATGCCAAAGTGGGATGACTCGCTTGCCTCGATCCTTGGCACTTTCCGCCCATTTGGTAGCAAAAAAATTAATTTGGTTCATGTGCTCCGTGTATACTTCTACGATGTCTTCGGGATCGTATGTATAATGGAGCAAATTACCTTTCAATCTACCCGTCATAGAAGATCCATCCATGATGATCTTGTCGTGAGGATTATGCCCACCCCACTTGGCTTTTCGTCGGTCAAATAGCCTAATTTTCCGATCCGGGTACCAGCTGCCATGCCGTATCCAGCGCCCTGCATACTGATTTAAGCGGTTGACCCAGTACCCGTCCTTCTGCCAATCTGACTTAATTTTAATAATCTCCTGACGAAGTGCATCATTGAGCGCCTCATCCGCATCTAAAGAGAGTATGATGTTATGAGAAGCTACCGACGCAGCATAGTTCTTCTGTTCAATATGACCATCAAAAGGGTGCTGGATGAAAACTGCGTCATATTCGTGTGCAATTTTTTCGGTCTTATCTTTGGAAAAAGAATCTACTATCACAATCTCGTCTACCACACCTTTTAAGGATTGTAGGCACATTCCGAGATTCTTTTCCTCATTGTAAGTAATGACAACCCCGGAAATTTTGACAGGTTTTTCCATTTCGAACACTTTTTGCATAGCAAATATCACAAAAAGTTCCAAAAGGGCAGGGTGAGTTATGCTAGTGTAGGTATACCCTTTTGGCGGAGTACCCTATTCGATTCGGATAGGTTAACCATAATGGGAGAAAGGATAGTTCCAATATGACTGAAGCAGCCGAAGTGCGCAAAAATTATAATGACGTGGAGAAGCAAAGAATCTTTGATGGGGAGTTTATGCCCCACGTAGATTCAATGTACAATTTTGCCTATCGTTTGACCTTCGATGAGGACGATGCCAAAGATTTGGTGCAGGATACTTACATGAAGGCCTTTCGGTTTATTAATTCTTTTCAAGAAGGAACCAACGCCAAGGCATGGCTGTTCCGAATCTTGAAAAACAGCTTTATCAACGAGTATCGGAAGAAAAGTAAACAGCCCACCAAGGTAGATTATCAAGAGGTGGAAACTTTTTATAATTCCGACGATGTTGATGAAAAAATCACGACCGACCTTCGGGTAGATGCGGTACAAGACATGATCGGTGACGAGGTGTCTAATGCCCTCAATTCATTGGCGGTTGATTTTAGAACAGTCATCATCTTGTGCGATCTGGAAGGGTTTACCTACGAGGAAATGGCCAAGATATTAGACATTCCCATTGGGACTGTGCGTTCGCGTTTGCACCGGGCAAGAAATCTGCTCAAGGACAAGCTAAAATCGTATGCGCAATCAATGGGTTATTGAAAAAAATCGTATGTTTTGTGGAATTTTTGCGGAAATGTTCCACAATTGAAAGCCATGCCACGTATGCAGCCGGAAGAGAAAAAATTGGAAGTTGAAGAGTGTCAACAACTCCTACAATTGATCGTTGACGGGCAAGCTACCCCAGAGCAGACTATCGCTTTTCAAGAGCACATTTGTTCTTGCAAGAAGTGCGATGAAAAATTCAAGCTTGATTCAGCCATCAAAGAGGCCATTAAAAAGACCTGTGGGTGTCATCAGGCCCCACAGGAACTTGTTAGTACCATTCAAGGCGCCCTTCAAAATCTTCGTTGAGAATGCCTCAACCTAAGGCCCTCATTTTTTCGGCTCCTTCCGGGTCTGGAAAAACGACCATTGTCCACCATTTGATGGGCAAATATCCAACGCTTGGTTTTTCCATTTCAGCCACTACACGCCCCCGGCGTAGCCACGAAATTCACGGCCAAGACTACTACTTCCTCTCCCCTCAAGAGTTCAGAGACAAACTCAGTCAAAACGCTTTTGTGGAACACGAAGAAGTGTACCAGGATAGGTATTATGGTACACTGAAGTCAGAATTAGATCGCCTCTGGAATCAAGGAAAAATTGTAGTCTTTGACGTTGATGTGGTAGGAGGGCAAGCCTTGAAAAAATATTTTGGAGACGAGGCTTTAGCCGTATTTGTTAAGGTTTCTGAATTAGCAGTTATTGAAAAACGCTTGCGTGCTCGCAATACCGAAGATGAAGAAAGCTTGAAGATGCGCCTTTCCAAACTCGAACAAGAATGGCGTTCCGAGCGCCACTTCGATGTGGTCGTAGTCAACGATGAATTGGAGTCCGCTTTTCAGCAAGCAGAGGTGGTAGTAGGTGACTTTTTACAGGGTATTATTACCTCATGAAAGTCGGCCTGTACTTCGGCTCTTTTAATCCCATCCACATTGGGCATCTAATAATTGCCAATACCATTGTAGAGGCTACCAAGCTTACAGAGGTTTGGTTTGTCGTTTCTCCACAAAATCCCTTCAAACCCCGCAAGTCCCTCCTGCACGAGTTTGATAGGCTAGACTTGGTGCGCCTTGCCATTGGGGATAATTACCACCTACGGGCTAGCGATATAGAGTTTAGCCTGCCCAAACCTAGCTACACTGTAGATACGTTAGCCCACCTCTATGATAAGTATCCACAGCATCAGTTCTCCTTAATCATGGGTGAGGATAACTTGGTCCATTTTCATAAATGGAAAAATTCAGGCCAGATTCTGGAGCACCACGATCTCATTGTTTATCCTCGGCCCGGAATCGGGGAGGTTGGTGAAATGAAAAACCATCCTCGGGTTCAATATGTAAAAGCCCCTCTACTAGAAATTTCAGCGACATACATTCGCGATCAAATTAAGAACGGCCACTCCGTTCAGTACCTATTACCTGATGCTGTAGTCGACCGCATTCGTGGCTCTAAATTCTACCATTAGAAATCGAAAAAGCCACGCAGTTTCCCACGTGGCTTTATTGATAGTGTAGTCCAGAAAAGGGTTACACCGTCATAATGTCGGATTCTTTCTTGTCGAGCAAGTCGTCAATCTTCTTCACGAAGCCATCAGTCAGTTTCTGCACTTCGCCTTCACCGTCTTTAATCATATCGTCTGATACGCCATCGCTACCTTTTAACTTCTTAAGGGCATTGTTTGCGTCTTGACGAGCATTTCTTACTACTACTTTACCATTCTCACCCACACTTTTCGCTTGCTTTACCAGATCTACGCGACGCTCTTGGGTCATAGGGGGTAGGTTGATCATAATAGATTCCCCATTATTCATGGGGGTAAAGCCCAAGTTGGCATCAATGATAGCCTTCTCGATATCCCGAATGGTAGACTTGTCGAAAGGTTTGATTTGCAGAGTACGAGCTTCTGGCGCGGTCACCGCTGCTACGGTGTTTAAAGGTGATTCGGCGCCATAGTAAGGCACCTTTACACTGTTGAGCATATCCGGCTGAGCTTTACCTGCACGGATCTTGTTAAGTTCATTGTTCGTATGGTTCAGGGCGTTGTCCATGGACTCCTTGGCCATGTCCAGAATAATCTCTATGTCTTCCATAATGTGTCTGTGTCAGATCGATTTACGCAATTAATGTACCCACCTCTTCACCTTCAACCAACTTTACCAGATTGCCGGGCTTATTCATGTCAAAGACAACGATGGGCAGATTGTTTTCCTGGCACAAGGTAAAGGCCGTCATGTCCATCACGTTGAGGCCTTTTTGGTATACTTCATCAAAGGTAATAGTAGAGTACCGAGTAGCATTAGGGTCTTTTTCAGGGTCAGCCGAATAAACGCCGTCTACACGAGTGCCTTTCAATACTACATCAGCCTCAATTTCGATAGCTCGCAAACTAGCAGTAGAGTCCGTAGTAAAGTAAGGATTACCTATTCCGGCACCGAAGATCACAATGCGGCCCTTTTCCAAGTGGCGAACGGCACGTCGCCGGATGAATGGTTCACACACCTGTTCCATTTTTATTCCGGACATCAGGCGGGTGTATAATCCTTGTTTCTCTAATGCACTTTGTAGAGCCATAGCGTTAATCACCGTGGCCAACATCCCCATGTAGTCACCTTGTACTCGATCTATTCCTGAGCTTTCAGCCTGCACTCCACGAAAAATATTACCCCCGCCGATAACAATAGCAACCTCCAGGCCTAGCTCTTTCACCTTTTTTATTTCCAGAGCGTATTGTTCCAGGCGCGAAGAATCAATACCGTACTGCTTATTACCCATCAGGGCTTCCCCGCTAAGTTTGAGGAGAATTCGATTGTATTTCATGGAGCGTTTCGATTATCTCGGCAAATATACAAGCCCACATAAGGAACTCATACCAGACCCCTTCAAAATTGGATCATGACCTGGTTTTTCTCCACGCTGTCTCCTTTTGCCACCTGTACACCGGTTACTGTCCCGTCGCCTGGTGCCTTTAGTACGTTTTCCATCTTCATGGCTTCCAATATCAACACCGCATCGCCTTTCTGTACTTCCTGCCCGGGTTGTACCATGATCTCCAGAACCAAGCCAGGCATAGGTGCTTTCAAATCTGCAGCAACGGCTGAGGCCAAGTCTGTCATACCTAGTTTGTCCAAGAGAAGATCAAATCGATCTTGCACTTTCACTTTCAGGTTATGTCCACCAATAAGGAAGTCAAACTCCTTTTCTTCCTTGTCGAAAGAAACTAACTCGGCTGTGTAGCTTTGATCCTGATAAACAATATGATAATAGCCATCACGTAGCTTTTGAATGTCCCAATCCAAGAGGTTGTCCTCTACCGTAAGCCCAGTGTTATTGCTTTCAACTTTTAGGGCTTTTTTGTCATTCACTTGCGCCTTATACATAACCTAAACGTTAATTGGTCTCCGATACCCTTACTTTAGTGGTCCCAAATGTAGGCAATTCCTGATTACTCATGAGAGCTACTTTTATTCTATCCATTTGCAGTTTCTTTTGTATAGTGAGTGCGTGTACACCCCGCTCCGTTTCAACTGTGACCGTTGATGAGCCAGCTATCACTATTTCGGATACTACCCAAAAGGAATTGATAGAGATCACAAGATCGCCTATTCCCTACCAACCCAGCCGTAAACGGGATTTTGACTTGTTACATACTCGCTTAGAGTTAAGTTTTGATTGGGAAAGGCAACATGTATTAGGACAGGCCTCTTTACAGTTCACTCCGTATTTTTACACAAAATCTACTTTAATTATTGACGCTAAGGGGTTTGAAATTCATTCTTTAGCCAAGATAGAAGAGAGTGACACCATCCCTCTTGCTTACGAGTACGATAGCTTGCAACTGAAAATCACATTAGATAGGGAGTACAGGAGAGGGGAGTCCTTTTGGGTATATGTAGACTATACGGCCATGCCAGAGAATATTAAGGGCTTTGGGAGTGAGGCCATACAGGGCGAGAAGGGGCTTTATTTCATCAATCCAGACAGCACACAGGATAAGCCCCAGCAAATTTGGACACAAGGTGAGACTACCTTCAGTTCCTGTTGGTTTCCTACTATTGATGCCCCCAATGAGCGTTCTACGCAAGAGACCTTTCTTACGGTGCCCGATTACTTCCAAACGTTGTCAAACGGAAAGCTTGTTTGGTCGCGTGGAGCGGGGGATGGGTTTCGCACAGACTATTGGTCTATGGAGCAGCCACATGCGCCATATCTGTTTATGTTGGCCGTGGGCCAGTGGGCAGTAGTGGAAGAAGAGTGGCGAGGCAAATCCGTTCAATATTGGGTAGAACCGGAATATGAAGAACATGCTAAGGCCATATTCGGGCATACGCCCGAAATGATGACCTTTTTCTCTGAAAGGCTAGGGGTAGAGTTCCCCTGGGATAAATATGCTCAAATAGTTGTGCGCGATTTTGTATCGGGGGCTATGGAAAATACGACCGCCTCCGTCTTTATGGAAAGTTTGCATCGTGACTCACGTGCTTTGCTAGATGAGCACTGGGATGGTATTATCGCCCATGAACTTTTTCACCAGTGGTTTGGGGATTATGTTACCTGCGAGTCTTGGGCCAACCTAACGCTCAATGAAGCCTTTGCCGATTATTCCGAGTACCTATGGACTGAATATAAATATGGGCGGGATTCAGCCGATTACATTGCTCTGGAATCCATGTTCGATTATTTGGAGGAGGCAAATGAGGCCCCCAAGGAACTAATTCGTTATTACCATGCTGATCCGGGAGAGATGTTTGATAGGCACTCCTACAACAAAGGAGGTCGGGTTTTGCACATGTTGCGCCGTTACGTGGGAGATGAAGCCTTTTTTGCCGCGCTGCAGGAATACCTTACCACAAATGCTTTACAAAGTGTGGAGGTACACAACCTTAGAATGGCTTTTGAAAAAGTTACTGGTGAGGACTTGAATTGGTTTTTTGACCAATGGTTTCTCCTCCCTGGCCACCCTACGCTGCAGGTAGAGCATATGTACAACGATTCTACCCAGACACTTTCATTACTAGTCACTCAAGCTCAGAATTTGGATGAATTTCCCTTGTTTGAACTCCCATTAAATGTAGACGTCTACGTAAAGGGTAAACCTACTCGGCATTCCATCAGAATCACTGAGGCAAGGCAAGAATTCCAATGGCAGACTGAGCATGTTCCCGATCTCGTTCTGGTAGATCCTGATCGTCAACTGCTAGGAGTTATTCTTCATGAGAAACCTCTCGAAATGCTGGCCGCTCAAGCCGAATTGAGCGGACATTTTTATTATCGTTTGGTCGGATTGAGTCAGTGGGTAGAGCTTTCGAAAGATTCCATTCAGGTACAAAACATGGCTCGTAAGTTTCTTTCCGATAGCTTTTGGCTTAATCGGATGGTGGGATTGAGTGCCTTCGAAGGATATGTAGGGACAGACAAGGCTTCCGTTGTTTCTTCTTTGAGAGCAATGGCGATGACTGACCCGGTACCAACCGTTCGTGCTGAAGCTCTTTCGGTATTGTCCACCATAGAATCAGGTTTACAACTCACGGACGTTTATACGGCCATGAAAGACAGCGCTTACAGTGTAGTAGGGAACGCCATTAGTCTTCTACCAGAACAGGGGCTTTCGGATCAAGCCATGGCTACTGCAATAGAGACATACGAGCCCTATCGTGATATCCAAGTAGTATTACCATTGGCAGACCTGCTCGTGGGCTTGCAGTCAGAAAAGAAACTACCTTGGTTTATTACCAAATTTCATGACTTACAAGGAGCGGACCGGTATTACTTTGTAGCGTACATGTCTGAATATATGCTGTTATTACCTGAAAAAGACCGAGCCCAAGGTATGGAAGCTCTGTGGGAAGTTGCACAAAATGACCACAACTATTATGTTCGCGCCGCCTCTGTAAATGCTTTACAGATGTTGGATATTAAAGGACAATGGGAGAATCGCGTACAGGCAATCATGGATGACGAAACCGATCCGAGATTCTTCGATTTCTTCGGTGCTACGGTAATAGGAGGAGGGGAGTAAAAAATCCTGCTTAAAATTCTTTCCAACATTTGAATAAAATAAAAAAGCATCTACTTTTGCATTCCCTTACGCAAAGCAGCAGGCCTAGTGTAAGAACAACGAAGTCGCGAGTGGCGATTTTTGATATTTACAAGGGGAGATTCCAGAGCGGTCAAATGGGACGGACTGTAACTCCGTTGCTTCGGCTTCGCAGGTTCGAATCCTGCTCTCCCCACCATTTCAAGCGGGTGTAGCTCAGTTGGTAGAGCGGCAGCCTTCCAAGCTGCAGGTCGCGGGTTCGAGCCTCGTCGCCCGCTCAAGTAAGATAGTGAAGCCGAGGTAGCTCAGGGGTAGAGCGCTTCCTTGGTAAGGAAGAGGTCGGGGGTTCAATTCCCCTCCTTGGCTCTTGATTACTGTTCGTATTCCATTAAACTAAACTGAGAGTTTTCAAACATGGCGAAAGAAACGTTTGACCGTTCCAAGCCGCACGTTAACATTGGTACCATCGGTCACGTAGACCACGGTAAGACTACGTTGACGGCAGCAATTTCTTCTGTATTGGCCAGCAAAGGTATGGCCGAGCAACGCGATTTCTCTACAATCGATAATGCTCCTGAGGAAAAAGAGCGTGGTATCACGATTAACACCTCTCACATTGAGTATCAAACCGAGAACCGTCACTATGCACACGTTGACTGTCCTGGTCACGCCGACTATGTGAAAAACATGGTAACTGGTGCTGCACAGATGGACGGTGCTATCTTAGTAGTAGCTGCTACTGATGGACCTATGCCTCAGACTCGCGAGCACATTCTGCTTTCTCGTCAGGTAGGTGTACCTGCTATCGTTGTTTTTATGAACAAGGTAGACTTGGTAGATGATGAAGAATTATTGGAGTTGGTTGACATGGAAATTCGCGAGCTGTTGAGCGAGTACGATTTCCCTGGCGACGATACTCCTATCATTGCTGGTTCTGCTTTAGGTGCTCTGAATGGCGAAGCCGAGTGGGTAGCTAAGGTAGAAGAGTTGATGGCTGAAGTGGATACTTACATTCCTCTTCCTGAGCGCCTGATTGACAAAGATTTCTTGATGCCCGTTGAGGATGTTTTCTCCATTACTGGGCGTGGTACTGTTGCAACTGGTCGTATCGAGCGGGGTGTAATCAACTCAGGTGATCCTGTAGATATCATCGGTATGGGTGCTGAGGACTTGAAATCTACCGTAACAGGGGTGGAAATGTTCCGTAAGATCCTTGACCGTGGTGAAGCTGGTGATAACGTTGGTTTGCTATTGCGCGGTATTGAAAAAGCGCAGATCAAACGCGGTATGATTATCTGCAAGCCTGGTTCGGTGACCCCTCACTTGAAATTCAAGGCTGAGATTTACGTACTTTCAAAAGAGGAAGGTGGTCGTCACACTCCTTTCTTTACTAACTACCGTCCTCAGTTCTATTTCCGTACAACTGACGTAACTGGTACTATCACTCTTCCTGAAGGTGTTGAGATGGTAATGCCTGGTGATAATGTTTCTATCTCTGTAGATCTGATCAACTCGATCGCTATGGAGAAAGGTCTTCGCTTTGCGATTCGTGAAGGTGGCCGTACTGTAGGATCAGGTCAGGTAACAGAAATTCTGGAGTAATTCTGAAGCAATAAAATAGCGAAAGCGTTCTTGATTTTTCGGGAACGCTTTTGTTTTATAAAAAATACTAGTACTTTTGCAGTCCCTTTTCTGGGGCTTTGTACACGGGCGTAGCTCAGCTGGTAGAGCGGCGGTCTCCAAAACCGTAGGTCGTGAGTTCGAATCTTACCGCCCGTGCTACTCTTTTTTCACAGTAAAATAGAGTATTGATGAACAAATTCATTGCCTTCGTTCGGGAGTCCATCGATGAGATGCGCACCAAGGTTACTTGGCCCAAGTATAGAGACCTACAGCAGAGTTCCATTCTGGTGTTGGTGGCTTCCCTCATATTTGCGCTAGTTATTGGCCTTATCGATTACGGATTTCAGAACCTGGTAGATCTCTACTACGGTATAGGTGACAACACCCCATCTAACTAATTATTCGAAAGGAGATTGTAGATGGCAGAGCGGGAACATCAATGGTACACGTTGCGAGTTGTGAGCGGCCAAGAGAAGAAGACTAAGAGCTATCTCGAGACCGAAATCGCACGTCAAAACCTACAAGATGCTGTTCCTCAGGTATTGATTCCTGTGGAGAAGGTATATGAAATGCGCAATGGAAAAAAGCGCGTACGAGAACGTAACTTTTTTCCTGGCTATTTCTTTCTACAAGCGGACTTGTCCGACGGAGAACTATTCCACATGATTGTGAACACACCGGGAGTTATTGGCTTCTTGGGTGCTGAAGCAGGTGGAAGTGCCAAAGATCAGAAACCGATTCCTTTACGTCCTGCTGAGATTAAACGTATCTTGGGTAGGGTAGATGAAGTGGAAGAGATGGATGAACAGCTGGAAACTCCGTTCATCGTAGGGGAAACCATCAAGGTGATGGATGGCCCTTTCAGTGGATTCACTGGTACGGTAGAGGAGGTGTTTGAAGAACGCCGTAAACTTAACGTAATGGTGAAAATCTTCGGGCGAAATACGCCAGTAGAATTGAATTACATGCAGGTAGAAAAACAAGATTAAACCATGGCCAAAGAGATTTCAGGATATCTGAAGCTGCAGGTTCGTGGCGGTCAGGCAAATCCCTCACCCCCCGTCGGTCCGGCGTTGGGTTCTAAGGGTCTGAATATCATGGAGTTCTGTAAGCAGTTTAATGCTCGGACTCAAGATAAGCAGGGTCAGGTTTTGCCTGTGCTCATTACTATCTTCTCAGATAAATCCTTTGATTTTGTTGTGAAGACTCCTCCCGCAGCAGCGATGTTGCTCGAGGCGGCTAAACTCAAAAAAGGATCTGGTGAACCTAACCGGAAGAAAGTAGGATCGGTTTCTTGGGACGACGTGAAAACGATTGCTGAGACCAAGATGCCCGATTTGAACGCTTTCAAAGTAGAGAGTGCAATGCGCATGATCGCAGGTACTGCCAGAAGTATGGGTATAAAGGTAACGGGTGCAGCACCCTGGGACAACTAATGCTAGATCGACATGGCTAAGTTGACGAAAAAACAAAAAGAAGTATACGCCAAGGTAGATGCTACCAAAGAATATACTCTGGAAGAAGCTTCCAGCTTAGTGAAGGATATCACCTTTACCAAGTTTGATGCTTCTGTAGATTTGGACATACGTTTGGGTGTAGACCCTCGTAAGGCCGACCAGATGGTTCGTGGCGTTGTAGCACTTCCTCACGGAACGGGTAAGGATAAGACAGTGTTGGTATTGTGCACTCCCGATAAAGAGGAAGAAGCTAAAGCTGCTGGTGCAGATTACGCTGGTTTGGATGATTATATCAAGAAGATTGAAGGTGGTTGGACGGATATTGATGTGATTATTACCATGCCAACTGTAATGGCTAAGGTAGGTAGATTGGGTCGGATATTAGGTCCTCGTGGTCTGATGCCTAACCCAAAAGCAGGTACTGTTACTCTTGACGTAGGGAAAGCAGTGAAAGAGGTGAAAGCTGGTAAGATTGACTTTAAGGTTGACAAAACTGGTATTATCCATGCAAGTATCGGTAAAGTTTCGTTCTCTGCTGATAAAATATTGGATAATGCAAACGAGTTGTTGCAAACCTTGGCAAAATTGAAGCCCTCTTCAGCGAAAGGTACATACTTTAAAAGTATTAGCCTTTCCAGCACCATGAGCCCCGGTATTAGAGTAGATAAAGGTAGTGTACAAGGCCTCTAAGTTATGACTAGAGAAGACAAAGCGGTTGTTATCGACGGTCTCGTCGAGAAAATGAGTAACAACAGCCACTACTACTTTACGGATACGTCCGACTTTACGGTGGCTGAGGTAAATGAATTCCGCGGCATGCTATTTCAGCATGGTTTGGAGTTATATATCGCGAAAAACACGCTCTTGAAAAAAGCGCTAGATCAGACTGAAGGAGACTTCTCTGAACTAGACGAAATCTTGAAAGGTTCTACTGGTATTATCTTCTCTGAAGAAAACGGTAGCGTACCAGCCAAGGCGATCAAAGAGTTTCGCAAAAAATTCCCTCGCAAAGACGAGAAGCCTGGTCTTAAGGGTGCTTCCATCGAAGGTGCTGTTTACATTGGTGACGAGCATCTTGATTCCCTAAGTAAGCTCAAGTCGAGAGAGGAACTAATTGGCGAGGTTATAGGTTTGCTACAATCTCCTGCCAAGAATGTGGTTTCTGCGCTTATGTCTGGTCAGACCAAATTGGCTGGCCTTGTGAAAACGTTGCAAGAGCGCGGCGAGGAATCCTAATATTGATCTAAAGAAAAATTACTAAGTCTAGCAAAAATGGCAGATTTGAAAGAATTCGCTGAGCAGTTGGTAAACCTGACAGTGAAAGAAGTAAATGAGTTGGCCGATATCTTGAAAGATGAGTACGGTATTGAGCCTGCTGCTGCTGCTGCAGTAGCCGTAGCTGGCCCTGGCGGTGGTGGTGACGGTGATGGCGGCGGAGAAGCTGAGAAGACCGAATTTGACGTAATCTTAAAAGGCGCCGGTGCTTCTAAATTGAAAGTTGTTAAGCTCGTTAAGGAATTGACTGGTTTGGGTCTGAAAGAAGCCAAAGAATTGGTGGATAGCGCTCCCAAGGCTGTAAAAGAAGGCATGCCTAAAGACGAAGCTGAGAACTTGAAAAAGTCTCTGGAAGAAGCTGGTGCTGAGGTAGAGCTGAAGTAATTTTTGGCTCGGTTTAGCAACGGCTTTTGGAATTAGGCCTGGCATATACGTCAGGTCTTTTCCTGTTTGTAGATATGAAAGGGGGGATCAGCGTATCCCCTTGTTGCCCTTTCCCTAGTAGGGGAGGCTAACTAAACATTAGACTCTCCTTTTTATCATTTATAAAACCATTACAGCTTTGGCTACCCCACTGACGGTAAGGAAAAATTTCGCTCGGATTCAGAAAGTTCTCGAATACCCCGACTTTCTAAGTGTTCAGGTGCAATCCTTCAAGGATTTCTTCCAGCTGGATACCCCTGCCGAGAGACGCGAAAATGAAGGTTTGTACAAAGTTTTCATGGAGAACTTTCCCATATCGGATTCCCGTGAAAACTTTGTATTAGAATTTATTGATTACACCGTTGATCCTCCTAAGTACAGTGTCGACGAGTGTATTGACCGTGGGTTGACATACTCTATTCCGTTAAAGGCCAAGTTACGCTTGTCCTGTAACGATGAGGATAATGAGGATTTCGAAACCATTGAGCAGGAAGTGTTCCTGGGAAATATTCCCTACATGACTGCAAAGGGGAGTTTCGTAATTAACGGTGCAGAACGTGTAATTGTATCTCAGTTGCACCGTTCACCCGGCGTATTTTTTGCCCAAAGCAAACACACCAACGGTACCAAACTATACTCAGCCCGTATTATCCCTTTTAAAGGATCTTGGATTGAGTTTGCTACTGACGTTAACAATGTGATGTATGCCTACATCGATCGGAAGAAGAAATTTCCGGTTACTACATTGTTGCGTGCCATCGGATATGGTACTGATAAAGATATCTTGGATCTCTTCGGTCTTTCCGAAGAGGTGCCTGCTACCAAGGCTGCACTTAGCAAAATTGTCGGTCGTAAACTAGCTGCTCGTGTTCTCCGCACTTGGACAGAGGACTTCGTAGATGAAGATACTGGGGAGGTAGTTTCTATCGACCGAAACGAGGTGCTTTTAGAACGTGACTCCGTCATAACTGAGGAGGACATCCCGACCATAGTTGACTGTGGTGCTAAGTCAATCATCCTCCACCGCGAGGATGTAAATGTGACCGATTACACCATTATATATAACACACTTCAGAAGGATAACTCTAATTCTGAGAAAGAGGCGGTAGAGCAAATCTATCGTCAGCTTCGGAATACAGAGGCTCCTGATGAGCAAACGGCTCGTGACATTATCCAGAGTTTGTTCTTTTCAGACAAACGCTATGATTTGGGTGAGGTAGGTCGTTACCGGATTAACAAGAAATTGAACTTGAATATCACTTCGGATATCCGGGTTCTAACTACTGAGGATATTATTCACATTGTGAAGTACCTCATTGGTCTGATCAACTCCCGCGCAGTGGTGGATGATATTGACCACCTTAGCAATCGTCGTGTACGTACGGTAGGGGAACAATTATACTCACAGTTTGGTGTAGGTTTGGCTCGTATGGCCCGTACTATTAAAGAACGGATGAATGTGCGGGACAATGAAGACTTCAAACCGGTAGACTTGATCAATGCAAGGACCTTGTCTTCTGTGATTAACAGCTTCTTTGGTACTAACCAGCTGTCGCAGTTCATGGATCAAACCAACCCGCTAGCGGAAGTGACTCACAAACGCCGGATGTCGGCCTTGGGTCCTGGTGGTCTGTCCCGTGAGCGTGCCGGTTTTGAGGTTCGAGACGTACACTATACCCACTATGGCCGTCTCTGTACCATCGAAACCCCTGAAGGCCCTAATATTGGTCTGATTTCTTCGCTCTGTGTACATGCAAAGGTGAATAGCATGGGCTTCATCGAGACTCCTTACCGTAAGGTTGAGAATGGGACGGTGAATTCCAATGACATAATTTACCTTACAGCTGAAGAGGAGGATACACACAACATTGCACAAGCGAACGCGCCAATCGATGAGGCAGGAGAGTTCTTGAACGATAAGGTGAAAGCCCGTTTTGAGGGTGACTTCCCTGTTCTGGATCCTAAGGAGTTATCTTACATGGATATTGCTCCTAACCAAATTGTGTCGGTTGCAGCATCCTTGATACCCTTCCTTGAGCACGATGATGCGAACCGAGCTTTGATGGGATCGAACATGCAGCGCCAGGCGGTACCCCTTTTGCGCCCTGATTCTCCCATAGTTGGTACAGGTTTGGAAGGCCGTGTAGCCATGGACTCCCGATCTTTGGTGATTGCCGAAGGAGACGGAGTGGTTGACTTCGTGGATGCTACGAAGATTGTGATTAAATATGATCGCAATGATGAGCAAGAGTTGGTTTCCTTCGATGATGAGAAGAAGCCTTACCATCTGGTCAAATTTCGTCGTACCAACCAAGACACTACCATTAACCTGCGCCCTATTGTATTGAAAGGCCAGCGGGTACAAAAGGGCCAGCCTCTTTGCCAAGGGTATTCTACAGAACTCGGTGAGTTGGCACTTGGTCGAAATATGTTGGTAGCCTTCATGCCTTGGCAAGGTTACAACTTTGAGGATGCCATCGTAATCTCAGAAAAGGTGGTGAAAGACGATATCTTCACTTCCATTCACATTGAGGAATTTGAACTCGAGGTGAGAGATACCAAACGTGGTGAGGAAGAGTTGACTTCTGAAATTCCTAACGTTAGTGAAGAAGCCGTTAAACATTTAGATGAGAATGGTATTGTTAGGGTAGGAGCTGAAATTCGTGAAGGAGATATCCTTATTGGTAAAATTACTCCTAAGGGTGAAACAGATCCCACTCCTGAAGAAAAACTACTTCGTGCCATCTTTGGTGATAAAGCTGGTGATGTGAAGGATGCTTCTATGAAGGCATCACCTTCATTGCGTGGGGTAGTTATTGATACCAAGTTATTTTCTCGCCCTAAGAAAGATAAAGATTTAAGAGCGAAGGCCAAGCGTGAGGTAGAAGAGTTAAAAGCTAAGTACGGTGCTGACCTAACCAAGGTACGTAACCGGATGATCGATAAGCTTTCTACTCTTTTGGATGGAAAAGTATCTGAAGGTGTAAAACACAAATTTGGTGACGAAATAATCACTAAAGGCGTGAAATTTAACCGGAGGAACATTGAAGAGAATGCATTCCCCGTCAGCAATATCTACCGCGACGAAAGCAACTACAATGTGCCTGAAGAGGTTAACTTAATTACTGATTTGAATCTGGAGAATTGGACAGATGATGAGCATGTAAATGAGTTGATCCGCGAGATGGTTCGTAACTATATCAACAAGAGAAACGAAATCACGGGACACTTTAAGCGTGATCGCTTCACCTTAGAAGTAGGTGATGAGCTACCTGCCGGTATCGTTCAGTTAGCCAAAGTATATATTGCTAAGAAGCGTAAGCTTAAAGTAGGTGATAAAATGGCAGGTCGTCACGGTAACAAAGGCGTAGTAGCCAAGATTGTTCGTGAAGAGGACATGCCTTTCATGGAAGACGGCCACCCTGTAGATATCGTGTTGAACCCTCTTGGGGTACCTTCCCGGATGAACATTGGGCAGATCTACGAGACAGCCCTAGGGTGGGCCGGCTACAAGTTAGGCCGGAAGTATGCAACACCTATCTTTGATGGTGCTACTTTGGAAGATGTATCTAAAGAGATAGAGGAAGCTGATTTGCCACAGTTTGGTCGTGCATTCTTGTATGATGGTCTTACGGGCGAGCGTTTCGATCAGCGTACGCAGGTGGGTATCATTTACATGCTGAAACTCGGCCACTTGGTTGACGATAAGATGCACGCTCGTTCTATCGGCCCTTATTCGTTGATTACCCAACAGCCTTTGGGTGGTAAAGCCCAGTTTGGTGGCCAGCGTTTCGGAGAGATGGAAGTTTGGGCACTGGAGGCTTTTGGTGCCGCACACGTGCTTCAGGAAATTCTTACCATTAAATCAGACGACGTAATTGGCCGCGCTAAGGCATATGAGTCGATTGTGAAAGGTGAGAACATGCACAAGCCGAATATTCCTGAGTCTTTCAACGTACTCGTACACGAGTTACGTGGATTGGCATTGGAAATCACGCTTGACTAACAAATTTGAACAGGTAGGGGCCTCTGCCCCTTTCTATACATCCAAGACGTTCTGATTATGGCGTTCAGAAAAAATAAAAAACTGAATAACGATTTTACCAAGGTTACTATTAGCCTCGCCTCTCCGGAATCCATTTTGGAGAGTTCGCATGGCGAAGTAACCCAGCCGGAAACCATCAACTACCGGACATACAAGCCGGAAATGGGTGGTTTGTTCTGCGAGCGTATTTTCGGTCCCGTTAAAGACTGGGAATGCCACTGCGGCAAGTATAAGCGTATTCGGTATAAAGGCATTATCTGTGACCGATGTGGCGTTGAGGTGACTGAGAAAAAGGTTCGCCGTGAGCGCATGGGGCACATTGAGTTGGTGGTACCCGTAGCTCATATCTGGTATTTCCGATCACTGCCTAATAAAATCGGCTATTTATTAGGTTTGCCTACAAAGAAATTGGATCAAATCATCTACTACGAACGGTATGTTGTGATCCAGCCAGGTATAAAAGAAGAAGATGGTATCCAGTACATGGACTTCCTCACAGAAGACGAGTATTTGGATATTGTGGATAAACTCCCGCGCGAAAACCAAATGTTGGACGATGATGATCCTAACAAGTTCATCGCGAAGATGGGAGCAGATGCATTGGAGATGCTGCTAGCCCGTTTGGAGCTAGACTCACTTTCTTACCAACTGCGTCATCAAGCTGCCACCGATACTTCCCAGCAGCGTAAGGCAGAGGCTTTAAAGCGTTTGCGTGTCGTGGAAGCTTTCCGTGATGCTCGTACCCGTATCGAAAACCGTCCTGAGTGGATGGTAGTACGAATGGTGCCGGTGATCCCACCTGAGCTTCGTCCTTTGGTTCCTTTGGATGGCGGTCGTTTTGCGACATCCGATTTGAATGACTTGTATCGTCGAGTAATCATCCGGAATAACCGTCTGAAGCGTCTGATCGACATCAAAGCTCCGGAAGTAATTTTACGGAATGAGAAGCGGATGCTTCAGGAGGCGGTTGACTCACTATTTGATAACTCCCGGAAAGTAAACGCAGTACGTTCAGATGGCAACAGGGCGCTTAAGTCGCTGAGCGACATGCTGAAAGGTAAGCAAGGTCGTTTCCGTCAGAACCTATTAGGTAAGCGGGTTGACTACTCTGGCCGTTCGGTAATTGTAGTAGGTCCTGAGCTGAAACTTCACGAATGTGGGTTGCCCAAAAATATGGCAGCTGAACTCTTCAAACCTTTCATTATCCGCAAGTTGATAGAGAGAGGTATTGTGAAGACGGTGAAGTCAGCTAAGAAAATTGTTGACCGAAAAGAGCCGGTGGTTTGGGATATTCTGGAGAATGTACTGAAAGGGCACCCTGTATTACTTAACCGGGCTCCAACGTTGCACCGTTTAGGTATCCAGGCTTTCCAGCCCAAACTGATTGAGGGTAAAGCGATTCAGTTACACCCCTTGGTATGTACTGCTTTTAACGCAGATTTTGATGGTGATCAGATGGCTGTTCACGTGCCGCTAGGTCACGAAGCCGTATTGGAAGCCTCTACCTTGATGTTGTCCTCACACAACATCTTGAACCCTGCTAACGGTGCACCTATTGCTGTTCCTTCTCAGGATATGGTATTGGGCCTTTACTTCCTATCAAAAGGTCGTAGGTCTACTGAGAATGAGAAGATTTTAGGAGAGGACATGACCTTCTTCGGAGCAGAAGAAGTGATTATTGCACTGAACGAGCGAACCATTAGTAAGCATGCCAATATCAAGGTGCGTACGGAAGTACGTAATCCTGAAACGGGTGAGCTGGAAACCAAGGTCATTGAGACCGTAGCTGGTCGGGTTCTCTTTAACGAGTGCGTGCCACATGAGGTAGGGTATATCAATGAGTTGTTGACCAAGAAGAAGCTACAAAAGATCATTGCTCACGTAGTGAAGATCTCGGGTATTGCCCGCACGGCACACTTTCTGGATGAAATAAAGCACCTGGGCTTCCAAACCGCTTATAAAGGAGGTCTTTCTATGGGGCTTGATAATATTATCATTCCTACAGCAAAAGACTCTTTGATTGCGCAAGCTAACGAAGAGGTAGATGCTGTTTGGAATAACTACTTGATGGGGCTAATCACTGATAACGAACGCTACAATCAGGTAATTGATATCTGGACGCGCACCAACTCGCGTCTGACTAACACCTTGATGCAGCAAATGGAAGATGATGATCAAGGCTTCAACGCGATCTATATGATGATGCACTCTGGTGCACGGGGATCGCGTGAGCAGATTCGTCAGCTGGGTGGTATGCGAGGTTTGATGGCAAAGCCTCAGAAGAACCTGCAAGGTTCCGTTGGTGAAATTATTGAAAACCCGATCCGTTCGAACTTTAAAGAAGGTCTGGACGTAATCGAGTACTTTATTTCTACCCACGGTGCCCGTAAAGGCCTGGCAGATACAGCCTTGAAAACAGCAGATGCGGGTTACTTGACCCGTCGTTTGGTGGATGTAGCCCAAGATGTAGTTATCAATGAGGAAGATTGTGGTACTCTGCGTGGTATTACGGTTACTCCCCTGAAAGATAACGAGGAGATCGTAGAGCCTTTGTCTGAGCGGATCGTTGGTCGTGTATCCGTACATGATGTATTTGATCCTATCAGTGATGAGTTGATAATAGCTTCGGGTGAGAACTTCACTGAGGAGATCGCTAAGGAAATCGATGAGTCAAGCATTGAAGAAATCGAAATCCGATCCGTATTGACTTGTGAAACCCGTCAAGGTGTTTGTGCTAAGTGTTACGGGCGCAACTTGGCAACTGGTCGTATGGTGGAGAAAGGTGAAGCCGTAGGGGTTATTGCTGCCCAATCTATTGGTGAACCCGGTACCCAGCTTACACTGCGTACATTCCACGTAGGGGGTACAGCATCTAATATTGCAACAGATGCAACTATTAAAGCGAAGTTTGACGGTACTGTTGAGTTCGAAGAACTGCGCACGTTGGATACCACTAATGAGGACGGCGAGAAAGTCACATTGGTGATGGGCCGTTCGGGTGAGATCAAGATTGTAGATAAAAAGTCTGGCAAAATCTTGATGACCAACCACGTACCTTACGGAGCACTGTTGAATGTAAAAGATGGTGACCCCATCAAGAAAAATGATGACATCTGTAGCTGGGACCCTTATAATGCGGTGATCATGTCTGAGATCGATGGTACGATAGATTTCGACGCAATCGAAGAAGGCATCACTTATAAGGAGGAATCTGATGAGCAAACAGGGCACAAAGAAAAGGTGATTGTTGACTCAAAGGATAAGACTAAGAATCCTGCTGTGGTAGTTAAGGGAAGTAAGGAAAAATCTTACAATATACCCGTGGGCGCTCACCTGAACGTGGAACCGGGTGATACTATCAAAGCTGGTAAGGTGCTCGCTAAGATCCCACGTACTACAGCGAAATCGCGAGATATCACAGGTGGTCTGCCACGGGTAACGGAGCTCTTTGAAGCGCGTAACCCCTCTAATCCTGCTGTGGTGTCTGAGATTGATGGTGTGGTGTCATACGGTGGTATCAAGCGTGGTAATCGGGAGATCTTTATTGAATCTAAAGACGGTGTACGTAAGCGCTACTTAGTTTCGCTCTCGAAGCACATTCTGGTACAGGAGAATGACTTTATCCGTGCTGGAGCAGCATTGTCAGACGGAGCCATTACTCCTGCAGATATACTTTCGATTAAGGGGCCTACTGCAGTTCAGGAATACTTGGTGGATGAGATCCAAGAAGTGTACCGTTTGCAAGGGGTAAAGATTAATGATAAGCACATTGAAGTTATCGTCCGTCAGATGATGCAGAAGGTGCAAATCCTAGACCCGGGAGATACCAACTTCTTGACAAATCAGGTAGTAGACAAATTCCAGTTCCGCGAGGAGAATGACAAAATCATGGATATGAAAGTTGTCACAGAACCTGGCGATTCAGAGAGCTTGAAAGCTGGAATGATACTGACTGCTCGACGCTTGCGTGATGAGAATTCTACATTGAAGCGGAAAGACCTGAAATTGGTTCAGGTGCGTGATGCACAGCCTGCGGTATCTAAACCTACTTTGCAGGGCATTACTCAAGCTTCCCTAGGAACAGAAAGCTTCTTGTCCGCAGCATCCTTCCAGGAGACTACAAAAGTACTAAGTGAGGCTTCTATCAAAGGAAAAGCGGATTACTTGATAGGTCTAAAGGAGAACATCATTGTAGGTCATCCGATCCCAGCTGGTACTGGTATGCGTGACTACACTCAGCTTATTGTAACCAATAAGAAAGAGTATGATGATTTGGTATCGAGCCGCGAGGAGTCTCGTATGCGGGAATACATTGAAGACTGATAGATTGTAACTAAAGATGGCTGACGACAAACGCAACAATCAAATCAATATCGAATTACCTGAAGAGGTATCAGAAGGCGTTTATGCAAATTTGGCGATGATCGCCCATTCCAATTCGGAGTTTGTGATTGATTTTATTCGGTTGATGCCGGGAGTTCCTAAGGCGAAAGTAAAAAGCCGGGTGGTACTCACTCCTGAACATGCCAAGCGTTTGTTGTTAGCCTTAAAAGATAATTTAGACAAATATGAGGATGCTTTTGGCCCGGTGAAAGGCACTGGAGAGGCTCCTCGATTTCCGATGAATTTCGGGGGAACCGTGGGGGAAGCTTGATATAGATAGTAGAGGGGTTTGATTATTCGCGTCCTTTTTCTACCTTTGCAATCCCAAAATTTAGACCCTTTGTCTAAGGCTTAAAAGAGAGAATAAATGCCTACTATTCAACAATTAGTTCGGAAAGGCAGAAAAAAATTGACGAGTAAGTCGAAAAGCCCCGCTTTGGACTCATGTCCTCAGCGTCGTGGTGTTTGTACTCGTGTATATACGACTACGCCTAAGAAACCGAACTCAGCCATGCGGAAAGTGGCCCGTGTGCGCTTGACCAATGGTAAAGAAGTGAACGCCTACATTGGCGGTGAAGGTCACAACCTTCAGGAGCACTCTATTGTACTTATTCGCGGCGGTCGTGTAAAAGATCTTCCTGGTGTTCGTTACCACATCGTGCGTGGTGCATTGGATACTTCTGGAGTAAATGGTCGTTTGCAAGCTCGTTCTAAGTACGGAGCAAAACGTCCTAAAAAATAAGCATCACAGACGATGAGAAAGTCAAAACCTAAGAAGCGATATATTCTTCCCGATCCTAAGTTCCAGGATACTCTGGTAACTAAGTTCGTAAACTACCTGATGGTAGATGGTAAGAAGAGTCTTTCCTACACAATTTTCTATGGAGCTGTTGATTTGGTTTCTGAGAAAACCGGAGAAAATGGACTCGAAGTATGGAAGAAGGCGCTTAGCAACGTGATGCCGGCGGTTGAAGTGAAAAGCCGTCGTGTGGGTGGTGCTACCTTTCAGGTGCCAATGGAAGTTCGTCCTGAGCGTAAAACTTCGTTGGGCATCAAGTGGATGATTACTTTTGCTCGCAAGCGTGGTGAAAAAACCATGAAAGAGCGTTTGGCAGGTGAAATCATTGCCGCTTCTAAAGGTGAAGGCGCTGCCGTGAAGAAAAAAGATGATACGCACCGCATGGCGGAGGCGAACAAGGCATTCTCTCACTTTAGGTTCTAATACAAAACATGGCACGGAAAATTAAAGACCTTTCGTATCTGCGTAACATCGGTATCATGGCGCATATTGATGCTGGTAAGACAACTACTACCGAGCGGGTACTTTACTACACCGGATTGAGCCACAAAATCGGTGAGGTACACGATGGGGCTGCAACAATGGACTGGATGGAGCAAGAGCAGGAGCGTGGTATTACTATTACCTCTGCTGCTACTACCACTTTCTGGAAGTACCCTACGGCTCAAGGTCAGACTAGTGATGAAACTAAAGAGTTTCAAGTTAACATCATTGACACTCCAGGACACGTTGACTTTACTGTAGAGGTAGAGCGTTCGCTGCGTGTATTGGATGGTGCTGTTGCTTTGTTCTGTGCCGTATCTGGTGTGGAGCCTCAGTCAGAAACTGTGTGGCGCCAAGCCGATAAATATAAAGTTCCTCGTATCTGCTTTGTGAACAAAATGGATCGTGCGGGTGCTGACTTTTTTAATGTAGTGAAGGAGATCAAGGATAAGTTGAACGCTAATCCTGTCCCTCTTCAAGTACCTATTGGTGCTGAAGAGAATTTTAAGGGGGTTGTTGATCTTATCACTAACCAAGCAATTATCTGGAACGAAGAGGACAGAGGAATGACCTACGAAGTGGTTGACATTCCTGAGGACTTGAAAGATACTGTATCAGAGTGGCGCCAAAACTTGGTGGAATCTGTTGCTGAATATGATGAGGCTTTGATGGAAAAATTCTTCGAGGATGAAGATTCTATCACCGAAGAAGAAATGTTGAATGCGATCCGTACGGCAGTGATTGACATGTCGTTCTCTCCTGTGCTATGTGGTTCTGCATTTAAAAATAAAGGTGTACAAGCCATGCTGGATAAAGTATGTGCTTTCTTGCCTTCTCCTCTGGATCTCCCCCCTGTAGAAGGATTTAATCCTGATACAGATGAGAAGATCACCCGTGAAGCTTCTAATGATGAGCCTTTTTCAGCATTAGCCTTCAAAATCGCCACTGATCCTTTTGTTGGTCGTCTTTGTTTCTTTCGTACGTATTCAGGAACCTTGAATGCAGGTTCGTATGTGAAAAACATGCGTACAGGTAAGAAAGAGAGAATCTCTCGTTTGATGCAAATGCATTCAAACAAACAGAATCCTATTGATGTAGTAGAGGCGGGAGACATTGCTGCGGGTGTTGGATTCAAGGATATCAAAACCGGTGACACTTTAGTTGGTGAGAAAGACAGCTTGGTGCTTGAATCGATGAGCTTCCCAGAGCCTGTAATTGGTTATGCCATTGAGCCTAAGAAAAAAGCTGACGTAGATAAGTTAGGGGGGGCCATTGCCAAATTGGTTGAGGAAGACCCTACACTGCGAGTAAATACCGACGAAGAGACTGGTCAAACTATACTTCGGGGTATGGGTGAGCTTCACTTGGAGATCATTATGGATCGTTTGCGCCGGGAATTTAAGGTGGAGGTTGATCAAGGTGCTCCCCAAGTGGCTTACAAAGAAGCCATCACTAGTACTATCGAGCACAAAGAGGTTTATAAAAAGCAGTCTGGTGGTCGCGGTAAGTTTGCTGATATCGTATTTGAGATAGGACCAGCAGATCAGCCTGAGGAAGGTGAGGAATTAAAGCCAGGCTTGCAGTTTCAAAATGATATTGTAGGAGGAGTGATTCCCAAAGAATTCATTCCTGCGGTACAGAAGGGATTTGAAGAGGCAATGAAAAATGGACCCTTGGCTGGTTATCCTTTGGAAACCATGAAGGTACGTTTGTACCATGGGTCTTTCCACGATGTGGACTCCGATTCACTTTCCTTCGAATTGGCCGCTCGTATTGGTTTCAAAGAGTCTGCTAAACTAGCAGGTCCTAAATTACTGGAACCAATTATGGGTGTTGAGGTGGTTACTCCTGATGAGTATACCGGTTCTGTCACTGGTGACTTGAACAAACGCCGTGGGATCATGAAGGGTATGGATACTCGTGGTGGTGCGCAGGTTATCAAGGCCGATGTGCCCTTGTCTGAATTGTTTGGATATGTAACTGACTTGCGTACGATTACTTCGGGCCGTGCTTCTGCAAGTTTGACTTTCTCTCATTACGAGAATGTACCAAATAACTTAGCGGAACAAGTTATTGCTAAGGTGAAAGGGGAGAAAGTATAATTTCACGATCATGAATC
Organism: Cytophagales bacterium; assembly: GCA_003454975.1. Classification (GTDB taxonomy): domain Bacteria; phylum Bacteroidota; class Bacteroidia; order Cytophagales; family Cyclobacteriaceae; genus DMST01. Next base: position 19,647 of record DMST01000275.1, on the reverse strand, counting down.
AGAAAATTCGCATTAAGCTTAAATCATACGATCATAACTTAGTAGATAAGTCTGCCGAGAAGATCGTTCGGGCAGTGAAGACTACTGGTGCTGTAGTTAGTGGGCCTATTCCCCTTCCTACCATCAAGGAAAAGTTTACTGTGCTACGTTCACCTCACGTGAGCAAGAAATCACGTGAGCAATTTCAACTTTGCACTTACAAACGTCTGGTAGATATTTATTCTAACAGTACTAAGACGGTAGATGCCTTAATGAAGCTTGAATTACCTAGTGGAGTTGATGTAGAAATCAAAGTTTGATTTCAGCACCTTTTAATACTAAAGCCACCCCCAGAGGTGGCTTTTTGTGTTTATGGAAGTGGATAAGGTGATATGCCTTGATAATTAGGGGTTTGTTTTCTATTGAATGGAATTATTCATAGATTTGCACCCCGATTTTTTTCAGAGATAGAATGGCTTTTCGTTAGAATCGGGATTAGTGACGATAAATAGTTGTAAAGGTCGCGTTAAATGCAGTTTCGAGCTTTTATTCGTCAATATGTTTCCATAACTTTGCAGTCCTTTCGCCAAAATGTGGTTGTTGATAACTAATTAATAGCTCTTTAGGTGTAAGGAAAACCTAAGATTATGTCAGGAATAATAGGTCGTAAAATCGGAATGACTAGCATCTACAGTGCCGATGGACTCAACGTCGCATGCACGGTGATAGAGGCTGGTCCTTGTGTAGTCACACAAGTCAAGAGCGACGAGACGGATGGCTACAGTGCAGTCCAGTTAGGCTATGGAGAGCGCAAAGAAAAGCGTACTTCTAAGGCAATGGCTGGACACTTCAAGAAGGCTGGAACTACCCCTAAGAAAAAGGTAGTAGAATTCCGGAACTTTCAAGAAGAATTTGGACAGGATGTAAATCCTGGTGAGGAAATCACGGTCGAAAAGGTATTCGAAGAAGGTGATTTTTTGGATGCAATTGGTACCTCTAAAGGTAAGGGTTTTCAGGGTGTTGTTAAGCGCCACAATTTTGGTGGCGTTGGTCAGGCTACTCACGGTCAGCATAACCGCTTACGTGCTCCTGGTTCTATTGGTGCCTGCTCTTTCCCTTCACGTGTATTTAAAGGTTTGCGCATGGCAGGTAGAACTGGTGGTAACCGTGTGAAGATTACCAACTTGCGTGTATTAAAAGTGGTTCCTGAAAAGAACCTCCTCGTGGTAAGCGGATCCGTACCGGGCGCGAAAAATTCATACGTAATTCTTGAAAAGTAACGCCATGGAAATTTCGGTTCATAAGTATACTGGAGAGGACACTGGACGTAAGATTGATCTTTCAGAAGCAGTGTTTGGGGTTGACCCTAATGACCACGCCATCTATCTGGATGTAAAACAGTACTTGGCTAACCAACGTCAAGGCACCCATAAGGCAAAGGAAAAGGCAGAGATTACTGGTTCCACCAAAAAGCTAAAGAAGCAAAAAGGTACGGGTACTGCTCGTGCAGGATCCATCAAGAGTCCCGTCTTCCGTGGCGGTGGTAGAATTTTTGGCCCAAAGCCTAGAAACTACAGTTTCAAACTTAATCGCAAGTTGAAGCAATTGGCGCGCAAGTCTGCCCTGAGCTATAAAGCTCAAGATAACGCTATATTGGTATTGGAAGACTTCAATTTTGAAGCGCCAAAGACCAAAGAATACATCGCCTTGCTGGGGGCTTTACAGGTTTCAGATAAGAAAACCTTAATGGTAGTAGGAGAGGATTCTAATAATGTATATCTCTCCAGTCGTAATCTTCGCAATGCCAAGGTAATTACTGTAGATCGGTTAACTACCTATGATGTTCTTCACGCAGATAATCTTCTGCTCTGCGAAGGTACAGTTGAAAAATTGTCCACCATTCTGAATTAATGGAGAGATGAGCGTACTAAGAAAACCTTTGATTACCGAAAAGGCCTCTTCTCAGAACGAGCAGGGTAAATATGGTTTCGTCGTTTCTCTGGATGCCAACAAGATTCAGATCAAGAAGGCGGTTGAAGATATGTATGGTGTTACCGTAACCAAGGTGCAAACTATGCGCTACCTGGGCAAGCCCAAGACACGGTACACAAAATCGAATATTATCTCAGGTCGTACGCCTGAGTACAAAAAAGCAATTGTAACCGTTGCCGATGGGGAAGTCATTGACTTCTACAGCGGTATCTAAATAAAGTGTCATGGGAGTAAAGAAACTACGACCGGTCACACCTGGTACTCGATACAGAACAGCTCCTGGTTTTGAGGAAGTAACAGCCTCTAAACCTGAGAAGAGTTTAACTAAAGGCTCGCACCGTTCAGGTGGTCGTAACCATTCTGGTAAGATGACCATGCGTTATCTAGGTGGTGGTCACAAGCGTAAGTATCGTACTGTGGATTTCACACGTGCAAAGCACGGGATTCCGGCAACGGTTAAGTCGGTCGAATATGATCCGATGCGGACTGGGCGGATTGCTCTACTGTTTTATGCAGATGGAGCAAAGTCCTACATCTTGGCGCCCGAGGGGCTTCAGGTTGGGCAGACTATTGTCTCGGGTCCCGGTGTTTCCCCCGAATTGGGTAATTCTCTGCCAATGTCAGAGATTCCGTTGGGTACTATTGTTCACAACATCGAGTTGCGGCCTGGAAATGGAGGGGTTTTGGCGCGTAGTGCTGGCACTTATGCACAGCTTGTTGCCCGTGAAGGTAAATACGTGACATTGAAATTGCCCTCGGGCGAAATGCGCTTGGTATTGGGTGTTTGTCATGCCACTATTGGAACTACTTCCAATGGTGACCATATGAACGTGAAATTAGGTAAAGCCGGTCGTAAGCGTTGGTTAGGTCGTCGTCCTCGTGTACGTGGTGTGGCTATGAACCCTGTTGATCACCCTATGGGTGGTGGTGAAGGCCGTGCTTCAGGAGGACATCCTCGATCACGTAACGGCCTGTATGCCAAAGGGGGAAAGACTCGCAAGCCAAATAAGTATTCTGATAACAAGATTATCTCCAAGAGGAAAAAATAATGGCACGTTCACTTAAAAAAGGCCCCTATATAGATTTCCGCCTTGCGAATAAGGTGGACGCCATGAATGATTCGGGCAAAAAGTCTGTAATCAAAACTTGGTCACGGCGGTCGATGATTTCCCCAGATTTCGTGGGACACACCTTTGCCGTTCATAATGGTAATAAGTTTATCCCGGTTTATGTTACCGAGAATATGGTAGGTCACAAGCTCGGTGAGTTTGCCCCTACGCGTAATTTCCGCGGTCACATCGCCAAAAAAGATAAAGGAAAACGATAATCACCATGGAAGCAGTTGCCAAACTGAATAATGTGCCTACCTCACCTCGCAAGATGCGTATGGTAGCGGATATGATCCGTGGTGAGCGGGTAAACCGGGCATTGTCTATACTCAAATTTGAGCCTAAAGATGGAGCCTCACGTCTAGAGAAACTTCTCCTTTCTGCAATAGCTAACTGGCAGGCCAAGAACGAAGACGTTCGAATTGAGGATGCTGACTTGTATGTTAAAGAAATCTGGGTAGACGGTGGACGTATTTTGAAACGTCTTCGTCCTGCTCCTCAGGGAAGGGCTCACCGGATCCGTAAGCGTTCTAATCATGTGACTCTAATTGTAGATAGCATGGTGGCGGTTGATGATATTGTTGTAGAAGAACCTCAAGATAACGAATAAGAATGGGACAGAAGGTAAATCCAATTGGCCTACGATTAGGCGTCATCAAAGGATGGGACTCTGCTTGGTATGGAGGAAAGGATTTCTCTACTAAACTGGTTGAGGATACCAAAATCCGTGAATACATCCAGGCACGTATTCCCAAAGGGGGAATTTCTCGAGTCGTTATCGAACGCACTTTGAAGCGTATTACCCTTACTATTCATACGGCTCGGCCTGGTGTGGTTATTGGTAAAGGTGGTCAGGAAGTAGATAAGATTAAAGAGGAGCTTAAAAAGCTTACCAGTAAAGATGTTCAGATCAATATTTTTGAGATCAAACGTCCTGAACTGGATGCTAAGCTGGTTGCAGATTCAGTTTGTCAGCAGTTAGAAGCGAGAATTTCTTTCCGTCGTGCTATGAAACAGGCCATTGCTTCTGCGATGCGTGTAGGTGCACAGGGGATTAAAATCAAAGCCTCTGGCCGTTTAGGTGGTGCTGAGATGGCTCGCTCTGAGATGTATAAGGACGGTCGTATCCCTCTTCACACATTGCGTGCGGATATTGACTATGCAATCTCTGAAGCTAACACGGTTTACGGTAAAATTGGCGTGAAGGTGTGGATCTTCAAGGGTGAAGTATACGGTAAACGTGATTTATCACCTAACGTAGGATCATCTAACTCTGGCAATCAAGGTGGTGGCGGTAATCGTCGTCGTCGTGGTGGAGGTGGAGGCAATGATGGCCCTCGTCGCCGTAGAAAATAATCAATCTAAGAGCCTTAAATCGTTAGTGCCATGTTATCGCCGAAACGAGTAAAATATAGAAAAAAGCAAAAAGGTCGGGTAAAAGGATTGGCCCAGCGCGGTCATGAGATTTCCTTCGGTTCTTTTGCTATTAAAGCTTTGGAGCCTGGTTGGATTACCTCTCGCCAGATAGAAGCAGCCCGTATTTCCATGACACGTGCAATGAAACGGGAGGGACAAGTTTGGATTCGGATTTTCCCTGACAAGCCTGTTACCAAGAAGCCTGCTGAAGTACGGATGGGTAAAGGTAAAGGTGCTCCTGAATACTGGGTGGCTACCGTGAAACCTGGACGGATCATGTTTGAGGTAGGAGGAATTCCTCAAGAATTGGCGCGTGAAGCCATGCGTTTAGCTGAGCAGAAGCTCCCCATCAAGACTAAGTTTGTTGTACGTCGTGACTACAATGAGGGCTGATCGTGATGAAAAACGCTGACATTCGCGCCTTGGCAATCGAGGAATTGCACGAGCGCCTTGCTACTGAAACTGAAAATTTGCAAAAGCTTAAATTTGCTCATGAGATTTCTCCATTGGAGAACCCCATGCAAATTCGGGAAGCGCGCAAAACAGTAGCACGTATTAAAACCGAAATTGCTGCAAAGGAAGCAGCTTCTAATTAAGGGGCATCATGGAGTCAAGGAATCTACGGAAAGAAAGAACTGGACAGGTGGTAAGCAACAAGATGGATAAGTCTATTATAGTTGCTGTTCAGCGCCGTGTAAAGCACCCTATCTATGGGAAATTTATTCGGAAGACTACCAAATTTATGGCCCATGATGAAAAGAATGAGTGTGGTATCGGTGATACTGTACGCATCATGGAGACCCGCCCTCTAAGCGCCAGTAAGCGTTGGAGATTAGTTGAGATCGTTGAAAGAGCTAAATAATCATGATTCAGCAAGAGAGTCGTCTAAACGTTGCCGATAACAGTGGTGCCAAAGAGGTACTGTGTATTCGGGTGCTTGGAGGAACGGGTAAGCGTTATGCCTCCGTAGGTGATAAGATTGTTGTTACGGTGAAATCTGCTCTTTCGTCTAGCAATCTGAAAAAAGGTACAGTTTCTAAAGCTGTAGTGGTTCGGACCAAAAAGGAGGTTCGCCGTAAGGATGGTTCTTATATCCGGTTTGAGGATAATGCGGCTGTATTGCTCAATACAAATGATGAGCCTCGTGGTACTCGGATTTTTGGACCAGTGGCTCGTGAATTGCGCGAGAAGCAGTTCATGAAAATTGTTTCATTAGCCCCTGAAGTACTATAAGTATGGCAACCAAAAAAATCCATATCAAGACTGGTGATACCGTCAAAATTATCGCTGGTAACTCGAAAGGGAAAACGGGAACTGTTCTTTCTGTCCTAATAGATAAGGATCGTGCAATTGTAGAAGGACAGAATTTGGTGACTAAACACCGTAAGCCTTCTGCAGAAAACCCTGAAGGAGGGATTGATAAGATTGAAGCTCCTATTCATATCAGTAATCTGATGGTTGTTGATCCTGGTAATGGCGAGGCTACTCGCACAGGCCGCAAGCTCAATGACGATGGAAAGCTTCAGCGTTATTCTAAGAAAACTGGAGACTTTATTTAATCATGGCTACTCCTAGATTAAAAGATAAGTACACGAAAGATATTGTACCTGCTCTGAAGGAGCAGTTCCAATATAAGTCTGTAATGCAGGTTCCAAAGCTTTTGAAAATCAGCGTGAACCAGGGTATTGGAGATGCAGTGGCTGATAAAAAATTGATCGACTTCGGACTTAAGGAGTTGTCACAAGTTACTGGTCAGAAGGCTGTTCCTACCAAAGCCAAGAAATCCATTTCTAACTTTAAGTTACGCGATGGTATGCCTATTGGTGTTCGCGTGACGTTGCGTGGAGAGCGGATGTATGAGTTTCTGGATCGTTTGATTGCTATTGCACTGCCTCGTGTACGTGACTTCCGTGGTGTCAGTGACAAAGGTTTTGATGGTCGTGGTAATTACACCATGGGCGTGAAAGAGCAGATCATCTTCCCAGAGATTACACTTGATCAGGTGAATAAAATCACTGGTATGAATATCACGTTCGTTACTTCAGCTGGTACGGACGAAGAAAGCTATGAATTGTTGAAAGCGTTCGGAATGCCGTTCGCTAATGCAAAAAAGAATACTAACTAAAAGCGGACATGGCTAAAGAATCAATCAAGGCCCGCGAGCGCAAGCGTGAACGACTAGTGGCAAAATATGCTGCTAAACGTCAGGCACTAAAAGAAGCTGGTGACTATGATGCATTGGATAAACTTCCTCGTAACTCGTCGCCAGTACGCCTGCACAACCGTTGCAAGTTGACTGGTCGTCCTAAAGGATACATGCGTAAATTCGGTATTAACCGGGTTACGTTCCGGGAAATGGCTAGCGATGGTAAAATTCCTGGAGTTACCAAGTCAAGCTGGTAAGCTTCAAGTTTGATTTATTAAGTCAGTTCACTATCTTTGCAGGCCTGTTTTGGCAGTGCGCAAAAAAACGTGATCATGGATCCGATTGCAGATTATTTAACAAGAGTTCGAAACGCTATTAAAGCGAAGCACCGTGTGGTTGATATTCCTGCTTCTAATATTAAGAAGGAGATTACCAAGGTGCTGTTCGACAAAGGGTATATTCAGAACTACAAGTTCGTAGAAGATGGACCTCAAGGCTCGATTAAAATCGCCTTGAAATACAATCCTACTACTAAGGAAAACGCTATTGTTTCCTTGACACGTGTGAGCAAGCCTGGTTTACGTCGGTACACCAAAGCAGATGAACTTCCGCGTGTATTAAACGGATTGGGTGTTGCTATCTTGTCTACTTCTAAAGGAGTAATGACAGATAAGGAAGCACGCACTGAGCAAGTAGGCGGTGAGGTTCTTTGCTACGTATATTAAAAGGTGAAAAGTCATGTCTCGAGTTGGTAATGCACCTATTAGTATCCCCGCGGGAGTCACAATTAATGTTGCTGATGGTAACCATGTGACTGTAAAAGGTCCTAAGGGGGAACTAAAGCAGCAAATAGATCAAGATATGCAACTGACCATTGAAGATGGTGTGTTGCGTGTGGCTCGTCCTACGGAGCAAAAGCGTCATAAGGCATTGCACGGGTTGTCCCGTGCCCTTATTAATAATATGGTTGAAGGTGTTAACACTGGATACAAAAAAGAGCTGGAATTGATTGGTGTAGGTTACAAAGCTGAAGCCAGAGGTCAGATTCTAGAACTTAATCTTGGCTACTCCCACAATATATTCTTCGCTATTCCTCAGGAAGTAAGTGTGAAAGCGGTAACTGAAAAGGGTAAGAACCCTTCTATTACTCTGGAGAGTCATGACAAGGCCCTGATTGGTCAAATCGCCGCTAAAATTAAGTCGTTGCGGAAAGTTGAGCCTTACAAAGGTAAAGGTATCCGCTTCAAAGGCGAGTATGTACGTAGAAAAGCTGGTAAGACTGGCGCTAAATAATAAACCATGGCTACGAATAACGTTCAACGCAGAACCCGGATTCGTCGCGGGATTCGGAACAAGATTAGCGGAACTTCTGCTAAGCCGCGGTTATCTATTTTCAAGAGCAATCGCGCCATCTATGCTCAACTTATCGATGATGAAAAGGGCCACACTATTGCTGCCGCTTCATCTAGGGAATTGGGTGCAGCTAGTTTGAATGTAGATGCTTCACGGCAAGTAGGGGAGAAAATAGCAGAGAAAGCGAAGACGGCTGGTGTAGAAGTTGTTGTATTTGATCGGGGTGGTTACTTGTATCATGGCAAGGTGAAAGCCCTAGCTGACGGTGCCCGTTCTGGTGGATTGAAATTCTAAAGGGAAGACCATGTCTCAGAATAATATTAAAACTGTGAAAGCTAGCGAGATCGATCTTAAAGAAAAGGTCGTTGCAATTAATCGTGTAGCGAAAGTAGTGAAAGGTGGTCGTCGCTTTAGCTTTGCCGCTATTGTGGTTGTAGGAGACGGTAATGGAGTTGTAGGTTATGGACTGGGGAAAGCCAATGAAGTAACTGACGCTATTACTAAAGGTATAGATGATGCCAAGAAGAACTTGGTTAAAGTACCTGTATTGAAAGGTACTATTCCTCATGAAATCATTGGTAAGTACGGTGGTGGACTGGTGTTGATGAAGCCCGCAGCACCCGGTACGGGTGTAATCGCCGGCGGTGCGATGCGTGCCGTATTTGAGAGTGCAGGTGTTAAAGATGTACTGGCGAAGTCAAAAGGTTCATCTAACCCACATAACGTTGTTAAGGCTACCTTTCAAGCCCTTACAACTATGCGCGACGCATACACCGTAGCCCAGTACCGTGGGGTTCCTTTGTCAAAAGTTTTTAATGGCTAAGAAAGATGGCGAAGTTACAAGTAACCCAGATTCGTAGTGCCATTGGTAGAAGCTCAAGGCAAAAAGCAACCTTAGTTGCCTTGGGATTGGGCCGCATTGGCAAGCAGGTGGAGGTAGAGCCTTCTGCCAGTATTGAAGGAATGATCAACAAAGTAGCCCATTTGGTTACGGTAAAAGAGTTGTAAGAGATGAAGCTTCATACACTTAAGCCTAGTGAAGGTTCAACTAAGAACCGTAAGCGTGTAGGACGTGGACAGGGTTCCGGCCGTGGTGGTACTTCTACTCGTGGACATAAAGGTGCGAAATCTCGCTCAGGATATAAAAGCAAGCCTGGTTTTGAAGGGGGGCAGATGCCTTTACAACGTCGGGTACCTAAGTTTGGCTTCACGAATTATAATCGTGTTGAGTACAAGCCAGTAAACTTGGATGCTATACAAGCGTTGTCCGAGAAAACAGGGGAATCAACCATTACTTTTGACCTAATGCTTCAAAATGGTATTGTAGGTAAAAAGGATTTGGTTAAGGTGTTGGGCCGTGGTGAGTTGTCCTCTAAGGTGGAGGTTTCGGCACACAAGTTTTCAAATAGTGCAAAAGCTGCCATCGAGGCTGCTGGAGGTTCTACGGTAGAGTTGTAATCACAGAGTGATGAAAAAGTTTTTTACGACCATACGAAATATCTTTTCCATTGAAGAGCTCCGTCAGCGGATCTTGACTACCATTTTACTTTTGGTAGTTTTCCGCTTGGGGTCTTTTGTGGTATTGCCAGGTGTGGATCCTGCTGCGCTTGATGCGCAAGGTGCACAAGGAATCTTGGGTTATCTCAACAATTTCCTTGGTGGGGCCTTCAGTCGAGCTTCCATCTTTGGCTTGGGCATTATGCCCTACATTTCGGCTTCCATTGTAATTCAGCTGCTGACCTTTACGGTTCCTTATTTTCAAAAAATGCAGCGTGATGGAGAGTCAGGTCGTAAGAGAATCAATCAAATTACGCGGGTTCTTACCATTGGTATTGTCATCGGACAGGGTGTTCCTTACGTATCTGGTACTATCCCCTCTGAGGCTATTCTTGTTCCTCGTTCTTTCTTCCTGTTTTCTTCCGTATTAATTCTTACTGCAGGCACCATGTTTTGTATGTGGATTGGAGAGCGTATTACGGAGAAGGGTATTGGTAATGGGGTATCGATGCTAATTATGATAGGCATTATTTCTCGCTTACCTATAGCATTGGTCCAAGAGATTTCTTCCAAAGGACTGAATCTGGCATTAGTTTTTATTCTAGAGCTGTTGGCCCTGTTTGCTGTTGTTATGGCTGTGGTGATGTTGACCCAAGCTGTACGTAAGGTTCCAGTACAGTATGCCAAGCAAATGGTTGGCAACAAAGTATATGGTGGTCAGCGTTCCTACATTCCTTTGAAAGTGAATGCATCTGGGGTTATGCCTATCATCTTTGCTCAGTCATTGATGTTCTTGCCCGGCATCGTTGCAGGTTATTTTGCCAACGATAGTAATACCGCTAACTACATAGCAAGGAATTTCAGTGATTTTAACTCACCGCTGTATAACATTGTCTTTGGTATTCTGATCGTTGTTTTTACTTTTTTCTACACGGCTATTATCGTAAAGCCTAATGATATGGCAGACGATATGAAGCGTAATGGTGGTTTTATACCTGGGGTTAAACCTGGTAAGCCTACTGCCGAATATCTCGATCAGATCTTGACAAAAATCACTTTGCCTGGGTCTATTTTCCTTGGTATCGTGGCCGTATTTCCAGCGTTTGCGGTTGGACTGGGGGTTGGTACTGAGTTTGCTCAGTTCTACGGGGGTACCTCTCTATTGATTATGGTAGGGGTGATCTTGGATACTCTTCAGCAGATTGAGAGTTACCTACTTATGCGTCATTATGAAGGTATGATGAAGTCTGGTAAGGTAAAAGGAAGAGCCCAGAACGCGGCGGTGGCCTAATGATTCATTACAAGACCCCAGAAGAGGTCGATATTATAAAAGAGAGCGGTGAAATACTTGGCCGTGCTCATGCAGAAGTTGCAAAAATCGTTGGTCCTGGAGTTAGGACCGATGAATTAGATAAAATCGCTGAGGAGTTTATCCGCGATCATGGTGGGGATCCATCGTTTAAACATTACAATGGTTTCCCTGCTACTTTGTGTATCTCTGTGAACGAGAACGTAGTCCACGGTTTTCCTAGTGACTACGAATTACAGGAAGGAGATATTATTTCGGTTGATTGTGGTGTGAAATATAAAGGTTTCCACAGCGATTCGGCTTTTACGTATCCAATAGGGAGCGTATCTGATGAAGTAAGGAAGTTGTTGCGTACTACTAAGGAGTCGTTGTACATCGGTATTGGAGCAGCAAAGCACGGCAGCCGCATAGGCGATGTTGGTTATGCTATTCAACACTATGTAGAGGAGAGGGGATATACTGTAGTGCGAGAATTAGTTGGTCACGGTGTTGGTAAAAACCTGCATGAATCTCCTGAAGTTCCTAATTATGGTAGGAGAGGACGTGGCACAAAGTTGAATCATGGTTTGGTCATTGCGATTGAGCCTATGATTAACCTGGGTACGAAGCATGTAGTACAGGAAGAGGATGGATGGACAATTCGTACACGAGACCGTAAGCCCAGCGCACACTATGAACATATGGTGGCGGTGTGGAAGGATAGAACTGAGGTGTTGACTACACATAAATACATAGAAGAGATCATTACGATATAAAATGGCTAAGCAGGCAAGTATTTCCCAGGATGGGACGATTGTTGAGGCTTTATCAAACGCCATGTTCCGTGTGGAACTGGAAAATGGGCACCAAGTGATTGCTCACATCTCTGGTAAGATGCGGATGAACTATATCAAAATTTTGCCTGGAGATAAGGTGAAGTTGGAGATGTCTCCATATGATCTTTCTAAAGGACGGATTGTATATCGATATAAATAAGGAACAATGAAAGTTCGACCATCGATCAAAAAACGTAGCGCCGACTGCAAGGTAATTCGCAGAAAAGGTAAACTCTACGTGATCAATAAGAAGAATCCTAAGTTTAAACAAAGACAAGGATAATCATGGCACGTATTTCAGGGGTAGATATTCCAGATAATAAGCGAGGCCTGATCTCACTTACCTACATCTACGGTATTGGCGAAAGCACCGCGGTTGAGATTCTCGAGCGCGCTGGGGTAGATGTGAACAAAAAAGTTCAAGACTGGACTGATGATGAGGCGAATTCTATTCGTACCATTATTGGTGATGACTATAAAGTGGAGGGTATGCTGCGCTCCGAGGTACAAGCCAACATCAAGCGATTGATGGATATTGGATGTTACCGTGGATTGCGTCATCGGAGAGGTCTTCCCTTGCGTGGTCAGCGTACGAAAAACAACTCTCGTACTCGGAAAGGTAAGCGCAAAACTGTGGCTAACAAGAAGAAGGCTACTAAATAATAACAGCTGAGATCATGGCGCAGAAGAGAAAAGATAAAGCTAAAAAGAGAGTAGTAAATGTGGAGCCTGTAGGTCAGGCTCACATTAAGGCCTCTTTCAACAATATTATTATTTCCATGACTAACTCTGCAGGTCAAGTTATTTCTTGGGCCTCTGCAGGTAAGATGGGATTTAAGGGATCTAAAAAGAACACTCCATATGCAGCTCAGGTAGCTGCCCAGGATTGCGCCCAAGTTGCTTACGACCTGGGACTACGCAAAGTTGAGGTGTTTGTTAAAGGTCCTGGTGCCGGGCGTGAGTCCGCCATCCGTACCATTCAAAATACGGGAATTGAAGTGACCACCATCCGTGACGTAACCCCGTTGCCTCACAATGGATGTCGTCCTCCCAAACGTAGAAGAGTGTAATTGAAAAGCGCAAGATAAACTCATGGCAAGATTCAGAGGACCGAAGGCTAAAGTTGCCCGTCGATTTAACGACCCCATTTTTGGGCCTAGCAAAGCGCTGCAAAAGAAAAGCTATCCTCCCGGACAGCATGGACGTGGCCGTCGTCGTAAGGCGTCAGAATACTCTTTGCAGCTAGCTGCGAAGCAAAAAGCAAAATATACATACGGTTTGCTGGAGCGTCAGTTCCGGAATCTTTTCGAGAAAGCTTCTCGTAAAGGAGGAGTAACTGGTACTGTTTTGCTTCAGTTTCTCGAAGCTCGTTTGGATAACACTGTTTTCCGCTTAGGTATTGCGCCTACACGTCGTGCTGCGCGTCAGTTGGTGTTGCACAAACATATTGTTGTGAACGGTGATATCGTAAACATTCCTTCTTTTCACCTGAAGCCAGGTGATATGGTTGGAGTACGTGAGCGCTCAAAATCATTGGTTGCTGTCACTGAAAGCTTAGCCTCTCGTGGTGGTAAGCGCTTCAGTTGGTTGGAGTGGGATAGCACCGAATTAGTAGGAAAGTACGTACAAGATCCTGCTCGTGAAGACATCCCTGAGAATATTCAGGAGCAGCTGATCGTCGAATTGTACTCGAAATAATCCCTACATTTTCATTAAGTTTTAATCCAGGATATATGTCCATCTTAGCATTTCAAATGCCTGAGAAGGTGGTGATGGAGAAAGCCGATGACTTCCATGGGCTTTTTACCTTCAAACCACTTGAAAAAGGGTATGGAGTAACTATTGGTAACGCACTGCGTCGGATTTTACTTTCTTCATTGGAAGGGTATGCGATTACAGGCGTGAAGATTCCTGGCGTACTGCATGAGTTTTCGACCATTGAAGGGGTAGTAGAGGATGTGTCGGAAATTATTTTGAATCTTAAAGGCGTTCGCTTTAAGACTTTAGGCGAGATCCTGGATTCAAAAATTACTGTATCTGTAAAAGGCCAATCGGTACTGAAGGCGGGTGATATTTCAAAATTCACCAATGCCTTTGAGGTACTGAACCCTGATCACATTATTTGTCATTTGGATGAAAGTGTGGAATTGGAGATGGAATTAGACCTGGACAAGGGTCGTGGTTATGTGCCCGCAGAGGAGAACAAAACCGGTGACGAGGCTTTCGGATACATAGCGATTGACGCCATATTTACCCCGATAAAGAATGTTCGGTATAGCGTAGAGAATACGCGGGTAGAACAGAAGACGGATTACGAAAAATTAATCTTAGATATCGAAACGGATGGGTCTATCCACCCGGAGGCTGCACTGAAAGGAGCCGCGAATATTCTGATCCAACACTTTATGTTGTTTAGCGATCAGAATATGGTACTTGAGAATGCTGAGCAAGGAGAACAAGATACGGTAGATGAAGAGATGCTGCATATGCGCAAGCTTCTGAAGACACCGTTGAACGACTTGGACTTGTCAGTGCGTGCCTACAACTGTCTCAAAGCTGCCGACGTACGTACGTTGGGTGATTTGGTTCGATTGGAGATTTCTGACATGATGAAGTTCCGTAACTTCGGTAAGAAATCTTTGGCTGAGTTGGAGCAGTTGGTTGCCGAGAAAGGTTTGACCTTCGGTATGGATCTTTCTAAATATAAACTTGAAGAAGACTAACAGCGATGAGACACGGGAAGAAATTTAACCATTTGGGCCGTACTTCCTCACACAGGAAGGCGATGCTTTCCAATATGGCCTCTTCGTTGATTCTGCATAAGCGGATTCAGACTACAGTAGCCAAGGCAAAGGAGTTACGTAAATACGTTGAGCCTTTGATTACTAAAGCGAAGGACGATACTACCCACAACCGTCGGGTGGTTTTTTCATACCTCCAAAATAAGGAATCGGTTAAGGAATTGTTTGACGAAGTGTCCAGCAAAGTTGGTAACCGCCCCGGAGGATACACTCGTATCTTGAAGTTGAGCAACCGTTTGGGGGACAACGCAGAGATGGCGATGATTGAATTGGTAGATTTCAATGAGCTATTGCTTAGCGAGGCTCCGAAGAAATCGAAAACACGTCGCAGCCGACGTGGTGGTGGTGCTAAGAAAGCGGCTGCTGAAACCACGGAGGCCGTTGAAGAAGCGGTAGTAGTAGAAACTGCTGCTACTGAAGAGGCTCCTGAGACAGATGAGACCCCTTCTGCTGAGGCTAGTGACACTGAAGAGAAAAAGGATGCTGAATAATTCCTGCATAACTTCTCTTACTTAGATATAAAGGGATTGGACGTAAAAGTCCAATCCCTTTTTTATTTTTGCGCGATTAATCCCATATCTGCAATCTCTATGAAATATCACAACCGCGATGAAGCGGTACTACTCTTGGCAGACGGAACGTTTTTCCGTGGTGCATCGATTGGCAAAAAAGGTACCTCAGGGGGCGAGATTTGCTTCAATACTGGAATGACTGGGTATCAGGAGATTTATACGGATCCTAGCTATTACGGGCAGATCATGGTGAACTCTACAGCCCATATTGGGAACTACGGGGTACACCCAGATGAGCAAGAGTCAGGAAAGGCGAAGATTTTCGGCCTAGTGGTCAACCGTTTTTCGGATCAGCACAGCCGGATCAATGCTTCTGAGTCCTTGCAAGGTTATATGGAGGCTAATGAATTAGTGGGTATTGCGGAAATAGATACCCGGATGCTGGTTCGTCATATTCGGTCCAAGGGAGCCATGAACGCCATCATTTCCACGGAGATTCTTGATCCAGAGGCCCTGATGGTAGAGTTGAAGAAGGTTCCAGATATGGAAGGTTTGGAGCTTTCTAGCGAGGTGACTACTCAAGAGCCCTATACACTGGGGGAAGGTAACGATAAGAAAGTGGCGGTTCTTGATTTGGGTATCAAATCGAGCATCCTTAAGAACTTGGTAGAACGTGGTTGTGAATGCAAGGTGTTTCCTGCTAAATCTTCGTACGCGGATATGAAGGCGTGGGGGGCAGATGGTTATTTCATTTCTAACGGCCCCGGAGACCCTTCAGCGATGGACTATGCTGTAAATACGGTAAAAGAGATTCTGTCGGAAGACAATCCTGTATTTGGGATCTGCATGGGCCACCAGATTCTGGCCCGGGCGGTGGATATTCCTACTTACAAAATGCACCATGGGCATCGCGGGATCAATCATCCGGTGAAAAACCTGGAATCGGGATTGGGTGAAATTACTTCACAGAATCACGGTTTTGCGGTATCTGCGGACGAATTGAAGGCGGCAGAAGGGGTGGAAGTAACCCACGTGAACTTAAATGATCAAACGATTGAAGGCCTTAAACTGACCAATAAGAAGGCATTTTCGGTACAATACCACCCGGAGTCCTCTCCTGGGCCTCATGATTCAAGATATCTTTTTGATAAGTTTGTTCAGTTGATGAACGCATAACCCAAAATTAAAGTAAATGAGCCTCATTGAACGCATTCATGCCCGCCAAATCCTGGATTCACGCGGTAATCCTACGGTGGAAGTAGATGTAATGACCCAAACCGGTTCTTTCGGCCGTGCAGCTGTTCCTTCAGGAGCTTCTACGGGTAAATACGAAGCGGTAGAATTACGGGACGGTGACAAGTCTAGGTTTGTAGGGAAGAGCGTAACCAAAGCTATTGCTAATGTGAACGAGATCATTGCTGATGAACTGATTGGTTTTGATGTGTTTGACCAGAACCTAGTTGACAAGGTAATGGTGGAATTGGACGGGACCGAGAATAAAGGAAAGCTGGGTGCCAATGCTATTTTGGGTGTTTCACTGGCTGTTGCTAAGGCTGCTGCTGAGGAAGCTGGACAATCCCTGTACCGCTATTTGGGTGGTGTAAATGCCAATACTATGCCGGTACCCATGATGAACATCCTGAATGGTGGTAGCCATGCGGATAATGGCATCGACTTCCAGGAGTTTATGGTGATGCCTGTGAAGGCTCCCTCTTTCTCCGAGGCTGTACGGATGGGTACTGAGGTATTTCATACTTTGAAGAAGGTATTGAAGGACAAAGGGCTTTCTACTAACGTAGGTGATGAAGGTGGTTTTGCTCCCAATCTGAAGTCGAACGTAGAGGCCATTGAGGTGGTATTACAGGCGATTGAGAAGGCTGGCTACAAACCTGGAGAGGATCTGTTCATTGCTATGGACGCTGCAAGTGCTGAGTTCTACGATAGTAAGACTGGTCACTATGTGTTTCACAAATCCACTGGCGACAAGCTGACATCTTCAGAGATGGTTGGCTACTGGAAAGAATGGGCTGACAAATATCCCATCATCTCGATTGAGGATGGAATGGATGAGGATGATTGGGATGGTTGGAAAGGCTTGACAGATGCAATAGGTAGTAAGGTACAACTCGTTGGTGACGACCTGTTCGTAACCAACGTAAACCGCTTACAGACAGGTATTGATAAAGGTGTTGCGAATGCACTATTGGTAAAGGTGAACCAAATTGGTTCTTTGACCGAGACCATCAACGCTGTGAATTTGGCTACCCGTAATGCTTACAAGAGTGTAATGTCTCACCGATCAGGTGAAACAGAGGATAATACGATTGCCGACTTGGCGGTTGCGTTGAACACAGGTCAGATTAAAACGGGATCTGCTTCACGTTCTGATCGGATGGCTAAGTATAACCAACTGCTCCGTATTGAGGAGGAATTGGGTGAGGTGGCCTACTTCCCTGGTATCAATTTCTAATTGGTGGAATAGCCATAAGAATACAGCCCCTGACGCACTGCGTTGGGGGCTTTTTCGTTTCAGGATTATCATCTGTTGGGTGTGAATAAACTTTCGTTGCAGGAGACTACACGTTTTTTGTTCTTTGTAGATAGGAGGTAAGGTTATGTTGGATCGAATTCCTAAATGGGCTAAAAGTTTTTACGTGCTGGTGGGCGTGAGTTTTCTGGTATGGATGCTGTTTTTCGATAGTAATGATTTCATCACTCGCTACCGACTCACGCGTGAGTTGCGTGACTTGCAAGCGCAGCGGTCTTATTACCAAGAAATGATAGAGGAGGTACATCAAGACCGGGAGGAGTTGATGAGTAATCCGAGTTTGCTAGAGAAATTTGCAAGGGAGCGCTATCTTATGAAGAAGCCTACGGAAGATGTATACGTTCTGGTAGAAGAAGAAAAGTAAGTATGAAAGTTCTCATCTCCTTTACTCTCATAGTTTTTATTTGCTTGAGTGCTTGGTCTCAAGTCAATGAGATGGAAGAAAAAGAGCCCTTAAGTTGGGATCAGGTTCGTGCTAAGCTCTTTTTTCAACCCGGTGGATCGTTCTTTTTCACCCAAGGAACCGGAGTATTGGGCGTATCCCCCAGTGTCGGATATCGTATTTTACCTAAGACCTCGGTGGGGCTAGGGCCTTCTTTCCTGTACGTGCGGAATTTCCCGACAGGTTTTAGCTATTACGAGTGGGGAGGGAGTGCTTTTGTTAGACAAAGAGTTGCGCAAAGGTTGTTTGTGCAGGCCGAGTACGAGCAGATCAATCGGCAGATTTTTACGATTACTCCAGTGGAGCGCCAGTGGGTGCCTGGTTTTTTGGTTGGTGGGGGATTGTTTCAGCAGACGGGGCCCCGTAGCGGTTTTATGGCATCGGTGTTTTATAACTTGCTCTGGGATCCGAATCGTAGCAATACTAATTCCCCATTGATAACCCGGATCGGGTTTGTTTTTTAGTTACCTCGTATCGGTCTAGATACAGTTTGTGAATCTCAATACCCTTGGCTGCTTCAAGTATTCTTGATCTTATCATTCTCCTAAAACTAGTTTGTGGTTCATTTGCCCTAAATAAACTCTGTTTATAAGGTTAGTGGGCTGGTAGTTGCTTTTCTCATTGCCACAAAAAGTAACCGCGCGGCGACCGCCAAAAAAGCCAAGGCCCAACAATGACTTCCATTACGAAAAGCCTCCTCGCTGTTGGACCGACCCGAAGCAAGCCATAGTTGTAGCTAACAACTTGCTTTTTTGTAGGGTAGATGTGCCTTTTTGGGACTGGTCATAAAAGAGTATCACGTTGACCAGCCTCCTAGTTAACGGTCAAGTCAAAATGATGCTTTCTTGTATGTTCCCGCGCGCACTGCACTCCCTTGGTTTTTCAATGGTCTGGGAGCTTGATGCCGAATTTATCTCCTACAGCGGTGAGGTCTTTTACCACGGCATCTAGTAAAGGGATTCCCTCTTTTTCACGTAGTGCTTCCATTTCTCTTTCTGGATCGCCAGGTATAAGTACCCGTTCCTGACCTGGTGCTGGAGTGGAATTGCGAAAACGTCTTATCCAATTATCTATGTGCTGTTGCCACTCTTCGAGAGGACGGAATGCGTCTACTCGCATAGCGCCGAGGAAGTGACCAAGCCCCTCTCCGACCGGGTCGGGGGCTAGGGGTAAGAAACTCACAAAGGGTGGGGCCCAAGGGCCATAATTGGCGCCAGAAAGCACGGCTGAGAGGATATCAACTAGGGCTCCCATTCCATAGCCTTTGTGGCTGCCGGACTCACGTGTGCCGCCCAGCGGCAACAAGGCACCTCCTTCCTTCACTCCGGAAGCATTTGTAGTGGGGTTTCCTTTTTTGTCTTGTACCCAACCTATTGGCGCATCTTCTTCTTTGCGTTGGAGTATTTCGAGCTTCCCGTTGGCTACAGTGGTGGTGGCGAAGTCTGCTACAAACGGAGGCTGCTTGCCTGCCGGAATAGCAACGGCAATCGGGTTGGTACCTAGTAAACGTTCTGCGGAAAAGGTAGGAGCTACCAGTGGGCTAGCGTTGGTCATAGACCAGCCTATCATGTTGCGGGGAACGGCCATGAGGGAGTGGTACCCGGCAATGCCGTAGTGGTTGGAGTTGCGTACAGAAACCCAGCCGGTACCCACATTTTGAGCTTTGTCCATGGCGATCTCCATGGCCTTTGGGGCTACGACCAAGCCAAGGCCGGCATCGCCGTCCAC
>DMST01000195.1:11200-11400 GCA_003454975.1 Cytophagales bacterium | reverse complement strand
GGCATGGCACCTCAGCTTTCGGTATACCCCAACCCGAACACGGGCAGCTTTACGGTGGCACTGGAAGGGCTCAACTCTACCGATCCGGTTAGCATCATCTTGCTCAACGCAGTAGGACAGGAGCAGTACCGCTACGAGGGCGCGCACTCAGGCCACCATTCGGTGGAAGGCCTGCAGCTGAAAGCGGGTATCTATCTGCT
>DMST01000195.1:9927-11149 GCA_003454975.1 Cytophagales bacterium | reverse complement strand
CGTTAGGGTGGTGATTCGGTAAGTAAAGTACATACAAGGATTTATTTACAACCGCTTCGGGTATCCGGAGCGGTTGTTTTGCTTTAGAGGGGCTAGATACTGCCTCACCATAGTTTTGATGTCGGTGTATGAAGACTCAAAACCTAAGAAAAATCCCTCAATAGTGTATGAGAAAGTCTGATTGATATAGTTGCCCATATACTGGCATCTCATTGGGAATGATGCCATATTGGTAAATCGCAATTATGCTCAGATGAAGTCATGCTTGCGATAACCTAGGCTTCGGACACCGAACCGAAGTATATCTAACAAACAATCTAACCCAATATTATATGCCTTGGACCTTACGAATTGTCCATGTCGCCCAAAGAGGCTCAGGTGATGCTACCCTTAAGCATACGCCACCTTCCAAAATTGCTATGCTTACTGAGATTACCTCAGGCACAGCACTCCCGTAAGCTCAAGCCTACCCAACCCACTCTAACTCCTAAACCCATTACATGGCTTTCTCCAATCTTCAAGACCTGAAAATCAAAATATCAGGCAAGATGGATAACGGAACCCTGGTTCTGGATCCGGCTTTATTACCTGGCAACGCTCTGGCCGCGTGGCTTACTCCTCCACCTACTCTTTCCGATGTAACGGTAACCCTCACCGGACAAACGTTTACCCTTACCGGAACGTTTGGGGCTTCCTTGGATATCCCCCACCTGCCAAAGGTTTCGCTCACCGGAGGGGTTTTCACCCTTACCATCACGCAAGACCAGGACAACGACACATATACTACGTCCTTATCTTTAACCAAGGGGCAACTTACACTGCTCGACAAAAAATTTAACGTATCGGGTTCCATCACTGATGACGAATGGCAGTTCGACATTAGTACCAAAAATCAGGGAGTCGAACTACCCTCTTGGACGGATTTAGCATCGCTGACAGGCAATAGCACCGTAACTACGGCAGTAGAGACGCTTACTAGCACCTTCCCAGGCTCGGCCCCTACGGTAACCTCGCTCAGTATCACCGTAGACCCAAAGGCGGAAAAGCTGAAAAACATCGACATAAAAGGAGAGATGAACCTGTACGACGGTAAGGTACAGTACGAACTCACCTTGCCCGATGCTAAACTTACTGCCAACCTGATCCCCAATACGGCCACGCAAGGCACCACACCCGGCAGTGTCATTCACATGAAGGCGGTGTTCCAGAAGTACTTCCCCCA
>DMST01000195.1:6786-9882 GCA_003454975.1 Cytophagales bacterium | reverse complement strand
CCCCCAAAGTACGTTGCCCGTACCGAATGCCGAAATTACCGTCTTGAACCTGAGCGCGGCCAAGAGCGGCGACTACAGTGTGCAAGTAACCATGACGGATATATTGAGTATACCCGTTGCCGATAGCACCTTGGCCCTAAACTCGGTTACCCTAAGCATCAATAAAACGGTTACTCCCGCTGATGATTCAGATAATGGTAGCGAACCCACCAGTAAAACCACGGGCAAAATAGACGGCGTAATAACGCTGGGTGGCGTGCAATTTGAGACCATAGCGGCCTACGATCCTGATACCGAGTGGACCCTGACCGGACAAACCCTGTCCGATCACATCCACCTGAAGCCCCTGGTGAATGACCTGCTCAAGGTACTTGGCACTTCCTTGCCTTCGGCCGTGCCGGACATCATTCTGACGGAGGTTTCCTTTGAGATCAATACCAAAACCAAGGACTTTACCTTTACCGCGCGAACCAGCACGGAAATCGAAATCCCCTTCCTCACGGGCGATCACGCAAAAATCCATACCTCCCTAGAGCTACAAAATGTGACCGATACGGATACGGGTCACCAACAACTGCTTGGATTTATGGAAGGGGATATGGTCATCGGTGGATCCACCTTTACCTTGAAGTATGCCGTAGGCCAAAAAACGCATGAATTTGACGCCAGTTGGGTAGCCAATAATGCCCAGGACCAATTGGGATTTCATACCATTCTGGGAGCCATGGGTATCGCCCACGACTTCTCAGGCCTGAATGGTATAGACCTA
Organism: Cytophagales bacterium; assembly: GCA_003454975.1. Classification (GTDB taxonomy): domain Bacteria; phylum Bacteroidota; class Bacteroidia; order Cytophagales; family Cyclobacteriaceae; genus DMST01. Next base: position 9,113 of record DMST01000195.1, on the reverse strand, counting down.
AATCTGAAAGCGATCTACCTAAAATACATCACAGAACAGCAGACCTTACAGGTAGTGGCGCAGAGCGCCAACTATGGGGAAGCGTTCATGATAGTAAGTAAACTACCCCTGGGGAAGAGCGACACCGACGACGAGTCCAGTAAGTCTGACGATGATGCTAGTCCATCTGATACGTCAACCTCTAGTACCGATGAAGGCACCTGGGAATTTGTATTTGGCTGGGACTACCCCACCAAGCACAAGCTATCGGACCTGCCCTTGCCCACTGCTTTGGGTGATATATTGGCCCCCGCCGATATCTTCGAAATGGAGGCGATCGCCTTCATTTATTCATCGGCGAATTACACCTCCTTTACGCTGCCCGCGCTGAAGGATATCACGATCCAGTCTTCGGATCCCAATGCCAGCCCACCTTCCGTATCTGTGAGCACTCCCAAGCTAGGCAATGGCAGTCCCATCCCACTCACCCAGGGCCTGGCTTTTGTTACCCTGTTCAACCTGGATGCGAATAGCTCGCTGGGGGTGATGCCCGCCATTCAGAAGGTAGTAAACGTAGCCGACCTGACCATGATGGCTACCGTAGACCCCAATACGGAAAGCTTTTCGCTGGCCGCCGCCCTGATTGGGGGTATCAAAATTCCCACGGGAGGCAAGTCCGACCTGAAACTGAGCAATGCAGAGCTCTCCTTCATCTTCAATGATGGGTTTACCTACCAGATTTCCGGCGACATGGACTTGCAGTTCCCGCATAGGACCCTGGCGGTAAAGGCCACCCTTAGCTTTAGTGAGGAGGCGGTAGATGTGTCGGCGGAAATCAACTTTGATGGTGATACGCCGGCCACGGAAGGCTGGCACAAGCCCATGGGTATTCCCGGCCTTACCCTGGACGAGATAGCCGTGGAGATGGGCGTAAATCTGATCCCCGCCCCCGGGGTAAACATAGGCCTGGAGGGCAAATCGCACATTGGCCAGCAAGCCCCCAACAGCGACGACTTTGCCTTTGTGCTGGAGATCATCGAGGAGGTGCCCGACCCGCTGCTGCTGAGTTTTTTCCTGGCCGAGATCGACATCAAGACGGCGATGGATGTATTTGTGCCCAACGTGAATACTTCTTCTATTCCCGATTTCGTGAAAGGCCTCCAGATGACTGAGGTGAGCTTCTACTGGGCCGAGAGTGTGGTTACTATGCCCGATGGCACCATAGCCCAGCCCGGCTTGCGCTTAAGTGGCAATATCAAAATCCTCGACTTTGCCGCCCATGCCTCCCTATCCATCAATCAGAATACCGGGCTGCAAGGGGATTTTGAGATGAGTCCCATCCACATAGGCGGTATACTATCGGTAACGGGGAAGGGTAAAGGCGTACACTTGAAGGAACGTAACGGGGTAGTACTACCCGTAACCGCCGTGCCTAGTGGCGATACCAGTGGTATTACTACGGTAGAGGTGGTGCCACCCGGCGGACCTCAGTTCGCCTTCCGCACTACGCAGTCACCCTACTTGCAAATGAGCCTGGATGTGAGCTTCCTCAATTTCCTGAGCGAAGAGGTGGAAGCCCTGGTGACTACCGAAGGTCTTCTCTTCAAGCAGGAATACAAGATTGGGAACTTAGCCACGGCCGAGATTGACTATACCCTGAACGAAACCGGCTTCAAAGCCACTAGCTATTTTGGTCTGCACCTGCAAGCTGATTTAGGTCCCGTTGAGGTAGCTGGAATTGATTTTGGCACTATCCCCCTGGATACTGGTTTTGACATCTCTATGGCGGTGGAAGCCACCCTGCCGAAGGAAAATGAGAAGGATAAAGAAGGAACTTTCAGCATGAAGGTAGATGGGGAGTTTGACTTTGAAGGCGCGCGCCTCTCTTTCCCTACCATTGAACTGAGTGTGGCACCTAAGAGCTTGGAGGATTTACCCGAAATCATCATCGCATGGATGGGGGAACACCTCTACGAAATCTTCAAAGATCTGCTGGATGTGGCGGGCCACCTGCTGGAAGAAGCGGGTAAAGAGGTGGCCAAGCTAGCCGAAGCGGCGGGTAAGGAGGTAGCCAAACTAGCTGAAGAAGCCGGAGAAGAAGCGGAGAAAGTAGTAAAGGCAGCGGGTGAGGCCATGGAGCATGCCGCAGAAGCTACCAAGAAGGCTATCGACGATGTGGCGAACGAGGCTAAGAAAGTGATGGATGATGCGGTGGATGAAGTAAAAAAGGTAGGTGAGGAGACCGAGCATGCCGTGGAGGCGATTGGTCATGAAATAGCCAATGTGGTAGGAGAAGCCGAACATGAGATAGCCGCCATAGGGGCCGACATCGCGCACGATGCGGAGGA
>DMST01000195.1:0-6744 GCA_003454975.1 Cytophagales bacterium | reverse complement strand
CGATGCGGAGGAAGTGGCCCAGGTGGTCGGTGAGCTCGCCGAGGAAGCAGAGCAAGAGGTCGAGCAGATTGGCAGAGCCGTGGCGCAGGAAGTGGCGCAAGTGCTGGCCGAGGCACGCCGCGTGGCCGACGCCGTGATACAAGTAGCCCGCCAGGTGGTGCAGGCCCTGGAACAAGAAGCCCAGGCCCTATGGAATGAGGCCGAGCAAATCGCCGACGCCATTGCCCAGGCTATTGCGAACGCTGCCCGTGCCGTATGGAATGCAATCTCCAAATACTAACCCTGAAGACAATCATGAACATCTACGATAAAAAATATTCACTCAAGTTTGATGGCGGCTATTTGACCGTGCCCCACCATGCTGATTTTAATTTCACCGATGGCATTTCCATTGCGGTGTGGGTAAAAGCGACTACCGGAGTTGTCCTGAGTAAGGGCTTCTTTGCGAATGATCTCTATATCGGTGACCGGGATATGTGCATTGGCCCGGAGGAACCATTTTCCAGTAGTCAAAACATCCCTAAAGATGCATGGTGCCATATAGCCATCACCTATAATCCTGAGCCAGGTAGTAATAATATGGCGATGTATATCAATGGGGTACTGGACAATAGCTGGGATCTAAAAGAGCCTGTGAATAGTTATCAACTAAACTTAGCCATTGGTGCTGTACATGATGGTACACATATTTTTCAAGGAGAGATGGCTTCGGTATCGCTTTGGAATCAAGCCTTGAATGCTCTGGAAATCCAGCAAACCATCATGAGTCCCTTTCTACCCCAATCGGATGCCGTAATAGGACATTGGGAGATGAACAAGGGATTGGAAAAAGTGGTGAAGGAAATAGTGGATGGAAAAGAGATAATTAAAGAAAGGCTCCTAAAAGACCAAAGCGGCCGAGGGCATCATGCTACCTTCAAAGGAGGGGTGGAATGGCAATCCATCACCGAGCCCATTACCATAGATAGACCAGCCCGGCCCCAACTCAGCCATACTACCGCACTGTCCAAACTGCGCAATACCACCATACAGCGTTTGGCTGAGTTGCAGGACCAAGACCTCTACCAAAAGAAGTTGGCGGTGAACGCAAGACTACAAGGTAGAGACACAGCTGACCTGGAGAATGATCAGCTTTGGTCCATTTTCCACAACCAACTCTATACCACGGATAACCAAGGCAAAAGTAGTCCCTTCAACCTGAGTACGTCAAAAATGGAGGTAATTGCCAATCTATTTTGGCAAAATACCGGTGCATATGTAACACCGGGAAAGACGGTAACAGTAAAGTACATCGGTGGAACATGGAGCCTTTGGCCTGCCAGCTCCAATCGGTATTATGATGCAGGTGGAACAACCGACATGGCAGATCATCCTTTTGCCTTGTCCGGCGTACGGCAAGGCATGTTGATTGGCAAGGTAGGAGATCGTGTATTCCCTATTGGTAATCAGGCAACCATACCCTCCGATGTAACCGGGGTACTACAACTAGCCACAAACGATCACAATAATCCAGATACCTATTCAGACAATTCAGGTTCCGTTACCGTAGACATTAGCCCTTCTATTGGTACCAGCCGACTTGGGGTCTCCGGCTTTGGGGTAGATCAGGAACAAAAGAAGGTGTTTTGGGGACGGGCCACCGCTCCCTACAGCCTACAAATGACCCCTACAGATGGCAGTAAATACCAAACCTTATGGTCTAACCCCACGGAGACGATTACCTCAATTGCTTTGGATACACAAAATCAAGCCGTGTACTTCGTCCTTGGCAATAAAAGTATCCATAAGATAAACTACGATGGCACGGGGTACAGCCACCTCTTTGATATCTCGGGTAGTTTTACCGAAGGCAATCCCGTATTGGAAGTTGATTGGGCCAATAACAAAATGTACTGGACCAACGATACCAGTATTCAAAGTGCGATGCTTGATGGCACAGGGGTAACCACTGTGATTGCCGGAGACCAAGCTTCCACCCCCACCGACCTATTGCTCGATCGAGGGAATGGTAAGCTCTATTGGGTCGCCAAGGGTTCGAAAATGATGTACCAAGCAAACCTGGATGGCAGTAGCATAGCAGAGGTAAATCCAGTACCCTATCCTGAGCGAGGCCTCATGTTAGGTTATTTAGCTCAACAACTCCCCGACAATCCTACACAAGGGCACCAAGAGGCCCCCAAGCCACTACCCAGCAGCGGAAGAAACGGATCGGCTACGCAGTTCCTCAACCGGGTGAAAGCGCATGCCAGTAAGCAAATCCATGCGCAAACGCTGGCCGCCAATGCACAGGTACAGGCTGCCAAAAATCAGAAGGCGGACAAATTGCAGCAAGCGCATGCGGAAGCGGCCAGAAAGATGAATAATGCCCGCTTTGATCAGCTCTGGTTTCTCTCTGATGGACAAATCCAGTATGCGGATAAGCATGGGCTGCTTACCGAGCTCAATTTGACCCCCACAATTAAGCGTAAGGAAATACTGGCTAAAGAGGATTGGCAAAAAACCGGAGTGCACGTAAACTCCAAGACTCTCATTTCGGTAAAGTACGTAAGTGGAAGTTGGCTGAACTATGCAGGTAATCTGAGCAACAATGGGGGTTTTGATGGAAATGGCTCTACATCACAAATAGCTAGTGGTGATGGATTTCCATGCCCTGGCAAACCATTGGGAAGTTTAGTAGGTCGAGTTGGGGATATCAAGTTCCATATTGGTAATGCAGGTACTGTACCTACTGATGTTACAGGAGAGCTAGAACTGGCGATGAACGACAATGGATATAATGATAATATAGGTTCCATCCATGTGGATATTACAGAAAACACGAAGAACTCCGCTGAGAAAAATAATCAGTCCACGCGTACAGCACGGATGCAAGTCAAAGCTCACACAGTTTGGCAAAATACCGGGGTTTACGTAAGTCCAGGCCAGTCGGCTTCTATTAAATACCTGGAAGGGAAATGGAATGCCTTTGGAAATCAACCAGACAAGTATGTTGATGCGGACGGGTATATAAATGCAAAATATGATGAATGTATACGTCCTGACTTATTTATCGGATTGATGTTAGGCAGAATAGGGGAAAAGGTTTTCTCCATAGGGAATGAAGCAACCGTACCCAATGATGCTACTGGGTGGTTGGAGCTAGCCATGAATGATTTTGCAGAATATTACTATGATAATTCGGGAGAAATCACGGTAGAAATAGAGTTTCCAAACCATGCCATGAATACGGAAGCGATAGACTTGAAGGTGGACCAGGCCAAAAACCAGGCCTTTTGGGCCAGTGCAACCGCTCCGGCTAACCTATACGTAGTGGATACCGACAAGCAGACCTATTCTACCCTTGCCTCAGATCTATCCTTGCCCATTACCTCCCTAGCATTGGATGAAGCCGGTAAGCGTGTGTATTTTATCCTAGACAATAGCAGTATCTGTAGGGTGGACTACGATGGCAAAATTCATGAAGGACAAGAACAAAATTACCAAGAAGTATTGAGCATCGCTGGCCCTGCAAAGGATGGCCTCTGGCAGTTGGAGATTGACCAGGACAACCACCAAATGTACTGGACCAATGACTACAGCATCTGGCGGGCCAATCTGGATGGTAGTGCATTAGAAATGGTGGTAGGCCAGCAAGAGGCTCCTTTCCCCATCGACCTAGCCGTAGACGGTGAGCAAAAGAAGCTCTACTGGATAGACAAGGAGCTGAATAGGGTACGCCGTGCCAACCTGGATGGATCATCTCCTGAAGATCTGTATCCGGTAGCCAACCCCGTAAGAGGTCTAACGCTAGACGAGGTGTCACCTGGAATGACCGATACCATGAAAAAGGAGATCTATTGGACGAGAAGGGAGGAGTTTTCTTGGGCAAGACAGGAAAAACCATTGAACATCAACACTCCAGGGCTGCAGGGCTACTGGCCTCTGGATGAGGGTAGGGGCCAAATTGTAAACAATGTAATTAATCCTAATGCTAAATTACCCCTTGGTTTTCAGCGTGAACATCAAGATCTGCCATCTCACTTACCCAAAACTGCTTATGCTCTGACTTTTCAAGGGGATGATTTTGCACCCCTACCTTCGAAAATATTTAAAGGTTTTTACGATTATAGTTTTACTATTAGTCTATGGGTAAAACCTGAAAGGGATTCGCACAGCTACCATATGCTGTTTTTTGGAGGATCCTTTAAGGAGAGAGTAGGTTTATTTATTAGCATCCAAGACTATAAACCTATTTGTGGTTTTACTGGACATAACATTACCAGTACATCCCAAATACAACCCAACCAATGGTCCCATCTGGCGTTTCGCTATGATTTTTCCAAAAATGAAATAGCAGTTTATGTTAATGGGCACTTGAAAAACCGGCAGATAAGGAAGCAATTTTATGTATCTGAGAACGTCCCTGTAACACTAGGAGACCTTGTATCCAAGAGGTTTAAGGGACAATTAACCGATATTCGTGTTATAAATAAGGCATTAAAAACTTCTGAAATCCAAGAAATAGGCAACCATTATCTTCCTGGTGATCTCACTGAACTTGTCCCCATTGGTCCCACATGGAATTTACTTGATACGCCGCCCACTTTTGATCCTAAGCACGCCGTATTAGATTTCCATGGAAATTGTAATTACATCAGATTAGGTACGGCTTCCAACATTGGTCTTACCAACCAAAGTTTCACCATAGAAATTTGGTTGAAAATCAGGGAATTCACTGAAGATGATTTAGCAATCCTATGCAATGATGAAGGTGAGGATAGCCATCGACTACAGTTGATCATTCGAAAAAAGAAGCTGTATTTTGGTTTCGGTAATGATGATTTGGAAAGTAAAAATGAGATCCCTGTAGGAAGATGGGTACATACGACATGGCGTTATGATACAGGTACACGTCAACAGGTTTTGTTTATAAATGGAAAAATAGACAGTAGTCGTACTTCCAATCAAAATTATTTAGGTGTCAGCAACTTGTTTTTGGGACGTATGTCAACCTCTATGGGTTTCAGTGGTCAGATGAGTGATTTACGTATCTGGAATGTGGCTCGTACCGACTGGGAAATTGCCAACAGCTACGGCAATTTCCGCGAAACCTACGTGCAGCGTGGTCCGGTAGATGGATCGGGTTCGGTAGAGCACCTGTTCGAGATTCCGTCCGAGGGTGGGCTCAACCTACTTTCTCAGGCGAAAAAAGCACACGAAGAGCTTTTGCTGGCCTACCGCTTGAAGCGGGACAATCAAGCTAAGGCGAAGAAGATGGTCGACGACGCCCATACCGATAAGGCCAACCGGATATCGGCTAAGCATGCAGAATTGGTTCATACCCACGCCGAGCAAGACCAAGCCATTAGCGCTAAAAAAGCGGAGCATGCCCAAGACCGGGTAAACAACCGCAACCGGACCATACAAGCGCAGAATGACAAATCGGCAAAAATAGCCGGGGCAAGGAATGGTGCCCAGCAAAAGCGCAATCAGGCCCATCAGCAAGCGGGGGCCATCAAGGGGCAAGCGAACCAGCAGGCTGGCCAGATGAAGCAGTCGGCTACTGATAAGCGCAATGCGGCGAAGGCCGAGCGGGATAAGCAAAATGCGCGCCGGTGAAACTAAACCTAGCGCAGTTTTTCGAATCGCTGCCACGTGCCTGGGTGGATACTCGCCCCCAGACCTGCGCACAGTACGGGCAGGCTACGCACCCTACACCCGAGGTAGCGGTGTGGGGGGTAGTGGCTCCGCCCGACGTAGCCGGGGTGCAGCAGGTAATGCGTTCGGCTACGAAGTATGGCGTACCCGTTTACCCCGTTAGCCAAGGCAAAAACTGGGGCTATGGCAGCCGCGTGCCGGAGCGGTCGGGCATAGTGCTATCCCTGGCCTCGCTCCATCAAATTATGGAGATGGATTGGGACCGGGGTATCGTACGCCTCCAACCTGGGGTAAGCTTTTCGCAGCTGCAAGACTATCTGACCGAGGGCCCCAGCCCCTGGATGTGTGGTGGCCCCGGCAGCACTCGTTAGGCGAGTCTAGTGGGCAATCTTTTGGAGCGCGGCATTACCCAAGGGCCGACCTTGGAACGGTGGCGACAGCTGATCAGCCTGAAGGTAGTAACCGGATCGGGAGAGTTATGGGATACCGCTGCGGGGAGCACTACCAACGCAGGCCGTGGCCTGCCCCCCGGCCCCAACTTTAGCCAAACGCTGTTGCAGAGCAACCTGGGCGTGGTAGTAGAGGCCACCCTTAGCCTGGATAGCCTGGATCTGGCCTGGCAGCACCTGCACTTCACTTGGGAAGAGGATACGGTAGCTTGGGCAGGCGTACTAAGCCAGCTGCGGCACTGGCAAAAGACCCAGGTGCTACCCGCCATGGTAGCCCTGCACAATGCCCATAAAATCTTGAGCTACACCCATCCCGCACCCCAGCATCCCCCGCGCAAAGCGGAAGATCGTAAAGTCCAGCTGCAGGCCATCCAAGGTGGCGATTGGTTCGTAGAGAGTGCCATTAGCGCTCCCATAGCCTCCATGCTAACCCCTCTTCGAGCTGAAGTCCAACCAGGATTGGAAGCCTTGGGGCTCACGGTAGATTGGTCGGAGCCCAATGCGGAGGGGCCGATGTACCATCGCCATACCCACCCCTCGCTAGCCCCCCTCTACGGCGCGCTGGGTACCTCCGTACCGGAACATCCCCAACCCGATCAAGAAGGAGTCGGCGCCCTCTGGCACGCCGTAGTGGTACCCTATACGCCCGATGCCTTGG
>DMST01000378.1 GCA_003454975.1 Cytophagales bacterium | reverse complement strand
CCGGGCTCAAAAATGGCACGCATGCGTGATTTTTGGCCTTCGGTGAACATGTACATACAGGCGTCATTCATGTAGTCCATATAGTTCATCCACATGTCAGGCTCGTCACCAGAACCTTCGTTACAGCTATTGATACCGAAAGAAGGACATCCGCCGTTAGATCCGCCCATTACAGGAGTATCGCTTACGAAATCATCTACGGAACATCCACCATCACCCCATATGTGGCGCAGATTCAGCCAGTGACCAATTTCGTGGGTTGTAGTCCGCCCTTTATCAAAGGGAGCCGTTGCAGTACCGATGCTGCCAAAGTACTGGTAGTCCATTACCACTCCATCAGTAGACAGTGCACCACCTGGGAACTGAGCGTAGCCCAATAGTCCACCACTTAGGTCACACACCCACATGTTCAGCTTGGTGCTGGGGTCAATGGCATTGCTACCACCGGTAGAGCTGCTCTTCATAGCATCATTGCTGCTGAAAGAAGTGCGAGAAGTGGATACCCGAACAATCTGGTCCAAAACAAACTCAAATTCTGAGTCAGCCGCGCGGCCAGCGAATAAGGCTGGTACTTGGTTGAAATCGGAGTTGGTAGCCCGGAAATCTTCGTTGATGATACGAATCTGATCGTTGATTTGCGCATCGCTGATGTTCTCGGTGCTGTTGTTATACACAACATGAACTACTACAGGGATTGTAATAACACCTGTAACCTCAGCGCGAGATTGGAACTGGTTCTTGAGAACCCGGTTCGTGTGCTCCTCAATGTGAGCTAGATTTTCAGCGTATTCAGGATTGTTTTCGAGTTGCGCATGGTGGTGATCCATGGTAGCGCACTCCCGGTGCTGTTCTTGGGCGAATGCACCCGTAGCCAGAAGGCCCGCCAGCGCGCCTACTGATAGTAAACGTTTCATCATATTAGAAAATGGTTTTTAGGTAGTAGGGAGGAGATGCGAACCAGAATGAAAAAACCGAGCGCACAAAAAGTTGGACTTTCCCAGGGAGGGAAATGTGTCGTTTCAGTGTTTTAGGTTTTATAGTACTCGTGATTCAGAGCATCTGTGGCTCCCAAACGTTCAACAAAACTATTGCATTCGATTGAATTGGGAAAATTTTCACTGGATTTTTTTTGTTTGAGGGGTTAATGATGTTTCTAAGTGGTCGAATTGGAGCACGATTGTCGACTGAATATTTATTGTTAAGTGCCAAACAAAAAGTAAAAGCCTCCAATTGTCTGGAGGCTTTCGAGAAGGATGAATTGCATTATTAATAGCACTGTTTGCGGATTTCATCCCAATTACCTGTGGTGGCGTTGACCACTTCTCCGGTAGTGAGATAATGTTCTAATCCTATTAGGGTTTCGGTAAGCTGCTTTTGGAAAGCCCGCTTCATCAGGCCGTTCATGATGGCAGGTTTTGCTCGATAGTGTAATTCGTAGATGGCAGTGGCAGTACCATCATCGTTGTCGCGAACCTTGTAATAAGCGTAGGTAGCTTCCATATCTAGAGGATATTTTTCGGCGTCAATGACCCGATTGCGCATGATGCGGTTTTCAGAATCTAGTTCCAAAATCCGCTCATGGACCCACTGGCTACCGTTCTCATTGAAGGAGCATTTGCGTTCGGCACCAACTTTTCCCATCAGCGATCCATTTTCGTAACCTGAAGTATAGATAGAAGGTGCAAAATTGGAAATCTCCCCGTAGTCAAGCACCATAGCTTGCCAAACCCGCTCTGCCGATACAGGAATTATACGCTCTGCCGTCACAACGCGGGTGCGCTTACCTGAATCTTGCGCACTTATAGGGGAGGATGTCAATAAAATCAGGCCTAGAAATGCCCAGGTTTTTATTCCAAATTTCATATCTAAAGAGTTTTAATGATAGATGATCCTATTCAGATGCTCTTTAGACGGATAAAAGAGAAGGGTGTGAAAACTTAGGCAAAAAAATAAGCGTGCCTTTCCAGGTACGCTCATTCTAAGTAGTTGGGAAACTGTCCCTTCTTAATTGGTTTATAGACTTGTTTAGTGATTATTTTTCTTCAGGCTCAATTATTTCCATTTGGGACGTCGAGCCCTCCGGAATATCTTTTGGTAATAGTTGCTCATTAGGTTGGCTTCTATCACACCCTTGCTACTGCTGGCGTGAATAAACCGTATGTCCTGACGGCTACGGACTTCCGTTACCATACCTACGTGTGTTATTTTCCAACGGTTGCGTCCTGCGGCAAAGAATACCAAGTCTCCCTTTTGTATCTCTCTTATAGACACCTCATGGCCAATTTTACTTTGATCCTTGCTGGTGCGTGGTAAAGACAATCCGGCGGATTTGAAGGAGGTAACCAATAGACCCGAACAATCCATGCCAGAGCGTGACATACCGCCGTACTGGTATGGGGTGCCAATGTAAGAACGGGCAGTACCTATCACCTTATCTACATTATCACGCTTAGATCTGGAAGCTGTACAGCTAGAGACTAGGCTAACAAAAATGAGTAAGGAAAGGACAGGAATAAGACGGCGCATGAGATACTTTGCAGCTTTGCGTTACTTTAGCACAAAAGTAAGCAGACTGTCGTCCAGAAAGGGATACAATAGGAGGTTATTCCTTACTCTGTGTTTAGTAAAAGGTTGACGGTCAATGACTTGTCCACATCCAATAATTACGATAATAGCCTATGTGTGGTATCACTGGGGTACTCGCTTTTAATGAAATAGGTCGGTTTCCGATGATAAACCTTGCACAGGCTACTCAGGGGCTAGCACGTCGAGGGCCTGACCACCAGGGTACTTACGTCGAGGATCGCTACGGGGTAGGCCATCGGCGACTATCAATTATTGACCTGCGACCGGATGCGAATCAACCCATGAAGGATCCCTCCGAGCGGTATGTGTTGGCGTACAATGGAGAGATATATAATTGGCGCTCCCTGCGCCAAGAATTAGAAAGTAAGGGGATCGAATTTCGAACAGAATGTGATACCGAACTACTCCTACAATTACTCATACACGAGGGTAGGGATGGCTTGCAAAAGCTGAATGGCTTTTTCGCCTTTGCCTTTTATGATACCCAAACTCAACATCTTTTGCTTGGGAGGGATCGAATGGGTATCAAACCTTTGTACTTTTTTCATGATGAAAGCAAAGTGCTTTTTGGCTCTGAACTTAAGGCCCTCCTTGCCTACGGAATCCCCAAAGAGATAGACCATGAGGCGCTATTCACCTATTTGCAGTTGAATTACACCCCGGCACCACATACCATGCTTGCCGGGGTAAAAAAGTTACCGCCTGGACACGTGTTGGAGGTGAAGGAAAAACAGGTAACCACTCAGGCTTGGTACACCGTTCCCTTTTCACCAAATGGGCAAAACCGCAACTCCTACGATCAACAGCAAAAGCAACTGGTGGAGCTGATGGAAGAATCCGTTGCTATGCGGCTTGCCGCGGACGTTCCCGTAGGTAGTTTTTTGAGCGGAGGGATTGACTCTAGTGTAATTGCTGCTTTGGCTACCCGGCATACCGAGAGGTTACACACCTTTAGTATTGGGTATGCTGATGAGCCTTACTTTGACGAAACTCATTATGCTAAGCTGGTTGCTGCAAAGCTGGGTACGGAGCACACGGTATTTTCGGTAACCAATCGTGACCTGTTTGAAATCCTTCATATCGTTTTAGACTATCTGGATGAGCCCTTTGCCGATAGCTCGGCGCTGCCGGTATATCTTGTTTCTCAGCTAACGCGCAAGCATGCCACAGTGGCTCTATCTGGTGACGGGGCCGATGAATTGTTTAGCGGATATAACAAGCACGCAGCTTTTTGGCGGATGGCGAATCCTGGGTGGAAAGAGAACGCTGTCATTGGACTGCGCGGGTTGTGGAAGTTGCTGCCCAAGAGCCGACAAAATCCATTGGGTAATCGTATTCGTCAATTTGCCAGATTTGCAGAAGCAGCCAAGCTTTCTCCTATGGAACGTTACTGGGCTTGGGCAAGCTTAGCCTCTGGGGTAGAAAGCTATGACTTGCTGAGTGTGGAAGCCAGGGGAAAGTTGGATACAGAAGCTTTCATCCGACGCAAAGCGGCCCTACTGGCTATGGTGCAAAAAGGCACGGTACAAGAGGCTTTGCACGCAGATGCAACTTTGGTTTTGCCAGATGATATGTTGACGAAGGTAGACCGGATGAGCATGGCCAACAGCTTGGAAGTCCGGGTGCCCTTCCTGGATCATCGGGTGGTTGAGTTTGCAATGGACTTGCCAGAGTCTAGTAAGATAACTGGCACCATTCGGAAGCGGATAGTGCAAGATGCCTTCCGAGATTTACTACCGGCCGAATTGTACCAGCGGCCTAAACACGGATTTGAAGTTCCTTTGCTCAAATGGATGCAAACTGACCTTAAGTTGCTGATTACCAATGATCTGTTATCGGGGGAATTAGTGAAAGAGCAAAACTTGTTTGATCCCTCTGAAGTTAATCAGTTGCTTAATCAACTCTTTTCCCGGAATCCGGGCGATGCTCATGCTCGAGTTTGGGCGTTGGTTGTATTTCAAAACTGGTGGAAAAAGTACTTTACGTAGTGGATACTTTCGTAGCTCTTAGGGTTTGCCCTCCGATCTATTCAAAGGCGAATCCCTTGGCACTCTATCATTCACTAAACTTTTAGTTATATTCGTACGTTCATCGATTAAACGGCGCATACATGATGAAAAACGTCTTCTTTCTCTTATTGTCCTTACTAATTGTTAACACCGGTTGCGACAGCACCAACACCGCCTCTACCATTGGTGATAGCCGCCCCACAGCGGCTAGCGGTGGGGGAGACCTTCGCCCCCCGGCAACAGGTGCCCCAGGCGAGATGTTTTTTATCATCGATCCCGATCAATGGAACGGTCCCTTGGGTAAAGAGATTCGGAAGACTTTCGCCATCAAAATGCCTGGTTTACCCCAGCCTGAACCCATGTTTACTTTGCGCAATATTGATCCTAAGGATATGAGCAAGGTATTTCGGGGCATGAAAAACCTGATCTATGTGGCTACCTTGGATAACAAGAGCCGCGCAGGTAAGCGGTTGCGCCGCAATTTTACTGAAAGCTCAATCGCTGAAATCAACAGTGATCCTACCAAGTTTCATTTTATCAAGACCGATGAGTTTGCCATTGGGCAAAAAGTGATGCACCTATTCGGAAGGAATGAAGAGGAATTGGTAAACAACATAGTGGAGCATAGAGAGTGGCTACGTAAGTTCTTTACCAAGGTGGAAAATGACCGGTTGGGAAAAACGCTGTTCCGGGTAAAGGAAAATGGCTTGATGGAAAGGATTGAGCGAGAGCACAGGTTTACTATTTCCATTCCCAGAGGCTATGAGTTAGCGTACAACCAACCGCAGTTTGTGTGGCTTCGTCGCCGAGACCAAGGCCTGGATGTAGACCGGGGTGTATTTATTTACTCTGAGCCCTATACGGACGATAAGGTTTTTACTCCGGAAGGTATGCAAGCGCTCCGTGACCGAATCACGAAGAAATATGTGCGTGATCCACAAAAAGAATCCATCGTAATGGAGCGCCAACTAGAGAATTTTGAGCATGCTGAAATGAACTATCATGGGCAGTATGCGGTAGAAGTTCGCGGCCTTTGGAGGCTCAGCGACATTAGCTTGGGTGGTCCGTATATTGCCTATGCATTGGTAGATGAGGAGCGCAATCGGCTGATCTATTTTGAGGGATATGTGGCCGCACCTGGCACGGAGAAACGGCCTTACATGATGGAAATGGAAGTCATACTGGATACCTTCCGTGTGGTGAAGGACATTACGGGTACCTGACCTATTACTCCCCATCGAAATTCTACTACCTTAGCAGACGGAAACGTCTGCTTTTTTTATTTCCACCAATTTCAAACTACATCAAAAACCAACGGACGGAATGAGTATTAAAATTCGCCGCGAAGATGCCCTCAATTACCACCACCAGGATGGTAAACCGGGTAAAATAGAAGTAGTTCCTACCAAAGTACTGAGCTCACAACTAGACCTCGCCTTGGCCTATTCGCCAGGCGTAGCGGAGCCCTGTAAGGACATTGCTGATAACCCAGAGGATGTTTATAAATACACCGCAAAAGGCAACTTGGTAGCCGTAATTTCTAATGGAACAGCGGTACTAGGCCTTGGAGATATTGGCCCCGAAGCCTCAAAGCCGGTAATGGAAGGGAAAGGGGTACTTTTCAAGAAATTTGCGGGAATCGATGTGTTTGACATCGAGATCGATGAGAAGGATCCTGACAAACTTATCCATATAGTAAAGAGCCTGGAACCTACCTTTGGAGGGGTAAACCTGGAGGATATTAAAGCTCCTGAAAGCTTCAAGATTGAGTCTGAGCTGAAGGAGAAGATGAATATCCCGGTGATGCACGATGACCAGCACGGTACCGCAATCATTTCTGCAGCTGCATTACTCAATGCATTGGAGCTTGCCGACAAAAAGATTGAAGATGTTGTCATCGTAGTAAATGGCGCCGGAGCCTCGGCCATAGCGTGCTCAAAGCTCTATCTGGAAGTAGGAGCCAAGAAGGAAAACATCATCATGTGTGATCGGAGTGGAGTCATCCGGAAAGACCGTGAGGATCTGGATGAAGTAAAAGCTCAGTTCGCTACTGACCGTGATGTGGATACCTTAGAAAATGCACTAAAGGGTGCGGATATGTTCTTGGGGCTCTCTGTAGGCAATGTTGTGTCAGGCGAAATGATCAAGCAAATGGCTGATCGCCCCATTGTTTTTGCCTTGGCCAACCCTGATCCTGAGATCCCCTATGCGGAGGCCATGGCTGCCCGTGAGGATATTATTATGGCCACCGGCCGATCTGACCATCCTAACCAAGTAAACAACGTGTTGGGCTTCCCCTTCATTTTCCGTGGTGCGTTGGACGTACGGGCCACCAAGATCAATGAAGAGATGAAGCTGGCAGCGGTAAAGGCTCTGGCTGATTTGGCAAAGGAAACGGTGCCTGAAATTGTGAACCGCGCATACGGAGAGAAGAAGATTTCTTTTGGTCCTAAATATCTGATTCCCAAGCCACTAGATCCTCGGTTGATTACCACCATTTCACCGGCTGTAGCCAAAGCAGCCATTGAAAGTGGTGTGGCGCGTACAACCATCGAAGATTGGGAGGGGTACAGCCTGGAACTGCAACGCAGAATTGGTATCGACCAAAAGCTGATGTCGTCCATCATCACCCGGGCGCGCCGTTTGCCTAAGCGGGTAGTTTTTGCAGAAGCGGATAATCAAAAGATACTCAAGGCCGCACAAATTGTGATGGACGAGGGTATCGGATTGCCTATTCTGTTGGGTAATGTGGAGAAGATCAAAGGAATCATTCGGGAAAACGGTCTGACGGATTTGGAGGATTGCCCCATCTTGGACCCACACGAGGAAGAAGAAACACGGCATAATTACGCAGATATTCTGTACCAAAAGCGTAAGCGTAAAGGGATTACTCCTTATGAAACCCGCAAACTAATGCGGGAGCGTAATTACTTTGGTGCTGCCATGGTAGAGGCCGGCGAAGCGGATGCGTTGATTTCTGGCTTGACCAAAGACTACCCACGCACGGTAGCCCCTGCGCTGCAGGTAATTGGCATGCGTGAGGACGTCAAGCGTGTGGCGGGTATGTATATTATTAACAACAGCAAGGGTACCTACTTCCTGGCGGATAC
>DMST01000290.1:1574-6444 GCA_003454975.1 Cytophagales bacterium | reverse complement strand
GCTGCCATGGCCGCCGGAGCCATGGTGTATTGCCTAGGCGGAGACAACGACAGCGTTTTCAATGCCGTGGCCATCACCATCCAGTGTATGCTGGGTTTGGTATGCGACCCCGTAGCGGGGCTGGTAGAGGTGCCCTGTGTGGTGCGCAACGCCAGTGCCGCGGCCATCGCCAACTCCTCGGCGCAAATTGCCCTGGCGCAGGTCTCTGCCGTGATTCCCGTAGACGAATGTGTAGACGCCATGGGTGAGATTGGCAACAGCATGGAAGACCGCTACAAGGAAACTGCTCTTGGCGGCTTGGCCGCTACACTCACCGGACAGCAAATCTCTGAGCGCATCCTGATCTCAGATATTGAGATTCTGCCGGATGAGGATGTAAAGGAGGAATAGCAGGCGGCTGTGCTGAGTAAGCACTGGCTGACCTTTATAATGCTATACCCTAACACCTAGTACACAAACATCATCCACTTGTTCCGTCTCGCCCTTCCAAGTACTAAAAGTTTCGGCAAGCATTTTCTGTTGGTCATCCAGGGAATACCCATTCAACTGGAAAATCAATTCTCTTAGACGCCTGGGCAAAAACTTTTTCCCGGTATCCTGATGAAACTGGTCTTGATAACCATCGGTGAACAAGTACAAGGTATCGCCCGCCTCCAGGGTGAAGGTTTGGGTAGAAAATAGCCGGGTAGTGTGCTCCTTACCAATGGATTGTCGATCTCCCGAAAATTCAATGAGCTGGCATTTTTCTCCTTGGGTGACCTTCATCCGTTGACCAGAAAGTTGGTGTACCTCGTTCGAAGCCCGTACAATCCACAGGGGGCGGTATGCTCCAGCAAATGCCAGTGAATCACCCTGTATCCGGCAGAGTACGATATCCATACCATCAGACAGTCCGGTACTCGCTACCTCAAATTCACTCAAGACCAGTTCGCGAGTCCTGTCAAGGATTCTTCCTGGCTCTGCAGTAGGCATTTCTTCAAAGGCCTGACTAAGCCCACTATGACAAATCCCACCAATCATTGCTCCGGGCACTCCATGTCCGGTACAATCGGCTACCGCCAACCACACCGTATCTTTATATTGACGAACCCAGTAAAAATCTCCTGAAACTACCGCCTTGGGCTGATAGTAAATGAAATGGGTAGGAAAGATGCTCTGTAAACGGTCAGGTGGTGGTAGCAAAGCCTGTTGAATCCGCCGAGCATAACGGATAGAATCCATCACCTCTCGGTTTTTGGAAGCCAGCTGCTGATAAGCCAACTCAAGTTTCTGATTCTGCTCATCCACTTGTCTCAGCGCCAAATCTACTTGAGCCTTTTGGTCCGAAATGATACCATTCTGCCTGCGGGTAATGCGGAACCGATTCCAAATGAACGTACCAAATAACCCTGTGAGCGTCAAAGCAAGGAGAAAAAAACGATTCTGTAACTCACGCAAATTTTGCTCCGCACTGAGCCGTGCTTCGCTCAGTTCAAGCGCTTGTGCGGCTTGCGTGCTATCCAGAACGGCTTGCTGTTCGAATTCTTGCCGGAGCAATTGGCGCTGGACCGCCTCATTGCTTAAGCTATCGCGCATAGCAATGTATAGTGTTTGAGCTTCCAGAGCCTCCGCAGGCCTGCCCAATTGTTTATACACCTCATAGAGCACCTTGGTAGCGTCCCGAATCACTTCTGAATTCCCCGAAATCCGTGCTTGAGATAGGGCCTTTTGGCCCGAGGAAAGTGACTCCTCATACCGCATCTGTTCGGCATATATTCTGGCAAAAAGCAAGTGATTGAACATATTCCCTTCTGAATAACTCAAGGCTTCCGATAGCTTTAGGCTTTGGTTAGCATAGTCCAGTGCTTTCTCAAACTGCCCCATGGCCAAAAAAATGCTACCCAGGCCATTCTGACTAGAAACCACTCCCACCGGAAAATTAAGCCTGGAAAAAGTTGCTAAACTTGATTGATAGTTTTCTAATGCACCAGGGTACTCCCGAGTCTCCTCCAAAATCACTCCCAAATTGATATGCGTGATGGCTGCTCCTACCGAATCTCCTAAAGACTCCTTCAAAGCCAGACTCTGAGCATAGTACGCTTTGGATAACGGGTAGTCTCCAAGGGCCTTAAATAAATTACCCAAGTTGCCCAACATCCGGGCCTTTAACTTCCTCCCTTTTGGTGTATTAAGTAAGGCAATTCCTTTCCTGAAATATCCAATGGACTCCAAATAGTCACTCCGCTCACTATGAATGACCGCCAAGAGGTTATAAACCTGTGGCAAGTCATTATAATCACCAACACTGAGAAATAAATCTAGACTTCGTTTACCCCAAACCTCAGCAGAATCTGCTCTACCGGACTGTTGCTCATGAAGTCCCAAAACCATCCAAGCTTGGGCCTGTCCTTTGGCATACCCTAAGGCATTTGACTCCTCCAGGAGCCAATTAGCCAACAAAGCGGCGCTATCCGGTTGGGTTTCAAAGTATTCTGAAAAGGACAACTTATACAAAGCAGTAAGCCGTACAGAATCAGGGAGAGAAGGGGAATACCAAGTTTTCCAAAGGCTATCTCGTGTAGGGTAGGCTTGCATATGGCCAAAACCATTGAGCGAAATCAATACCCATAAAATTGCACGAACAGGTGATTGGATCATCTTTCTAGCGTTTTACCAATTTGGTGGAGGAAGCAGCGGAAATTAGTACTGACCTCTAGAAAGATCGCTAAACTTGAGCAAGACCGGGGTTAAGTTTCAACAATTCCATATTCAAACGCAGTATGAGCCCGCAAATAGCTTGGTTAGATTAACCTTTATGTCAGGAAGTAGCTTTGGGCTTAGGACACCCTCCCCTTCACAAGTCAGGGGAATCCCAAACCGATTGCCCGTTTCGTCCCATCGGGGACAGAAATCCATTACAGGCATTTAACTACTACTTGCTCCCCCCAATTGATCGCAGGAAGCCTCAAATTTTCCAACGTGAGTCAAATCATTAATTCTAGAAATGAAGAAACTATTGGGGGCAGCAACCACAGGGCATCATTAATGGACCAATTGTACCTCATAATAGAGCACCCTGAACTAATGGGATATGTGTTAGAAAACCCAAAGATTGTGTTCCCCTCCCGCCTGAGGACTATCCTACCTTTGGATTATCAAAGCATGAGCCTATGTCATTCTTTATTCCTAACCGGGTAAAACCGGAAAATGAAAAGTTTTATCAGATAACCCAGCGGGCCTACCGTTTCGGTCTTTTTCACATCGGGTTGGTCTTTGGTTTCTACCTACTGGATATCCCGGAGATGATGTGGTTTAATCTCCTCATCAGCGTTCCATCTTTTGGGCTAGCCCTAGCCTTGAACCGGTTAGGAAGACACCAACTAGCCTTCGCCATCGCTTTCTTCGAACTCTATGTGCACCAAGTACTAGGCACCTACTATCTAGGTTGGTCAATCGGTTTCCAATACTTTCTGGTCTACTTGGCGGGACTCAGCTTCTTCAACCCTACCTGGAGCAGGAAATTTCAAGTGGCTGTATTGGTCCTCATTGGTATCACTTTCTCGGTATTATATCTCTTTTTTCAGAACGGAGTCTACACCCTCCCTCCAGCCTTGGTGGATTCATTCTTTTTATCAGGGGCCATTACCGCAATACTGGTACTTACCCTCTTGATTAACCGTTATTCGGTGTCCGGCTACCAGGCTGAGGAGGCACTAAAGAAAGCGAACGATGAGCTGGGTGAGAAGAACAAACGCATCGAGCATCAGCACGAGCAGATCCTGTCCAGCATCAGTTATGCGGAACGCATCCAGAAGGCGGTGATCCCGGTGGGGCAGCTCTTAGAGCAGCGATTTGAGGATCATTTTATCTCCTTCAAGCCGCGTGACATCGTAAGTGGTGACTTCTACTGGTTTGGTGAGCGAGACGGCAAGACGATCATCATCTGCGCCGACTGTACGGGCCACGGCGTACCCGGAGCGTTTATGAGCATGCTGGGCATTACCCTCATCGAGGACGTAATCATGCAGCAGGGCCTTCTGGCCCCGGAAGAGATTCTGGAGCGGCTGCGCGAGGGCATCAAAAAATCGTTCCGGCAGAACGAACAGCAGGACGGCATGGATGCTTCAGTCTGTGTTTTTGATCATGAGCAGAGGGAATTGACTTTTGCTGGAGCCAATAATGGAGTATTCCTATTACGAAACGACGAACTCATGGAGCTAAAGCCTGTCAAGAATCCTGTAGGCCATTACTTGAAGGAGCGTCCCTTTACTGCCGAGCTCCTTTCGTTGGAAGCAGGGGATCAGATTTATCTTTATACTGATGGCTACATTGATCAGTTTGGTGGGCCAGAAGATCGTAAGTTTAATCGCAAGCAAATGAAAACCGTGTTGCTAGCCAATTCCCATCTTCCCATGGCCGAACAACAAGTCGCCTTTGAAAGGAGTATGGAAAGCTGGCAGGCCGAAACCCCTCAAACGGATGATTGTACCTTGATTGGTGTGAGGGTATAAGCCAGGATGAGCCAATACACCTCCTTTGAACTTTAGGCGTACAAGTGAGGAAAGTGCTTTGAGTTTTTTGATAAAAAATAAAAAAGAAGGCCACCTCTAGCGGAGGTGGCTTTCTCAATACTACCGTTATAATAAATATCTTTTCGGCTTACAAAGCCGCCATTTTCGAAACATTGATCTTTTCTGTGGCTTTCTCAGCACCCTCAGCGATGTGAGTTACTAGAAGATTACCAACGGCACTTTGAGGCAAAGCCCCCTCGGGGAACAAGTCCTCGGTACCCACTTCCTTTTCCAGAGCCCAATCGATGGACTCTTTCACAGCTTGAGCCTCATCATGCAGACCGAAATAGGTCAGCATCATGCCTACTGACAGGATGGTA
>DMST01000290.1:0-1524 GCA_003454975.1 Cytophagales bacterium | reverse complement strand
GTTGGCGCGGTCCTGCCCCGCAGCTTGCGGATAGGAGCCGTGTACGGGCTCAAACATGGCCCCGTGTGTTCCGATAGAGGCCGAAGGCAGCATACCCAGCGAACCGGACAAGACGCTAGCCTCATCTGATAGGATGTCGCCGAACATGTTCTCAGTCAGCATCACGTCGAAGTGAGCTGGGTTCACAATCAGCTGCATCGCAGCGTTGTCCACGAACATAAAATCCAGTTCCACATCAGGATATTCTTTTGCCATCTCGGTGACGATGGAGCGCCACAAGCGACTGGTATCCAGCACGTTGGCCTTATCCACCAAGGTTAATTTACCTCGCCGATTCTTAGCCGCCTTAAAAGCCTGGTGAGCAATTCGCTCAATCTCCGGGCGGGTATAGCTACACAAGTCCGAAGCTTCGTCGGCGGTACGGGTTTTCTCTCCGAAGTACAAGCCACCAGTCAGCTCCCGGTATATCTCCATATCTACTCCTTCCAGACGGTCCGCCTTTAGCGGCGAAGACTCAATCAAACTTGGATACAGGGTAACCGGGCGGATGTTAGAGAACAAATCCAATGATTTGCGCAAAGCCAACAAGCCTTGCTCCGGGCGTACTTTCGCCTCGGGGTTATTGTCAAAGTCAGGGTGACCGATGGCGCCAAGCAGCACGGCATCTGACTCTTTGCATCTAGCGAGCGTATCTTCTGGCAAGGGCACCCCTTCTTCAAAAATGGCAGCCGCACCAATGAGGCCGTAGTCCAGGGTGAAGGTATGTCCAAAGCGAGTACCTACCGCCTGCAGTATTTGAACCGCTTGGTGGGTTACTTCCGGCCCGATTCCATCACCGGGCAATACCATGATCTTCCACTGTCCCATGCTTAAAAAGTTATGTGGGTTTTCTCAAAAGTTTCTACCTCATCCAGTATGCTCAACAAGAAGTCCGTATCGTCGAAGCCGTTTTGTAGGCAGTGCTTCTTGTAAGCGTTCACGTCGAACTCTCCAATCTGCTGGCCGTCCAGCCAAACCGATTGGCTTTCCAGATCTACCTTGAACTGCACCGCAGGATTCTCCTCAATAGTAGCCTGTAGTTTGGCTACCACCTCAGTGGCCAAGGCTACAGGCAACAGCCCGTTGTTTAGCGCATTGTTCTTGAAGATATCGGCAAATTGAGGCGCAATCACCACACGAAAACCGTAGTCGTACAGAGCCCACACGGCGTGTTCACGGCTACTGCCGCAACCGAAATTGTTGCCGGCCACCAGCACGCTACCTGTATACTTGGTTTGGTTCAGTACAAACTCCGGGTTGGGTTGCCCTTCAGGATCAAAACGCCAATCGTGAAAGAGCTTTTCGCCAAAGCCCTCCCGAGTTGTCGCCTTCAGAAAGCGCGCCGGGATGATTTGGTCGGTATCGATATCCTCTACCGGTAAGGGGATGCCCGTGGAGAGAATCGTATTTATCTTTTCCATTGCTTAGTTCAGGTACTTTCTAGGATCCTCAATGTACCCTTTCAGGGCAGTGGCCGCCGCCGTA
>DMST01000287.1:18068-19445 GCA_003454975.1 Cytophagales bacterium | reverse complement strand
GGAAGGTAGCCGGGTAGCTACCGGCCAGCAGGGCCGAGAGCAGCACACTACCGATACCCAAGCCCCAGAAGATGAGGCTACTTACCGGCAGGGTGAGCTGCTTGCTAGCCAGCACATTGAACCCCGGCAAAACGGCCCAAACGATGACCAGGGAGAGGATAAAAGCTGCCAGTGAGTAGAGCGTGGACTCGGATAGGTACTGGCTGACGAGTTGGCTGCGATAAGAACCCATCGTTTTGCGCACGCCTACTTCTTTGCCCCGCTGCTGAAAACGGGCGGTGTTCAGGTTCACAAAGTTGATAAAGGCAATGAGCAGCACCAGCACGCCAATGATGGCGTAGAGCCGGATGTACTTCATGCGCGGGCTGGTGCTGGGTACGCCGTTCTCGAAGGTGCTGCGCAGGTGCCAGTCTTCCATGGGATGGAGAAACAGCGTGCGGGGTTCATCGCCAAAGTCCATATGTGGCAGCAGCATTTCTTTTATAGCCAGGGAGGCGTCCTCCATAGCCACATTTTCCTGCAGTTTGGCGTACAGCTTCATGTTCCAGTTGTCCCAGGCGTAGGGATTGTTCTCGTTGTAGGCCAATGCCATGGATAGAAAGAACTGCGCATCACCCCAAGTGCTATTTTGAGGGAGGTCCTCGAAAACCCCCTTGACGACCATTTCCCGTTTGGTATTGAGGGTGATGAACTGGCC
Organism: Cytophagales bacterium; assembly: GCA_003454975.1. GTDB lineage: Bacteria > Bacteroidota > Bacteroidia > Cytophagales > Cyclobacteriaceae > DMST01. Next base: position 18,748 of record DMST01000287.1, on the reverse strand, counting down.
CATGGGGTCTTGCTCACCAAAGTACTTTTGTGCTAGTGAGCGAGAGATGAGGATACCGCTGGGATCTTCCAGCCCGGCTCGAGTACCCACCAGCATCTCTAGGGAAACCATTTCAGGGAAGTCTTCCTGAAATACGTAGCCCATCTCCTCGCTCACGAGGTCACCTACCTCGAAGAGCTGTGGACCCGGCCGGTAAAACGTACTGGATACGTACTCGAAGTAGTTGCTGTAGTTTTCGGACATAAACACACCCGCCATGCCTACGTGGGAGTCGTTTACCTCCCATATACCGTCCTCTTGGTCCAGGGTGAGTACCTGCACCAGGCGGTCGTAGTGCTCGTGGTGGCGGTTGAAGGTGAACTCATCGGCAATCCATAAGCCAATGAGCATGGCGACCGTCATGCCCAGGGCAAGGCCACCGATGTTGAGCGCCGAAAAACCTTTGTTCTTCAGCAGCAAGCGGAAACTGATAAGGAAGTTGTGCCTAATCATAGGGTATAGTATTGAGTTTGACCTAATTCGTTTGACAGCAAAGGGCCGCAGGTAGCGGAATACCTGGTACCAATAGTTGTGTTGCGCTCTGCGCAGCGAGTGCCTGGCCCGCACAGCATCGAACTTCTCGCCGAGATCGCCGAGAACTTCTTCTGCCAATTCGCTACGCAGAAAAAAAAGTAAGAACC
>DMST01000287.1:17841-18018 GCA_003454975.1 Cytophagales bacterium | reverse complement strand
GAGCGGATTTGGGAGGTTGCGGCTCCATCATTCGAAACTAAGGTTGAACCCGTTGGCAAAGGCCGGAAACTGCCGCCACAGCGAAAGCTTGAGGTCGCGAGAAATCTCCAGTGCCCGGTAGCCCTCGGCGGTGATCTCATAAATGCGCTTGCGGCGACCTCCCCGCTCCTTGGTGGC
>DMST01000287.1:17446-17767 GCA_003454975.1 Cytophagales bacterium | reverse complement strand
TAGCGTGGCGTGCACCGACCCGATGGAGGTTTTTCGCTCCGTTTGGTTCTCGAACTCCTCCGAAATGCGGAAGGCGTACGCCTCCTCTTTCAGTATGCCCACAATCAACAACAGGGTCTCTTCAAAGTCACCCAGCTTCGATTCTTTCATATATGATTGTAAATTGTAGAACAAACATAAACAATCGGTTTTACATTTGTTCTACTTTTTACTAAGTAATGGTTTGTAGGGTGTTTGGTGGAAGTCCCACCTGCAATTGGCGTCCCCGCCGAACCGTTTCCTTCGGCTTCTTTTAACTCTGTTTCGAGGCTCCTGCCTCGG
>DMST01000287.1:16109-17354 GCA_003454975.1 Cytophagales bacterium | reverse complement strand
GGGAGGCCATCACGGGCCAGGAGGCCCGCGATAGTTTCTGCATAAGAGATGGATACTCTTTCTACCCTTTTCCACAAATTCATAAAACCTACTAGGTTTGCTGCTAAACAGGCACCTGAAATGGCAACACCCCTTGAACCCGTCAAGGACTTACGAGTAAAATACCCCCGCTGGTGGATAGCCGTCGGCATCCCCATCGTGGTGTTTTTGGGCACCGTACTCGGCACCCCCCATACCTTTGCGGATAGGGTACTGTATGCCAAAATGTTCGCAAATCTCAGCTTGGGAGCCATCGCCTGGACCATCTTTCTGGTCACCATATTGCACTTTGACAAAACCATGCCCTGGCACACTACCTCGCACCGGCGCCGGTGGGTAGCACAGCTCAGCATCAGCTTGCCCCTCATCGTCCTGCTGGATGGCTTTGGCACCTACGGGCTCAATAAACTCATGGGGTTTGAGTTTTCCCTGCATCGGATCATCTATACGGATACCCCCATTGTACTCGCCCTTTCGGTAGGCGTACAATGGTGGTACCAACGGTATTTCATGGTCCAGGCCCAAAAGCACACGGCGCAGGCCACCGAAAAGCTCCGGGAAGCTCCCCACTCCTCTCCTCCTGAGGAGCTTTGGCTAAGCAAGGGCGGCACCAAGTACCGGGTCACGCTAGACCAGCTCGCCTACTGCTACCGCAAAAACGACCTCAACTACTGGGTCTTCTCTGAAGGTGAAAGCCACCTGATGGACCAATCACTAGCGCACGTGGAGGAATCCTTTGCTTCGCAGGATCTATTTCGGGTCAATCGCCAGCTGCTAGTGCACCGGCAGGCCGTGAAGGGGTACCAAACCCTGGCTAACCGCCAAACGGTGGTTACGCTCCTTCCCGACTGGGAGGAGGAAGCCCTACTCAACAAAAACCGCCTGGCCGCCTTCAAGCGCTGGATCCAACCCGTCTAGCCCATCAAACGGACGTCCGTTTCGTGCTCGCAAGCGTCCTTTTCAGCAAATTAGGGCCTGTTTTGCCCAACGCCATCGGGCAATACCCAGTAAGCTTGCATGAAACTCAAATGCAATGATGAAGCAACACTTTTTGAAATCTGTAGGACTTGGGCTGGCACTTTTGGCCACCGCCGCCCTCTCCTACCCTGCGCGGGCACAGCAGTCGCTAGTGACCCTGCGCGGCGGATACCAACACGCGAGTATCCTGGACCAACAGGCCAATCCCATCATTCACCAGGCCAACGG
>DMST01000287.1:15795-16082 GCA_003454975.1 Cytophagales bacterium | reverse complement strand
GGCCCTGGGCCTGGGCTACGAACGGCTTCACGATGAGGCCTACTGGGAAGTAGGCCTCTCTATGAGTCTACAGGACATGCAGGTAAAGAATAAGGACCTGCGCTGGAAGCCCTCCGAACTGACGACCACCAGTGCCACCCTATCGGTGCGCTATGCCCACCCCATTGTCCAAACCGAGGGCGGCTCTCTCTGGCTGGGGGGTGTGCTGCAGCAAGACGTGATGGTGGATTTTGAAGCCATGGGCGAGTTCCCTTGGTTGTTTGGTCAGGGGGCCCTCTCGCCCGAGC
>DMST01000287.1:12783-15671 GCA_003454975.1 Cytophagales bacterium | reverse complement strand
ACCAGGTTCCCCGCGTGGAGGGCGAAGTACCAGGGGTCAGTTCTATTCTGAAGAAAGGCACCAAGCTAGTTTGGTGGGACACCTATCAGCGTTTCCACGCCCGGGTAGCGTACCAACACACTTTTTCGGACCGCTGGTCCGCCCAGGCCCGGTACGACTTCCTGTGGTGGCACGATGCCTTGCCACTGGACTTCTGGGGCTACCAAGGCCTCGCCACCATCGGAATCAGTCGTCAACTCTAACTCCACCCCTCACATGCTACACAAAAACACACTCATAGCGGGCTTAGGCGTCCTGATGCTCATCACCATGAGCAGCGGCTGCGACGACGTACTGCTGGGACCCGAAGCAGAAAATACCGTATTGAGCAACTACGATGTCTTCGTGGATGACTTCCAACAGAAGTACGGCGGCTTTCCCGTATTGGGCATTGACTGGGCCAGCATTGCCGCCGATCGTCGGGTGGAGCTGGAGCAAAACCCTACTGACCAAGGGTTGTATGAAGCTCTTACGGACCTGATCGACGTACTGGATGATTCGCACGTGTTCCTCACTCCCTCCGAAACGGCTCCCTTCGAGGATTACGAAGGGGGTATCTACGGCCGCCTGGAGCGGGCCGGGTTTGAGGATTTTGATAAGGAGCGGGCCTTAGAAGAGGTGGAGGTGATCAAAAACATCGAAGACGTCATCTTTTACGGCACCATACACGACAGCGTGGGCTACCTCTACATGGGCGGTATGGCCGACGACCTGAAGGGCTACCGGGGATTTCTGGACCAAATGATGGAAGACTTGGCCAACACGGTGGGCATGGTGGTGGACATCCGCAACAACTCCGGCGGCTCCGACGAGGCCAGCCGACTGATTGCCAGCTACTTTGCCGATGGCCGGCACCGCTACATGGTTTCGCGCTACAAAACTGGCCCTGGCCCCGATGACTTTGAGGAGCCCCGCGAGTGGTACGTAGAGCCTGAAACTGAGGAGCCCTACCACCGCCCTGTGAGTCTGCTCACGAACCGCTACTCGGTAAGTGCGGCGGAGACGTTCACCTTTGCTATGAAGAAGTTCCCGCACGTGTTGCAGGTGGGTGATACCACCACAGGGGCCTTCTCCGAAGTAGTCACCCGCCAGCTACCCAACACCTGGTTCTACGGCGTGTCCGTAGGCGACTACCGCAACGGTGAGGACGTCAGCATTGAGCGCATAGGCCATGTACCGGATATCCTCGTAGAGAATACCCCTGAGGACCTGGCCGCCAACCGTGATCCCATGCTGGACGCTGCGGTGGAGGCCTTGAGGCGGTAGGGTGAAATCGGAACTACATTACTGATCCAATGGCAAGGTTTCCCAGCCGTAGCGGCGCGATGCATGAGCTCGCTGCGGCTGGAAAATATCATTACAATACCCTGAAGGTCAATTGTATAGCTGAGTTATCCGTTTCTTTGTATTCCGCTATGAACTAAAAGATTACACTCACTCACAATAGTTGTCTGTAAACACTAAATATTCAGGATTTCTCACTCAATTGTGCCGTTTTACTGCCGGTTAGTTGGCTGGTAGTTCATGTCTTTTTCCCGGCGGGGAGCCGCTCTTAATAAACAAGTTTGAATAGGGGGGCCAATTGCCTCAAAAGAGCTTCTTCGATAAGGCAGGTCCGTTGGTTGTTACTTTTTGGCATCGCCCCAAAAAGTAACCAAAAAGGTCTAGGCCCAACAATGACTTCCATCGCGCAAAAACCTCCCCGCTCCCCGCTGTTGGGCCGGGCCTACCCCCAGTATAGTATAGTTGAAGCTAGACATTAGTTTCCTCCTCTATGGAGGGGTGCTCACAACCTGGAGATTTGATAAAAAGAAACGAACCGCGCGGCGGCCGTCGGAGTGCCGAACCACAAAGAAAAATCAAGAAAGTTTGATACCAGGCCGCGTAGGCTTCCCCGCACAAGGCTCACCCACCCCCCGCTGAATTTTCGGGCCTACCCGCTTTCTTCTTTAAAATACTAGCCATAAAAAGGCTGATTTCCGGCCATTGCGATCTGTTTTTTTTTTAAAGAATGGCTTCTAAGGCACTGTTTACCCAACGTATAGCTGAGAGAGTTACCGTTTTTATTAGGCAATCAGGGGACGAATCATGAAAACCCTGCCCCGGATTATTCACCTCCTAGCGGAGCAAAGGCCTCGCGGTAAATGACCTCCTAGCACTTCCGAGGTCTTGTGTATTCATACGTATTTCTCCTTTCCCTAAATTCCGTATCTTTTTGGCGGTCAAACTTCCAGCGCCGACTCGCCTATGCGTACCCTACAGGTCTTCCTTGCTTCCTCCGAAGAATTAGCCCCCGAACGCCAGTTCTTGGAGCGTCAGATTGCCGCGAAGAACGATGTCTTGGTGGGCCAAGGACAATACATCAGGCTGATCTTTTGGGAAAAGGAATCGGCAGTGATGAGCCAAACGCGCAGCCAGGACGAATACAATAAGAAGGTAGAAGGCGCCGACCTGCTCGTTTTGCTGGCGTGGACAAAGGTAGGGAAGTTCACCGAAGAGGAATTTGATGCCGCACTCGCGGGCTTTCACGCAAAAGGTACCCCGAAAATCCTGACCTATTTCTTTTCCAAGGACCTTCCCAATACCGAGGAAGCCATTCGTGAAGCCAACAAAAGACTGGATTTCCAAACCCGTTTGGATGCGCTCGGCCATTTCTGGGCCCAATACGACGGGCCCCATCACCTGTGGACGCAACTCAACCAAGAATTGGATCGGCTGCTTGACGATTCCCCAAAGCCTACCCCCTATCCCCAGGAGGCACCGCCGTCCGTAACCCAAGAAAAACCGAAGGCTGCCGAAGCTACTACCCAGCAGCTGACGGCAGAAATGCCGAGCCGCCCGGCTCCCCA
>DMST01000287.1:12093-12676 GCA_003454975.1 Cytophagales bacterium | reverse complement strand
GCTAGTAACCCAGCAGCAGGTGGTGGTGATGCACGGCATGGGCGGGCTGGGCAAGACGGCCCTGGCCCAGGCCTACGTACACACCCACTGGACGGACTACCGCCACGTGGCCTGGCTCACCCAAACCACCGAGGACTTTACCCAAGACCTAACCCAAGCCCCGCGCCTGCGACGCAAGCTGGAAATCCCCGAGGAACTTACGGACCCCGAAGCCCTCGCGGAACGCATGCTAGACGGCCTGCAAGCCCTCCCTGGGCCCAACCTGCTGGTGATCGACGATGCCAAGGCCGACCTCAACGCCTGGGTACACCGCCTGCCCAAAGCCCCGGGCTGGCATATACTGCTCACCTCCCGCGAAGCCTTGGATAGCTTCTCCCGACTGCCCCTCGACTTCCTGAGTGAGGCCCAGGCCCACGACCTCTTTCGCCGCCACTGCACTCGAGAAGACCTGACCAATGCCCACGTCACCGAATTGGTGCAGGCGGTAGACCGCCATACCCTGACGGTGGAGGTGCTGGCCAAAACGGCCCAGCGCCGCCCGGACTATGCTTTTGCTACGCTGCGCGAGGCGCTCACCACCGAC
>DMST01000287.1:10755-12031 GCA_003454975.1 Cytophagales bacterium | reverse complement strand
ACCGCCAGGTAGGCGAGCGCGTTGATCGGGTAGCCAGCTACCTTAGCTCCCTTTGGACGTTAGCGGATTTGTCCCCCGAACCGATCACCCTGCTGCAACGCATGGCCTGCCTGCCCAGCGATTACCACGACGCGGCCCGGTTGACCGAGCTCTTGGCCGGGTCACGCAGCGAAGCGGAGGATCAGGAAGACGATGCAACGCCACCGACCACGAAAGCACTGGACGTGTTGGACCTTGTACTTGATTTGGTCGACCTCGGCTGGCTCCTTAAAAGCGATGGTGCCTACAAGCTGCATCAAGTGGTGCAGACGGTGGTATTGGATCAGTCTCCCCCAAGCCGGGAGGTGCTGGCCCCGGTGATCTCCGTCCTCACCCAAAAGCTCAACTACGATCAATTCAAGGACAATCCGGTGGACTTCTTCCCCTGGCTGCCCTTTGGGGAGGCGCTACAGCGAGTCATTGACCACGTGGGGCTACCTGTAGATCCGAAACTGGCAAAGTTTTGGGATAAATTGGGCAGGATCTACGTACAGCAAGGGAAGTACGTACGTGCACGCAACCTATGGGAAAAAGCCGTGGCCTTTGCTGAAGCCGAGTGGGGACCGGAACATGCCAGGACCGCCATGTATTGGAATAACTTTGCTTATGTCTTGGATGAACTGGGAGCCTATACCGAAGCCAAGGGATACTATACAAAAGCCATCCGCTATGCAGAACAACACCTGGGACTAGATCATAAAAATACGGCAGGAGCGTATTCCAACCTGGCTGCAGTGCTCCAAGCCCTCGGGGAGTACGCCGAAGCCCGGACCTACCTGGAAAAAGCGATCGCCTCCGACGAAAAGAACTTCGGCACCGAGCATCCCAAGACGGCGATTCGCTATTCCAACTTGGCCGTGGTGCTCCAAGACCTCGGGGAGTTAGCCGAAGCCCGAACCTACCTGGAAAAAGCCCTCGCCTCCGATGAAAAGAACTTCGGCACCGCGACTATCTATAATAACATGGCGAGCTTACTCGAAGCGATGGGGGAATATACTGAAGCACTGACCTGGGCTGAGAAGGCTATGATGGGAAAGGTAAAGCTACCCGAAGGACACCCTTCTAGAGAAACAGGAGAACAGCTCTTGGTGCGATTGCGAAGTAAACTCGAAGAGTAGAGGCTGGACTTTGGGTATGAGTAGCGGGCGAAACCGGACCTACCACCTTCGCAGGAAGCCGGGACGCGCCCTCTTCGGTGAACAAAGAGATTCCTGAATCTTGCGCAAGGTGTCCCCGC
>DMST01000287.1:1426-10670 GCA_003454975.1 Cytophagales bacterium | reverse complement strand
GGGGAAAAATCATTATAACGGATAGCATAGCTACCGTTTCATTTTGGGCAATCGGCTAGCGAATCATGGCCATGCCTTTGGATACCGCCCTGATTTACTAGGTCAATTTTTTAACAGGGTTGCCCTAGGGCTCAGGTTTGTTCCTCCATCCATTGTAGCATGCCAGGATACAAGGCCTCAAGGGCTACCTGATCCGAGGTCTGCTTATGAATTTCATATTGCCGAATGAGTTCTTGGTTAAATTCCTGGAAGCGGAAAAACTTCCTGGAATTCACCATAAAATCCTCTTGGATGGCGAGTATGGTATCTACCTGATCTGCCGAATAGGTTTCAGTAGCGTACAAGCTAAATACCCCCCAGGTCATGTACTCATTAAACGTAGCCTGGCTGCTGCCATAGCTACTCTCTTTGCCATTCCATTCCCTAAAATCCGGCATCGCCTGAGCAATGGCGTCTTGGTAGGAGTCCGAAATCGGATTTACATAATTATGATCAATCTCGGTAAACACCTCCCGTTCCACTTTGCTTCGCAGCACCTCCAGTTCCTCTGCCGACAAGGAATCCAAAGGTTTGGTAGGAGGCGGAGAAACAAACATCCAGGTTTGCATATAATCAGTTTCAGGATCTTTCAACCCGGGTAAGGTATTGTGAAAGCCTCCCGTCAGGGGAGAAAAAATGACCCGATAAGAATGGTATCGTGCAGGACACCTTTGTTCTATCCACTTCCACATGGTCTGCAACTCACACAGTCGATTGTACTGGGTGTACAGCCTTTGGTAATCGGTAAGGTGGCGATCATAGAATTGGTAAAAACCGGAGGCACGGGCAAAATCCTCAATTATCTCCTGATGATCTGGAAAATTGAAAATTTGGGATTTGAATAATTTGAGGAGCAAAGGGTTCACGTGAAAAACCTCATCGGGCAGCAATGTATTGTCGCTCTGCAGCGCATAATTCATCGAAAACAGCCGAATGGCAGGCTGCAGCTGCGAATAGGCGTTATCCTTCAGCCTTGCTTCCAGGGTCTTCACCAACGGGTGATCCTCTAGCGGACCAAAATGCGCTTTCACCTCCGCCAGGTAGTGCGGGGTTCGACTCCCGATCAGGTTATCATCCGCCTGAAAGGTTTCCGTGAGCGTGCAGGCAATGTACATCAACTCATACACCCGGGGCACCTCCACCGAAACCTGGTTCAGGTGCTCTTCTTTGATGGTTACGGTGGGGTAGAGCCAAGACACCACGGTGTCTTTTACGTAACTCGGTGCTACAAAATAGACGATCACGACAGCTAAAATCAGGACCGCCAAGACGAGGAAGAAACGCTTCAAAAAGCGAAAGAATGAGCGTAAAAAATTCATCTTCAGTTGTTTATGGTTGTTCGTTTGTATGTCAAGTAGACGACCCAAAAGACCTAAGGTTACAACTTGAAGAATGCTTACGCTACCCCGGTGGTTAGAGGCTGAGAGACGCCACTACCCCCGGTCAAAATACCCGTTGGAGGTTTCTTCCAGATAAGTGAACCTCGCCCTCAAATAAACTGCCCCACAAGCTCCGCAATGGACCGGAACAGCTCTCGAGGGCGGGTGAGTACGTAGAAGAAAAACCGAGGCGAAAATACCTCCAGCGAGATGGCCACAACTGGCAACGTTAGGTATACCCAAACGGGGTGCTTGAACTTGGTACCCACGCCATCCCAAACGGCCTTCCAGATCACCAGCATGCGCTCCCGGTAGTGCCCCAGGATTAGCAGATCGAGCACGATGTACCAGGACAGCCGCCACGCGAAGGCCGTTGCCATGGGGGGTGGCATAAAGGTGAGGTCGATGATCAGGATGGTAGCCACAATAGGCAAGAACATGAACGCCCCCAGGAGAAGCGTCCGGTTCCAGATCAGCAAGGCTCCACACAGCATTTGAGACACCCCGATAAAGGCTTTAAAGGGCTGCATATCAAACAAATACCAAGAGATCCGAAAGGGACTCAGCTCTGAAAGGGGTGTCATCAGCTCCGCTTCGTCCAGGCCAAACTGCCCCTCCCTCAGCTTGGATAAGCCGTATGAGAAAAAGACCCAGCCGATGAGCAGGCGCGCGGCGAGAATAAAATAGTCCCCAAATTTTGCTTTGGGAATCCTTCGTAGGTTTAGCATGAGCAGCGAATATACTTCCTTGGGGCCTGTGACCCTCTGCCAGTAGATGCCATATTCTCACAAAGGTTGTTTCCGCTGAAAAGAAGTTTTCCTCAAAGAAAAAAACCACCGCGCTTCTTGAAGCCTAAGCTTTTTGCGGAAGCAGGTGAGGCCACGCTTTTCTAGCTTTCCCAGTTCCTTTCCCTTCCTTTCCACAAGGTCCGTGCTTACTTTCGCCCCCAACAACCCATCTTCATCTCGTTGGGTCTATTTTTCTAAGCACACACCCACATGAAAACAGCCTACTCAAGCCTACTGCTGGTAATTTTCAGCCTATCCAGCTTTGCCCAGGCCAAGTTAGAAGTATCCTATAAGGGCGAACCCATCGAGGGAAATGAAGTAACCCTGGATACCACGGTCATTTCTTCCGACCCGCAATTCCTCCTTACACTTTCCAACACCGGCGATCAGGACCTTACCTTGTCCCATTATGACGGCTCGGGCCTGGTATTCTTGGATACCCCCCAATCCATCGCTCCGGGTACTTCTCAGGATCTATCCTTTACTTTTTCAGAAGGGCTTCGGGTGGGCAGTTCCCGGCTCACCTTATTTGTAGACACCAACGATCCCGACCTGGGCCGGCTAGATCTGGATCTATTGGTGGTGATTCTAAGCCCGGGGATAAACATCACCTACCGGGATTTCAATAAGGCTAGCCTCAATGCCGATTTTTACGGGGACACCCTTGACTTCGGCATCAACCTCAGAGGGGCCGATAGTCGGCTCACTCTTCGGATAAGTAACCCCGCTACCGATACCGATCTTTACATGATGCGGCCGGTAGTAAGCCCAGATGTCAACTTTTCCCTGTTAGAGGACACGCTCGCCCCGGGTCAGGAAAGTGAATTCGAATCTTTTTGGATTCAACACAACACCTCGGGCAATTTCCTGGATACCCTTTCCATTGGTACCAACCGGGATTCACGGAATCCCTATCAGTTCTTTATCAAGCGGCAAGTGATCGACTCCTCCGCCGTGCTAGAGTTTGGTTGGCAAAGGCGAGCACCCTTCACACCGGACAATTCGGGCAGTGCCAGCTCCGATTTTACCGTAGAGCCGGGTGACACCGCAGTGATTGGCCTCTACCTAGACAATGAGGGCAACCAGAAGCTTACCCTTTCTAAGGTAGCGCTCTCCGAACCATTCTTTTTTGAGGAAGATTTCATTACCGAATTGGACAGCGGAGCCGATGCGTACTTCTTTGATATACTAGCGGTATCAGACGAAGAAGGAAATATTCGCGGTGAGCTATCTTTTGAGACCAACGACCCCAACATTCCCGTTTTCACCCTGAGCCTCCGATCCAAATTTGAAATATTCAGGCCCGACCTGATTCCTTACCGGTTGCTACCGAATGGTAACAAAACCTTCCTGTTTTCCAACAACGTGATTGACCTGGGCCGGCTCCCTATTGGGAGTACCGCCTCCATCCCTTTGGAGTTAGACAACAGCCAGGGTCTCAACGATTTATTGATAACCCTTCTCCCCTCCGAATCGGACGTTCAAGTGGAAGGGTTAGATACCCTAATCCCCAAAGAGCGTTTCAGTAGGCCTACTTTTCGCTTTCCTGTGGTGGATACCGGCGCCTTTCAGCAACAAATCACGTTGGTAACCAATGATGCGTCTTACGATACCCTTACCCTACTCCTGGAAGGAGAAGGCATCGACTATCCCTTGGCCGTTTCGGGGTTGGGGCAAGCGATTGATTACCAAGGGGCGGTAGATGTACCCGCCACCCTACTCAATACTCCCCTAGAGCTTGCGCTCACGGTAACCAACACCTCTGAAACCACCCTTTACTTCCAGGATAGCCTGGGCTTGCCGCTGGGTGTCACCCAGAATGGCCCCTTGGCCGACAGCCTCACAGGCGGCCAATCCACCGAGCTATCCTTACAAATAGCTGCCGACACGGCGGGCACTCGTGCCTACCGTGTAGGAATCAACCTATCAGGCGATAGCCTTCCTCCCTTTGTATTCACCCTCCATAGCTACGTAGACCGGGTGCTGACCGGGGAAGCCCACGCACTGAGTGAACTCACCAGCCAGCTGCCCTCCTCCCTGAAGTTTGTGGATGTGGACGAGGATGGCGATCTCGACATCATCGGGGGTACCTTTGCCAATACTCTTTTTTATGCCCGGAATGAAGAGGGCACTTACGTACAGCGTACCCACCCAAACGACAATCCATTTGCCCGCTTCAGGATCCCCAATGAGGCGGCCATGTCGGCCGACTTCCTGGATTACGATGCCGATGGAGATCAGGACCTACTGGTCTTTTATGGGAACAACTTCTTTGCCAATTCCCTTTTGGTCAACGATTCTCAGGGCACCAACTTCCTCCTCTTTGAGAACCAAAACGGTGAATACCACCAGATAGACCAGCTAGAAAACCCCTTCTCCCTGCAAGCCCGGTTCCCCGGAAGTACCTTCCTGTTTGGGTACGGAGCTCAAGCTACCATGAAGGTAGCCGATATGGACGCTGATGCAGATGACGATATTTTCCTGTGGTACAACAACGGGTTTGCCAGCATTTTCGATAACGAGGCGGGTAGCTACGAGTTCAAGTTTTCCAACTTCCCTCAGCTGAGGTCCTTTGTGCAGTACTCCACCTTTGGTGATCTGGATCTGGATGGAGACCTGGACGTGTTGGTGGGAGGGCAATCCGGCCGGATACAGATTCTGGAAAACCAGCCGGACACGGTCATTATTTCTGCCCACCGGGCACTGCCTGCCAATATTTTCGAGGGCGGCGAAACCCAGCTGGTAGTACCCATCCCTGCTTTGGTGGACATCGACAATGACCAGGATCTGGACCTCTTCACGGTAGCCAATAGTACTCTAGGAACCCTGTTTTTTGAAAACACGGGTGTCGCCAACCTGATGGTATTGGAGAATACTGCCTTGGCCTCCCGCGACACCCTGCTACTGGGTGATAGTGCCGTCACCTACCTCGAAAGCAGGGACCTCCGCTTTCAAAATACAGGAAACACTTCTTTGGCGGTTACCCTTCAGGACGTTCCGGAGTTTGTTACCCCTTCCAGTACAACCTTTGAGGTAAGCCCCGGAGACACCCTCACTATCAACCTGGCCTTGAACGAGCTGGGTCGCTCCCAGCCTGAACTGCTGGATAGCCTCTTCATCGTTTCCAACGACATTACCGATAGCCTGTTCGTACTCAACCTCGCCACCCGGGTAAACAACGTGGTGGTACTAGGCCTCAAGGATCAGGTAGGACTTTCCCAACTCTACCCCAATCCCACCGAGGGTACCCTCTTCCTTGAGTTTGAACAACCCAATCAGGAGCTAGAGGTCGAGATTGTGGACCTATCGGGACAAACCCTATTCCAACAAAAGATCAGGTACCTCAACGAGCCCATACAAATGGAGGTGCCGCCCCACACCCCCGGCTTCTACATTTTACGGGTGAAATCGCGCGATGGCCGGTCAGCTTCTCAAACCCTGATTATTAAATAGAACGGGGCGCCAGAAGTCAGGATAAGGTGAGTAATTAAGACCGTGCTAACGGGTGACCGAAGTGGAGGGCAAAGAATCATCCCACCAAACCATTCTTAGGTGGATGGTTCTTTGTTAGGCGAACGAAGGTTCGTCATTGGAATTACAGGGCAAGCCTGAACTAATCATCGTTGAATGCCCAAGTAATTCCATTCAGGAGGAGGGCACCCCTCGGATAGGTACCGCAGTCACATGTTTCAGGAAGGACTCTTGGATGTAGAGTTCGTTTAGCTTCGGTGTAAGGCCCAACTAAGTCCCGCTGTTTGGAGCGATCCGAAAGCAACTTTCGCAACCGTGAGGCCGAAGTTTATGCCTATTTGCAGGGTTGATTTTTACTGAGGTGGAGGGCGGTTGGTAATGGTGGAGACATCGAAATAGGAGAGCCTTAGCGTGCGAGCCAAGCCTCGCTGAATACAGAAAAATTTTATAGGTTATGGGTGAGGTTTGCCGGGCAAATAGTGTTCAACGTGCCACTACCCAAACCAGTTACCTGTAACATACAAGGCTGGAACCAGAAAAAAACCATGATCGAGCTAGCAAGGCGCTACTTAGGCGATGATATTGAAATTGATCCAGGCTTGTACCAAAAGTTAGACGAGCTCTCTGAGAAGATCAATATTGCTAAGGGTAAAAAAGTTGTCCGGATAGGATCCTATAGTAAATATGCCTATTTCATACTCAAAGGAGCCGCTAGAAGCTACTATCTAAAGGGTTCAACAGAAATAGTGAATTGGTTTGCACTGGAAGGGGAAATTGCCGTTTCTATGGATAACTACATGGGTAAAGAAGCGAAAGAAACCATCTTGTTCATGGAGGACAGTCAGTGTTTGCGCATGGATATCGAAAAATGGAGGCTGCTTGAGAAAACGGAAATTGTAGTGGCCAACTTGGCAATTAAGCTTTTTGAAGAATATACTGATTTCATAGACACCCACGCTAGAAATTTAGCCGATCGAGAGGGGATTGACAGGTACAATCATCTCATGGAGAACAATCCAGAATACATCCACAGAATACCGATCACCCACCTTGCCTCCTATCTCGGCATGTCACGTGAAAACCTAAGTCGCCTAAGAAAAAAATATTCTATGTGATATAAATCACAGAAAACGGAGGCCCTACAACACCCATTAGTCATGGCGGTTCAAGTCGGTAATGGAACACTAAACCGACCTGAACATGACTTTACAAACCCAATTATGGAAAGGTGTCTGCTTAAAAGGGGCGCTTACGCTAGGGATGCTAACCCTGCTTTTTCCGGCATTCTGCCAGCAAGATGAAGATGTTGCACGCCAGGAAGCATTCATTCAGCTATTCGATAAAGAAGTACAGAATCGAGCGTTTGCCCTATTGAGCATGAGCGCCATTTCTGAAAAGGTGACCGAAGAGGAAGATAAGACCTTCTATTACGGATGGGTAGCTTTCGAGGAGTTTCTTCAGGGCAAGTATAAGCCCTATGCTGACAAGCACGGTCTTTCGCAAGAGCCTCGGAGCAAAGCCAAGGCAGAGGCTTTCTTTGGCGAACTAGCATCGGATATTCTTCCCAAGAGGAAGTTCTATGAAACTATGCTTGATCAGACAGAAGACTACCTCGAGAAACTAAAAAAGCTACCAGGATACGCCACGGACGAAGACCTTGAGTTCGCTCGCTTTGTAGTTAAGCAGGAAGAAGCGCAGATACAGGCGATTGAGCACCGAATAAAAGGTGAAAATCAGGCGGCCGCCGATGTTCTTGCTGACTTCATCAACAGCAATCAATAATTGAATCTCCTTACAAACCATAAAACCTTTGACACACCCCATCATGGCAGAACTACTCCATAGAATACTAGAAGAATGCAAAGCCACTCCCGAAGCGGCGTTTGAACTTTTCCAGAGTCTAGAA
The DNA here is from genome assembly GCA_003454975.1 of Cytophagales bacterium. Classification (GTDB taxonomy): domain Bacteria; phylum Bacteroidota; class Bacteroidia; order Cytophagales; family Cyclobacteriaceae; genus DMST01. The sequence goes on along the minus strand of DMST01000287.1, from coordinate 3,087 downwards.
ACTATTTCCACCGAATTTATGCATGGAAGGTGGAAAGGAGTTGATATTGATACTGGCCATCGTTTCAATGGCCTTTTTGAAGCATCCGGTTGGTACGGTAAGATGTACCTCAATGATGAAGAAGTACACCCGCTAGTATTCTTTGCGGATGACAAAAAGGAGCTATGGTCCGTCAACCCCAAGATGATGCCCTTTAGAATGAACCTGCCAGCGGATGAGCTTGTCGGTACGGTGATGCGCTTGGGAAGATTTGCCATGGAAACGAAAGAAAGCAAAGCTCGACTCAGAGATACAGAGTTTAAAGGCAGAGTCACAGCCACAATGATCTATGATGAAGTGCCCATCAACGACATGTTTGTGAAGATAGACGACAACCGAGTCTTAGGCGTTATGGATTTTAAAGGTGAGCCAGATCATCTCGAGAATCCTTTTTTCTTTATTTTGGAAAGAGATGATCATACCGAATACGAGATCGCGCCGCTTAAGGCGACACATGAAAAAGTCGTAGAGTTATTCGAAATGGAAGTGCAGAACAGGGCTTTTGCGTTGAAAAGTGCACAGCGAATGGCCTCCAAGGCATCAAGCGAGGAGGATAAATATTTTACATCTGCCTGGCTTGCCTTTGAAGAGTTTCTCCAAACAAAGTATGCACCCTTTGCCCGAAAATATAATCTATCTCAGGAAGCAGGAATCATAGCTAACATACAGGCCGGACTAGGTGTCTTGGGGATAAATGTTTTACCGAATGCCGTCATGCTCAAAACGATGCTTGATCAGACGGTCAATTACAATGAAAAGCTTAAAGAACTGAGGAAGATAGCTCCCGAAGAAGAGAAAGAATTCTTCGAATTCGTGGTAGATCAGGAAGAAGCCCAAATTGCCGCAATCCGTCTTGGTATAGAAGGAAAAATCAAAGAAGCAGCAGACCTGGTTACGGATTTCATAAAAGAGCATAGCTAGTACAAAGGGCTTTGGCCGGGAGCGCCCCCGGCTGAAGTCCAAACCATGTGTGCTTTTGTACCCCGGGGCTAAATTGGACCGGTACCATGGAAATCCCAGTTTTTGCCCCCCAATGCTGAAAGGCTTTGGATTTGAAAAGAGCTTGTTTTGGAATAAGCTAGTCTAGTTTGTAGGAAATTGATTCCACAAGAAAGTATAGATCCCTGGTGAAATTTGCTAAACAGTGAGTATCCAGTAAGACATCAGCAACATCACTCCCCTAACACCAGCCTACCGATTCTGCCCGCTGGGCCCGAGGCCCACAGTACGTTACCCGAAGGCGTAGCTTCCAGGGTATGAAAACCGGCGCCATCGTACCGCTGCCAGGTGTGCCCGGCATCCGGCGAATAGAAAATCCCTTGGGGCCCGGTGGCAAAGAACGATTGCCCGCCGGCCAACACCACCGCCGATAGAAAGGTAACACCGGTGGGCGAAACCAACTGCCACTGTGTCCCAAAGTCATGCGTAACCAGCACATGGTCTTGGCCCTTTTCTTCTTGCGTATAGTCTCCCCCCACGGCTACGCCAAACCCACGATCGTGGATGGACAGGGAAAAGATACCTTGCGAAGGCTCGCCTTGTTGGATGGACGTTTCTACCGCCGACCAGGTGTTGCCCATATCTTCCGTAGAGAGCACACGCGACGTACTGCCCCCCGTGCC
>DMST01000287.1:0-1392 GCA_003454975.1 Cytophagales bacterium | reverse complement strand
CCCCCGTGCCTAGCCAGGCGCGCGCGCCATCGGCCACCGCCAAATGGCTTCCACTGGCCGCAAAGCCGTATTCGCCTTCCCGCATCTCCGGAGCATTCTCCACCACCTCCCAGTGGCGTCCACCATCCTCGGTCACCATAAAGAAGGCCTTGTCCTCCAGCGGATCGCCCGTCAGTATACCTTCGGATGGGTTCCAGAAGGCCATCGCATTGAAAAAGCCCTCGGGTTCTGCATTGCTGTGGGTCAACTCCCAATGCGCACCGCCATCGAAGGTCCGATAGAGCTTCGATTGTTCGCCCGGACCCGCACTCATCAACACCGCCTCTTGGGCGCCAAAGGCCTCAATATCCCGAAAATCCAGTCCCTCAGCATCAGGAACGGAAAGGCGCTGCCAAGTGCTACCACCATCGGTGGTGCGCGCCACCGTACCCTGGCTGCCACTTACCCAGCAAATGGTATCATTCACCACCGAAATACCGCGCAAAGAAGGTTCCCCTTCTAAGGTAAAATACTCCCAATTACCAAATTCCCACGCTTGGGTAAAGCCAACCTGTGCGGCCAATACGGCCATCGCCACCAATACTGCTTTTTTCATGCTATTAGGTTCTCTATTCACCCTTGTTTTACTAAGGATCTCACAATAAAAGAACTGTCCAACTAAGTTCCACAGATTAGCACACCGTTCCCCTAATCTATAGCGAGCCTACCCTCCCCCATTTCAGTGGGGTCACTATCTTGCGGGCTCAAATGGATAATGCGATGACTCCCGAAGCTTTTAAAGCGGCCTGGCTGACCGATGACCGATACGAGTGGCTGGAACTACCCCTTGTGGCCTTTCAAGGCACCAACCTTTCGCAGGCTACCCGAGCCTGGCTAGCCCAGGGCTTTCCGGCCGCAGCGGCGCCCTACCTTACCTTTGGCCCTACCGGGGAAAAGGGCGAGTTTCAGCCCATGCAGCTAGTATTCGAGGACATTCCCCTACCCGCCTCTGCCAAGGGCCTCTGGTGCTTTGGCTTTGATGAAGAGGGCAGCCCTTTGGGCATCGATAGCCAGAACCAGGATCAGGTAGTGTGGGTAGACCACGATACCGATTTTGAGGAGAGCCACGTGATTGCCCAAAATGTGCAGGTGCTCACCGAATACCTGTTGGCCTTCCGGAAGTTCTTTGAGGGAGGAAAGCTACAGGGCGATGACTACGTCTACACCCAAAAGCAAGTGCGCAACCTGCGGCAGACCCTATCGGCCATCGAGCCCGGCAAGCTATCGCCCTTTTGGATTCGGGAGCTCAAGTACCTGGAAGAAGAAGCCGAATAACCCGCTACAAATAGGCAATCCCTCCTAGGCTGGCACTTCAACGCCCTAGACGGCACCCCCTTGTCATCATGAACGCAG
>DMST01000018.1 GCA_003454975.1 Cytophagales bacterium | reverse complement strand
TGTTGGAGGGCATCTTTTTGAATACGGTACTCACCTCAAATTCCATTCTGCTATCTACCCTAATTTCTTTGCCAATGGGGTCTTCATCCCCAAAAAACACTTGCGCTTGCTGCGGACTGATCACCACCGCCCCGTCCTGCTCCAGCACACTTTCCGGATCACCCACGGCTAACGGAAACGAGAAGAAAGTGAAGAAATTGGCGTCACTCATCGCAAGGCGCTGATCAGGGTATTGCTTATCCTCCACCCCAATAACGCCGGTAGAGACGTTTACACGGTTAAGATCTGTGATAGCATTAGGAAAATCATTGAGCAGCGCCTTGCCCATGGGGCCGTTGGACACTCCTATGAATTGTTTTTCGCCGTTGCCATGGTTGATGCGAAGCACCCGATAAATTCGGTCACCTTGCTCGTGAAAGGAGTCTACCCGGAGCTCGGTACGGATGTAGAAATAGAGAAAGAACACGGACACCAAGCCCACGACAAAGCCGAGGAGGTTGATGGTGGTGCTCACCCGGTGCTTAACGAGGTTGCGGATAGCCACGCTGGGATCAAAATGGAACATACTTTTTGAGTTTTCGAGTTGTACATGTTTCACCGTGCTCCACCGCAGAAAACAGAGTACTTGGTACCCGTAGCGGGCCCCTGGCCAGGAGGCACTCGCTTGTAGCAGTTCACGGTAATATTGGTAGAGGTTGCCCTCAATTTCTTCGAGCAGGTCGGGTCTGATCAGCTGGCGAATGAGCCACAGCGACCACGCCGGCGGATTAGGATATTCTTTAGCCATGGTTCCAGTCCAGGTTAAGTTGCGCAATCTGGTTCCACAGCTTATTTCTTAGCCGATGGGCTTCGTGAAGGGCTTCTTTACCGAGGGAGGTCACTTCATATACCCGCTTACGGCGGCCCTCCCGGATATCCTCAGCACCGGTCATTTCCGACGACAAGAACCCCTTTTTCTCCAGCCGGGTGAGTGCCGTATACAAAGCTCCCATGGTAGGTAGTCGGTTGGCTTGCGCCTTCAGTTCCTCACGAATGCGTACGTTGTAGGCATCTTCTTGCAAGAAAACCACCGTCAGGAGAATCAACTCTTCTAATTCACCCAGCTTACCGTCTTTCATTAGTTTCTATTTTGAAGTAATCAACGGTAAAGAAAATGAATTTGTTTCTACTTTGAAGTAAACAAAAGAAATATTTGTTTCTGTTTTGAAGTAAACCCTCTTGGCACCTACTCATTGGGAAGAAAAGGAAGGCACAAAATTCGGGCCGTTCCCAATGATATCCTTGAGATGTTACGGCCAGATTTTCATTCGAAACGGCTTGTCCCCAAAAAAATAGCTAAACGACAGGATTCCGTAGCTAGACGACGTAGGAGTTATTCGGCTGAATATCAGAGGCTAATTATTTTTGTACTTACTGATTGTTTGATCTACACCTAAGACCACCTGCTGCATGAGACCCTTTTTTATCCTAATCAGCATCTCCATCACTCTGGGATGCTCCACGCCTTCCGTCAAAGAAAATGTCCAGCACCCGGTCATCCTTCCGGCTCCTCAATCGATGCAATTGCAGGAGGGACAAATAGATTTGAAAGGGCCCTTTTACCTGGATGTCGATTCTGAAGAGGCCCAGCAGGCGGTTGCGTTCCTGTACGACTTCCTACAATCAGCCAATAAGAAAATAAGTGATGACAAGGCTGATACGGGCACGGTGATAAAACTGACGTACCCCGGAGCGAAACCATTGGCAGAAGAAGCCTACGAGATCAGCATTGATGAAGCAGGCATCGAAGTGATTGCCAGCAGCCAGTCGGGACTTTTTTACGGCATCCAAAGTCTGATCCAACTATTGGCCACCACAGGGCCCACCGTTTCGCACCTACAGATATCTGATGCGCCCCGGTTTGGCTACCGTGGGATGCATTTGGACGTGGGCCGTCATATGTTTCCGGTGGCGTTTATCAAGAAGTACATCGACATGATGTCGCGGTTCAAGTTCAACACCTTTCACTGGCACCTGACGGAGGACCAAGGGTGGAGGATAGAGGTAAAGCAATACCCGGAGCTACAGAAAACAGCTGCCTACCGGGCCGAAACGGCGATTGGCTACGCCACTACGCGGACGCGCGCTCAGGTAACCTACGATGGAACCCCCTACGGCGGGTACTATACCCAGGAGGAGGTACGGGAAGTGGTAGCCTATGCCACCGCGCGAAACATCACCGTAATTCCTGAAATAGAGTTACCCGGGCATGCCTCGGCAGCCCTTGCCGCCTACCCGCATTTGGGCTGTACGGGAGGGCCTTACGAGACTGCCAAAACCTGGGGAGTGTTCCAGGACATCTATTGTGTGGGCAGAGAATCTACCTTTGAGTTTCTGGAAAACGTATTCGAGGAAATCCTTTCGTTGTTCCCAGGTCCTTATGTACACATAGGTGGCGACGAAGCCCCCAAATCCCGCTGGGAGGAATGTCCCCACTCCCAAAAGCGTATGCAGGAGGAAGGGCTAAAGGATGAGCACGAACTCCAAAGCTATTTTGTACAACGCATAGAGGCCTACCTGAATAGCCAAGGCAAAACGATGATTGGCTGGGACGAAATTTTAGAGGGAGGCTTAGCGCCCAATGCGGTGGTGATGAGCTGGCGAGGGGAAGAAGGAGGCATTGCAGCGGCCCAGCAAAACCACCCCGTAATTATGACCCCGGTAGAGTGGTGCTATTTCGATTACTACCAGGCAGATATGGAAACCGAACCGCTGGCCATCAAACAGCTAACCACGGTAGAAAAGGTATACGGATATGAACCCATCCCATCAGGATTGACGGAGAAGGAAGCCAGCCTGGTGCTGGGGGCTCAGTGCAATCTGTGGTCTGAATACATCACCTCTGGCGAGCATGCCGAATACATGGTTTATCCCCGGGCATTGGCGATGGCCGAAGTGCTTTGGTCTCCTGCTGGCAAACGAGATTATGACCAATTTGTAGAACGGGTGGGCTCCCTACGGCCGCTGTTGGATACATGGGATATCAACTACGCCACCCATATTTTTCAAAGCATCGCTACCTCCGAATAACTCCACCATATGGTATTTCTGCCCATCCTCTTTGGCATCCTCCTGCTGATCCTCTTGGTGACGGTAGTCAAACTGGATGCTTTTATTTCGTTTATGCTGGTTTGCCTTTTTGTAGGGCTACTCGGCGGTTTGTCCCTACCAGAATCGGTTACAGCTATACAGACTGGCATCGGGAAAACACTCGGTTCGCTAGTAATCATTCTGGGGCTTGGTGCCATGCTGGGCAAGATGGTGGCCGAAAGTGGCGCCGCGAATGAAATTACCAACCGATTGGTAAAGCTATTCGGGTTGAAGAATATTCAGATTGCGCTCATCATTACGGGGTTTGTAGTCGGCATCCCTATGTTCTATACCGTAGGCTTTGTTATCCTGGTGCCCTTGGTGATTGTGATTGCCTCCCGTACCGGATTGCCCTTGCTTTATGTGGGCTTGCCTATGCTGGCCTCCCTGTCGGTCACCCACGGTTTTCTGCCCCCCCATCCCGCCCCCACAGCCATTGCCGAGATGTACGGTGCCGATCTAGGATTAACCCTGATTTATGGCATCATTGCGGGCATACCGGCCATTTTCGCGGCCAAATTCCTGCTGCGGAAAACCATGCAGCGCATCAAACCCGTACCCTTGGCTGAGTATGCGGAAGAGAAAGAAAACCCGTATCAGGTGCCCAGCCTGGCTACGGGATTGATCATCGCACTATTGCCGGTGCTACTCATCGGTGGATCATCTTTATTGGCGATGGCCGTAGGGGAAAACGAGTGGCTGGAAGCCCTGGGCAATCCCGCCATTGCCATGCTACTTTCCGTGCTGGCCTCCATATATTTTCTGGGCATCCGAACGGGCAGAAAAATGACCGAGGTAATGAAAACCGTCTCCTCGGCCATCTCGGGAGTGGCCGGGGTGCTGTTGATCATTGCCGGAGCAGGTGCCTTCAAAGAAATTATGATTGCCACAGAAGTGAGTGACGAAATTGGGATGGCCTTGGGCAGCCTGGGCATGTCACCCTTTCTGATGGCCTGGTTGATAGCCGCCATGATACGGGTGTGCGTAGGGTCGGCTACCGTGGCTGCCCTGACGGCGGCTGGCATCATGATCCCCATTGCCACCTCCGGCACCGTCTCTCCCGAGCTGTTGGTGTTGGCTACCGGAGCGGGTAGTATTACCTTTTCCCACGTGAATGACGGTGGATTCTGGCTTTTCAAAGAATATTTCAATGTCAGTATTCGGGAAACCCTTTTGTCCTGGACTGTGATGGAAACCACCGTTTCTCTCGTAGGCTTGGGAACTGTATTGGTTTTAGACTTAATGTTTTAGAATGATGAATACGATCGAAGTACGATTACAAGAGCTTGGTATAACCCTACCTCCACCACCACCCTTGGGCGGTGTATACAAACCCGTCATGGTGGTGGACAAAATGTTGTACGTGTCAGGGCAAGGCCCCTTGCGCAACGACGGCACCCTGATCACCGGAAAGGTGGGCGCCGACCTGAATACCGAGGAAGGCTATGAAGCAGCAAAACAGGTGGGGCTTACCATGCTGGCCACCATAAAAAATGAGCTGGGAAGCCTGGAGCCCCTTAAGCAGCTAGTGAAGACTTTGGGCATGGTCAATTGCACCCTCGATTTTGGGCAACAACCGCAGGTCATCAACGGGTTTAGCGAGCTGATGGTAAGTCTGATGGGCGAAGGCAAGGGCAAAGGCGCGCGGAGCGCCGTGGGTATGATATTACCCGGTCAGATTGCGGTAGAAATAGAAGCCATCTTTCAACTGCAGTAAGCATGCCTCAGTGGTTTGAGATAGAGGACGTAGATCGGGTAATCTCTCCGGCGCTGCTTTTTTACCCGGAGAGAATACAAACCAATCTCCAACAGATGATTGGCATTGCAGGCTCTGCGGACCGGCTCAGGCCACATGTGAAAACACACAAATGTGCGGAGCTGGTGAACATGCAGCTGGAAGCAGGCATATCCAGGTTCAAATGCGCCACCCTACAGGAAGCCGCAATGCTTGGGGAAGCGGGCGCACCCGATGTGCTTCTGGCCTATCCTCTGGTGGGGCCCGCCGTGCAGCGTTTCGCTGACCTGACCCGGCAGTATCCCCATACCCAGTTCTCTTTCATCCTCGACCACCAGGCCACCTTGCCCCTTTGGGAAAAGGTAGAAACCTACCCGGATGTTTTTATCGATCTCGATGTAGGCACCCAACGCACCGGTTGTGAGGTATCACAGGCCGAAAACCTGCTAGAACAGGTAAAGAACAGCCCCCATACTTTTAGAGGCTGGCATATCTATGATGGGCACATCCATGCTACCGATCTTGACCAACGGAAAAAGGAAATGGAAGCAGTTTTTGGCCCTGTAGTGGATCTGATGGAAAAAACGGGTACGCAGTCCTACGAATGGGTCTGTGGGAGCAGCATCACGTTCCCCCTGCATGCAGCCTACCCTGACCGCCGGTTATCGCCCGGAACGACCATCCTCTGGGATCATGGGTACTCGAGTCAGTTTCCTGACCTGCCTTTTGATATCGCGGCCACGGTACTGACCCGGGTGGTAAGCAAACCTTCTGCGAATACGCTTACGGTAGACCTGGGCTACAAGGCGGTGGCCTCCGAGATGGCCGCTATACCCGTATACTTCCCGCAATTACCCGGGGCAACCTTGCACATGCACAGTGAAGAGCACATGGTATTATCAACAAACCAAGCCGGGGACTACCAAATTGGCGATGTGCTCTATGCCCTGCCTTACCACATCTGTCCTACCGTGGCGCTACACGAACACGCTGTGGTGGTAGAGAATCACCAATTTGTTGGGCTTTGGCCCATCACGGCACGCAACAGGCCCTATTCCTATGGAGAATAACCAAGATTCGCGCCCTTTCATTTTTGATGCCCATTTGGACCTTTCCATGAATGCCCTGGAATGGAACCGTGACCTGCGGTGGTCAGTGGAAGAAATCAGGGGATCAGAGAAAGGAAAAAAGGATAAGCCAGACCGCGCCCGTGGAACGGTCAGCTTTCCCAGCTTGCGGGAAGGCAACATCGGCCTGGTAAAGGGCACCCAAATTGCCCGCTACACCAAGAAAAGTAACCAGTTGCCCGGGGCCAGCTGGAACTCACCCGAGCAGGCCTGGGCCCAAACTCAGGGTCAGCTAGCCTGGTACCAGGCTATGGAAGATGATGGACAAATCCAACAGATTACCAACCTGACGGAACTGGACGAGCACCTAACCCACTGGCAATCGGACCCTGGGAACTGCCCCATCGGTATGATCCGAAGCTTGGAGGGTGCGGATTCGCTGGTCACCTTGAAGCACCTGGAAAAGGCCTATGCGGATGGTCTCCGGGCCATTGGCCCTGCACACTATGGCCCTGGCACCTATGCACAGGGCACCGACGCCAAAGGCGGCATGGGTCAGCCCGGTCGGGATCTACTTCGGGAAATGGAGCTCCTAAACATTGTTCTGGATACCACCCATCTCTGCGACGAGAGCTTCTGGGAGGCCTTGGACTACTTTAACGGGCCAGTATGTGCCAGCCACAACAACTGCCGGGCTTTGGTGCCGCACCATCGGCAATTCTCCGATGAACAGTTGAAGGAGCTCATTAGCCGCGGGGCCATCATTGGTGCCGCGCTAGATGCCTGGATGCTAACCCCCAACTGGATCAGGGGACAATCTACCCCACAGGGCGAGGGAGTCACCCTAAACAGCGTGGTCGATCATATTGACCACATCTGCCAGCTAGCCGGCAATTCTTGCCATGCCGGCATTGGGTCGGATCTGGATGGCGCCTTTGGCACCGAGCAAAGCCCAGCAGATTTGGAAACCATTGCGGACTTGCAGAAGATCCCTATGATCCTGAAAGAACGAGGCTACAGCCCAGCCGATATTACCAATATTTGCTCCGCAAATTGGATCCGGTTTTATCGGGAAGCCTGGGGTTAATGCCCAAAAGGCCTTAATGAGACCGCCTTACGTTGGGCTGGTCTCAGGGGCAGACTTCTCGCTGGCTACCATCAGCTTGCGCAGCAAGCCTTCCAGAGGCAGCAGTGCAAAGGCAATGGCGGCCTCCAAGCCAAACTCCACAATGGGGTTGCCTCCCAAGGTGAGCTGCGTCTTCGTGAGGTTCTGCAAGAACTCAATGATAAGGATCAGGGTAAGGTAGGTAAGCACCCTACTCAGGATGGTACGGCGCATTCGGGTACGGTTGATCCGGAAACTAATGAGCAAGAAGAAAGTGAAGAAGGCCACCTCTACGAAGTAAAACCAAGGTTGCTCCCACCACGGCGGTACCACGGAGAATTCTACGGCGTAGGGCCTGTTTTCATTACCGAAGGCATCGCGAGCCTGCACCTCCAAAGTGTAGCTACCCGGAGGCAAAAAGTTGAACGTGATGGTGCTCTGGTCATCCCAAATAGACCAATCACCGTTGAGGCCTTCTAGCCTATAACGGTACTCAATGCCTAGCTTGCCCAGGAAGTCGGGCCTGGTAAACTCAAACTGTACGAAGCTGGCTTCCTTGTTGATCACAAAGTCGTTCAGTGGCAACCATTGCCCTCCCTGACCGTGCACTCCTTTGAGCACCAACTCGTGTATTCCGGTCAGGCCTGTAGAATCTTGGTTGTTGTACTGGTACATCTCCTCCTGGGGTGTGGTCACCCACAAGTTGCCGTTGGTCTCGTCGATGGACAGGTGTTGAATCTGCTCAAAGAGCAAAAGATAATCCAGATTCACGGCCAGGGGATTCTCCGCCGTGATCTCAAACCACTGCTTGTCATTATACACCCACATCTGATCAGGAGCAGAATAATGGTAGTCCTGCGGCGCACCGTAGGCTTCCATCATCGCCTCGTCTACTACTATAGAGTCTTTGCCTGCATCAAAACGGTGGTATCCCAAACCATTGACAAAGTGCATTTCACTGCCAATGTTGACGGCAAACATAGGCTCGTAGTTGGGATTGCGAATAGGGTAAGAATTAAAGGTGTTGGTGGTATCCTGCCAATCGTAACGCAGCACATGATCCGGACTTACCAACCATAAGTATTGATCGTCCTCATTGATATGAATGATTGGCTCAAATAGCTGGTCGCTAAGGGGACGTTCCAGCCACAATTCGTCGCGCTGCTGTAGCAAGATCACCTTATCGTACAAAGTACTCAGCACCAGATTACTGGTGTCGCGGGTAGGGTACAGATAGCGCACCGGCCGATCGCTGATGAGTAAGGCGTTGCCTTCCGAAATTTCGTACACCCCGGAGTGGCTGCCTACCAGCAGTTTATCCCCAAAGGTGACCAGCTGCTTACACTTGGCATCCAAACCTTCTACCTTCTTGAAGACATACCGGATGGAGATGAGTTCGCGCTTCAGCCGACGTTCGTACAGGTATTGGGGTTGTTCCTCTTCCTCCTCACCAAATAAACGCTTAAGAAAACCGCCCTCTTCTTCGTCTTGCTGCTGCCGCTGTTGCTCTCGGGCTGCCTGTCGTTCTTGCTGCCGCTGTTCCCGCTGGGCTTGGCGCTCCTCTCGGGCTTCGCGGGAGAACAGGTTACCGAATATATTTCTGCGGGGTTGCTCTTGCTGTTGCTGTGGAGACGGAGCTGCCTGCTGCGTAACTGGTCGGCTCCGCGTAGGTGCAGGAACAGGTGCGTTGCGCTTGCGCACGTAGTAAACCGTCTCGCGGTAGTTATTGATCTGGTCCAGGTAGAACACCCCCAAACTGGTAGCCACAAATAGCTGCCCCTGGTGCCGCTTGACGGCCAAAAGGTTACCCTCCAAGCCGGGGTAGTGGGCGAAGCTGCGAATGGGTAGTCCGGGAGAAATACGGGAAAAGCCAAACTCATGGGCCACCCACACCCCATGGTCGGCATCCACCTCCAACGCCAGTACTTCATTGTCCGGCAGGCCCGTGTGGTAGTTGATGTGTTGCACCAGAGTACCCTGCTGTGGATTCAGAAATAGGACACCCTGGTTGAGCGTACCCACGGCCAACAAGGTATCCTGCACCCACCGGGCATTGCGCAGCCATGCCCCTTCCAACAAAGAATCAAGGGTAGGAAATGCAGAGACCCACTGGTTGTCTACTGACTTCCACAAGCCGGTACGTGTGCCGTAGATGGCATCACCGTTGAGCCGGTTGTGCACCGCCAAGGAAAGATTGCCCAAGGTGTCGGGCAGAAACCCTGCTGAATCCACCGTAACACCCGCATCCGTTACCAACAAGGTGCCCGACCCGTCAGTTTCTATAAGCAGCCGACCAGGCTCCTGAAACATGGTACGATAGTAAAAGGACTCCTCCATAAGGGTCCGTAAAGGCTCCTCTTCATTTTCTGGGTCGTACACGATGACCTCGTCCAGCGATAGAAAATACACCTTACCTTGCAGTACCTGCACATCAATCCATGCTTTGGGTATGGCACTAAGCTGGGAGCGCAAGGACTGGTAGAGAAATTCGCCAGATTCGGCATAAGCCACTTTCCCAAAGTCACCTTCACCTGCCGCGTACAATGTACCATCCTCCCCTTCGGCCAAGGCGAATACCGCCATTGGCGTGCTTACCAGATCCCAGCTATGGCCATCGTACCGTAAAATCCCTTGCCGGTTGGCTACATTGACCAGTCCATTTTGGTCGTACACTACGTCGAAGTTGGTATGGTCCAGACCCAAGGCCCGGGGTATGTGATGGGTAAGTAAGAAGTTACCTTCCTGGGCAAAAAGCGATTGGCAGGTAAAAAGTAGGGAAATCAGCACCAGAGCCCTGAGTTTCATAGGTATGGGTGTTATGGATTGCAGGTTATATCTTGGTAAATTTCTAAAAACACAGCATATATTAAAAGTAAGTTTTTTGGGGGTTGTCGATCATTTTTTCAATTGCTCCACGAGGTGTCCATCATAGGCCGGGATTTCTTCCCGCTGGTCTGAATTTACTAGCCCCGTGGACGGGGATTTTTTTTCTTTGATCTCATGAGGATAAAATGGATTGGGCTATCCGTGTGGTTACTGTGGGCCACCACAAATGCCCATGGGCAAACGGGTAGTCTGGAGTATGTGGCCAATATGGGGGTGCGACTGGAGCTGCGGGGGCACTCCTTTTTGCTAGACGCTCTGCACGATTTTTACAAAGAAGCTTATCGGTTTACCTCGGCAGAGACTGTGGAAGGTTGGTTTACGAATGATAATTTTTCGGTCGCCCTTATCTCTCATGCCCACGGTGATCATTATGATGAACGGCTTAGCATGGAGTTTCTTCGAAATTTCCAGGAGGGCCATCTCTGCGGCCCCAGTCAGCTATACGATAGTCTGTATCTGAAAGGGCAAGTGCTATCACTCAAGCGGCGGGTGCACCTCATCAGTAAGGCATCACAACCCACTACGGTGTGGCAGCAAGAGGGGGTCCGAATCACGGGCATCCGCATTCCTCACGTAAACCGACGTCACCGGCGCATACAGAACATTGCGTGGCTGGTAGATGGGGGCAGTCAACGCGTTTTGCACCTAGGAGATTGTTCCGCAGACAAGACTGCTTTTAAAAATGTAGCGCGCATGCTGGGTTCAGGGCCAAGTCCCTATATAGTGGCTCCCTATTGGTTGGGCTTATCCACAGAGGGCAGAGAGGCCATGGCTCAACTGCTACCCCCAGATCAGGGGAGTCGCAAATGGGTATTCAGTCATTTACCACCGCAAGGCTACTTGCAGTACGTGAATTCTCTACAAGAAAATTTTCCTGATGCGACATTTTTTACCGTTCCTGGCCAGAAAATTGTATTTCAGTAAGGAAAACCATCAAGTAGCTGATGCTTTGTATATGTGTATAAAGTTTGGATTAGATCTCTTTCACCCAAATTAAAATTCCGGCTATCTTTAAATCATTCATGAACTTGACGCTATGAAATCTCTCATACCGCTGGTCCTCCTTTTTTTAGGGGTAATGGCGTGTTCTTCACAAGAGGAAGAGCAAACCCACTTTCTTATAGAGGGTACACTCACTAGTGCCCCAGATGAGCTACCCATTTATCTCCGGGATGTGTATACCGGAATAAACATCGACTCTACATTTTTGGAAAATAATGCATTTTCCTTCCAGGGTTCGGTCCCTTTCCCTATGCGCTACCAAATCATCTACGATGGCCCGCTGGTATCCTACAACCACACCATTTGGATGGAAAACACCCAAATAAAGGTAAATGCGAACTGGGAGCAGATGCGGGAGGCCACCATCACGGCGGGCAAGCAGCAGCAGTTGGCTATGGAAGTAGAGGAAGCCATGAGCCGCTGGAACCGCGACCATGCCCTACCCTATTATAACCGTGCCCTGTACGATCTGGACGACACGGCCATGATGGAGCTTATGGAATATCAGGAAAGCCAACGTGCTGACTATTTCCTCCCACTACTTATAGACAGAGTAAATAGCTACTACGGTGTTGAGGAGCTGTACAACCGCCGAGACCAGCTAGAACGTGATGATATGCTGGCCCTAAGCGCCAATTTGGATGAAGAAATCCGGTCGTCTCCATACGGCCAAAGCCTGCTGGAGTTTTTAGAAGTGGAACAACTACAAGAAGGGGATCCTTTTGTAGACTTCGAACTGGTGAATCTGGAAAACCAATCCCTCCGGTTAAACGATTTGGTAGGCCGGGGCAAGCCATGCTTGTTGGTATTTGGTGCCTTGGGTCAGATGCAGCAGTACCACCGCAACTTGATGGGTACGTTCTACTACGACAACAAAGAAGAGGTAGAGGTGATTGGGTATGTATGGGAGCACGATCTGGAGAACTTCCAACAAGATACCCTTTGGTACCGGGGGGTACCGCTTTATACAGATTTCAAAAAGGAGCATAGTCCGCTGGTGATCCGGTACGGTGTGGTGCACACCCCCACGGTTTTTGTATTTGACAAGGAAGGTGTAATACGGTACCGCAACGACTTATATAACCAGGAAGCACATCAGGTAGCTCTTAGCCTGTTGGAGGGCTCCTGAGCCAGAATGCGCGGAAAATCTTTATCTTACCTGCCACAAACACCTGAAAACCCACCATGGAAAGCTCCGTACTCAGTGATGTAATTCTCCCCCTTTCACTAGCTATTATTATGTTAGGCATGGGCCTTAGCTTGGTGCCTGATGATTTCCGACGTGTTATCCGCATGCCCCGGGCTGCCGTGGTCGGCCTTATCAACCAACTCATTGTACTGCCCATTGTAGGCTTCGTTATTTGTATTGCCTTGGACCTGCCCGGAATGCTCGCCGTAGGCATGATGATTTTGGCGGCCTGTCCGGGTGGTGTTACCAGTAACCTGATCACTCACGTTTCAAAAGGTGATCTTGCGCTTTCCATTAGCCTCACGGCCGTAGCTAGTTTTATTACGGTACTTACCATCCCCTTCATCACTACCTTGGCCTTGGGATATTTCCTGAACAGCGACCAGACCATCGATTCGCCAGTGGTGGACATTATGAGTTCTGTATTTGCCATTACCATTGTACCGGTACTCATTGGCATGTTTATCCGTGCCCGGGCTGAGAAGTTTGCGCTCCGAATGGAACGCCCCATGCGCATTGCCTCTGTGGTCATATTTGTAGCCGTTGTGTTGGGCCTGATCATTAGCGGGCGTGAAACCATCGTGGAATCCTTCCTCCAGATTGGGGCAGCTACTACGCTACTGAATGTAATTACCATGCTGATTGGCTTCCTTTCTGCGCGCGCACTCAAGCTCAACCTGCCCCAATCCATAACTGTCACTGTAGAAAGCGGTATCCAAAACGGAACTCTTGCTATCGTGATTGCCCTTACCTTACTCCAGGAGCCGGAAATCAGCATTCCGCCTGCCATCTATGCCTTGGTCATGTTCGCCACTGGTGGAGCGGTAATGGCCATCTTTGGCAGTCGAAAAGAAGAATCTAAACCCGCATAGTACCTCATGGCCTTACATGAATTAGCCTCATTGCCCGTCCGGGAAGTCATGCCTGGCTTCCACGGTCGGTTTGTACACACCCCCACCCTCACCATGGCTTACTGGGACATCAACCCCGGTGCCAGCCTTCCCGAGCACCAACACCCCCACGAGCAGGTGGTCAATGTGCTTGAGGGACAGTTTGAACTTACTGTAGCCGGCGAACCCATTTTGCTGGAAGCAGGCAAGGTGTTTACCATCCCTGGCGATACGCCCCACTCAGGCCGCGCTATCACGCCGTGCCGCATCCTGGATATTTTCCACCCCGCCCGCGAAGATTACCAGGAAGACACCTAAATATCCAGAGCCTTCCTATATTGGTATAGGCTATGGAACAGATGCTTACTTGGGCCCAACGTGTGCTGAGCGAAAAGGTAAAACGCACCTTCGAACGGTGGATGATTGCCTTCGCCTTGGTGGGCTTTTTTGTGCACCTATTCCTTATTTTTCTTAACAGCCAAGGCTGGCTTCCCTATGCGGGCCTTATGGATGCCGAGCTGCTCTCGCAGCCTTTGGCAGCGGTGTATACCCCATTCTCGGTGATCCTCGTTTTTGAGGTCTACCTGCTAGTGTACTACCTGCCCAAGTCTTTCACCACCTCCATAGCCAAGCAGTACGAGATCATCGCCCTCATTATCATACGGGGTATCTTCAAGGACATCGAGAAAATTCATCTCGATCTCCATTGGTTTCAGTACCAGGACAACGTGCAGCTTTCAGTAGACATGGTAGCCTTTCTGCTGCTCTTTTTCCTCATTGCCCAGTTCTACATTGTGCTGCGCAATACCCCAAAAGTGAACCCCGTGGGCTGGGCTGAAGGCTTCGTTCGGCTAAAATACCGATTGGGGTTGGTGCTGGTAGTGGTACTCATTGGCTTGGCTTTCTACAGCCTGGGCAAATGGTTCTATGAGTTCTATCGGTTCACCCAAGGCACAATCGATCATGTGATCAGCGTAAACGAAGTCTTTTATCATGACTTTTTTATCGTACTCATTTTGGTAGACGTATTCTTACTAATCGTCAGCTTCCGGCACGTAGAAAACTTCAGCCAACTGGTGCGCAACTCAGGGTTCATTATCTCCACCGTCTTTATCCGCCTTAGCTTTTTGGGTGAAGGCATGATCAACACCCTACTCACCGTGGTAGGTGTGGTGTTTGGGCTGGTCACCTTGCTTATATACCGCTATATGATCAACCGGCTACAGCAAGCCCCCCACCCCAGCCGGGAACAAAAAGACCCGGCCGCTGAGTAGTAAATTCTATCTTTGGTATAAACATCCGCTTATGTATTCCATTCCTGGCGATCGTATTCGGCTGCGTCCTCTGAGGCCTTCTGATTTCCCTGTATTTCTCGAGTACCGGGCCGATCCGGCCGTGTGCCGCTACCAAGGGTTCGAGGTTTTTGATGAAGAGATGGCCCACTCATTTCTGGAAGAGCAATCCCAAATGCCCTTGGCCGTACACGGAACTTGGGTAAACGTGGCCGTGGAAGACCAGGCCAGCGGGCAGCTAGTAGGCGATGTGGCTACGCACATCCTTGAAAAAAATGAGCAGCTGGTGGAGTTGGGCTACACCATTCACCCCGCCCGGCAAGGCCAAGGCTACGCTACCGAGGCCCTGCGGCTAATGTTAAAGACTTTGTTCCGCGCCCATCATATCCACAAAGCCATCGCGGAAGTAGACATCCGCAATCCCGCCTCTTTCCGGCTATTGGAACGCGTAGGCTTCCAACGCGAGGCCCACTTCCGCAAAAGCTTCTATGATCCGCAGGACCAAGCCTGGTTCGATGAGTACGTATATGGATTGCTGGCGAGTGAGTTCACTGTGTAAACCCTTGTCGGTACCGCTCCTTCGTTAGTAAAACAGAAAAGGACCACAAAACCTAAACCAACATCACACACTCCATTAGGCGCATAAAGGCTTGCCACTGGTCTTCCAGTATGGGATAGTTGGCGGGCTCACCCTTTAAGTGCATCTCAATACGGGTTCCTAGCTTACCGTGAGGCATGATGAGAATAGAAGCGGCATCAGTCCTGCGCAGACCTTCTTGCAAGGCCGGATGATTAGCCCACTTGGACGAAGGGTATCGGGTAAAACCTCGATTCTCCCAGCGTACTCCTTTCTCCGGATGTTTCAAGAATATGCGACGCCAGGGCATGCGGTTTTGGTGGATTCCTTTGCGGTACAACCGTACCCATAGCTTGCGCTTACCCGGTATCACAGTTCGTATTCGCCAAAATGACGCCCCCATGGAGGGGCGAGCACTCTTGCGTACGGTATGGTGAATATAGACCACCACGTCACCCACCTTTATTTCTACGCGCTCCTCCTCAATCACCGAATTGAGCGTAATAAATCGCCCATCCGTGTAGGTACCGTGCTGCTCTTGAGCCAGTTGTTCCAGAGGCAATAGTACGTCGGGAGCCATGAATACTTTTCAGGTTTCAGGGGAAGTAACGAAAAGATACCTACCCTTTGTTTTCGCGACGGTCAAAAACGTGACTATAGCGAGGATAAAAGTAGGGCAGACGCTCGCCTCGCCCCTGGTTGTCCTCGCTTAACTCATTTTTTCCTTCGGTGCCAAAGCATAGAAGGAGCATTGGTAAAGTATTCGCATAGGAAACAGTGATAATTCATTAGAACCCAAGGCCTATCATTTCATAGAAAACATCACCACTATCTGCGTTATCCCATTCGGCAATGCCAATACGCAATTGCCTTATTCTTCCTCCATACGGTCTTCGGAGAAGAGAATGTGGCGGTTGAGGCTTTCCTCCAAGGAAATCATAGTTTCAGTGCGCTCAATTCCCTCTACCTTTTGGATCTTATCATGCAGCACCCGCTTCAGGTGTTTAGTATCCTTAGCATGAATCTTCACGAACAAATTGTAGGTACCTGTAGTGTAGTGAATCTTCACAATCTCCGGAATCGCCTTCAGTCGTTGCAACACCGCATCGTACATTGAGCTTTTCTCTAGATAGATACCCAGGAAGGCAGTAATATCGTACCCCAATTTAGAGTAGTCCATACTCAGGGTAGTACCCGTTACCACCCCCATCTCTTCCAATTTCCGCATCCTTACGTGCACCGTACCCCCCGAAACGAACACTTTTTTGGCCACTTCGGTGTACGGGATCTTCGCATCCTCAGTCAGAATAGAGAGGATTTTCAGATCGATGTTATCAATTTCATAATTTTTAGCCATTTGACTCCTCTTGTATTGTGCGTTGATCTAACGTTTTTCAAATATCGTTAGATGAAATCTAAAAATTATTTCTTTTTGTTCAAATATTTGCAACGAAAAAGCAATTCCTGCATCTTTGAATCAATGAAACACGGTAAACGACCGTGAGGCCTACAGGCCGCTTACCTTGTAGGATGATGAAACTGGCAGACATGCCCTCCGGTCTCGGGGGTGGGGAGTTCCGAACAAACATCATGACTGGTATGCTACTCGCATACCAGTCATGTGGCTAACGGCCCCGTGGAGGTTCGAATCCTCCTCCTACAGCTTCAAAGGGCAAAGAAACCGAATTTGGATCTTTTCCCCATAACAGAATTGCGGAAAGCGTCCGCAATAAGTAATGATACGAAATATTGTAAGGTGATGAAATTGGCAGACATGCCCTCCGGTCTC
>DMST01000188.1 GCA_003454975.1 Cytophagales bacterium | reverse complement strand
ACTCATTGATTTCATAGAAAGGATTACCTGGCTTTAATTAGTATTTGCCCAAAAAATATTAACCAACTGATTTTCAGTAATTTAAAACTCATTTTCACAGCCTCAAATCCAAAGTTTTTCAGCGGAAAGAGCCAAAACCCATGGACATCAATTGCGCCGATCGCAGTGGCGAACCACCTTTAGCTCGGTTAAAATGAGACTATCCAAATTGCGCTTTAGCCGGGACGCGTAGTCGCAAGTTTAGTTCCCATTCATCTGTCCAGAAAACACCAAGAATATCATCAGTGTTTGTTTGGGTAATAGTAAATTTCGTTATTAGCATGATGCCTATGATCATCAACATTTTCATTCCCATCATTCTAGAGGTTGTTTCTTAATTCTCGGATGCCTTCTTCAAAGGAGATAACGTTTTTATAACCCAACACATGCCTTGCTTTTTGGTCAGACACAGAAAATTCAGTTGCCATCAACCGAATCATCAATGGGGCCACTGGAGGCCGTGATTTGAACCCAAGGCTCTTCCATAACCCACCAAAAAGGTGGGCCATAAATACGGCCATAGACCTGGGAAGTTCTTTCTCTCCGGGTTCAATATCATATGCTTTCATGATCTCGCTAAAAGTCTTCCTCATGGGTCTTCTGTCACCGTCAGTAACAAAAAATGCTTCTCCACCTATATCAGAAGCCAACGCACTTTGCATTGCACTGGCAAGGTTTTTAACATGTATGGTAGACAATACCTGATGGCTTCCACCAATCCATCTCCATTTTCCTTTTTTTGCCCGATCAAGTAGCATTTCATAATGGTGATTGTCAGGACCCCAGATAGCCGGAGGCCGAAGCGAGATCGTTTTGAAAGTGTCACTATTGGCTGCCAAAACTGCTTTTTCTGCAATAGCCTTCGTTTTTGGATACAGTTCCCTCGGTAAATCCTTTCTAGCCTGATCCTCTGTCAAATTTACGATTGGTGATCCGGGAACTACCGGAGCAGCGCTGATATAGATGAACTTACCGATACCGCAATGTTTCGCAAGTTCAAGTAGTTTTTCAGTTGCCTCAACATTGATAGAATAATAGGGCTTGGGGTCATAAGTAAAATCCATATGAGCTGCAATATGTAGGACAGCTTCAGTTTGATGCAGGGCATGTTCCGTGTTTTTTGATAGTGCAGTAAGATCGTCCATCACAGGAATAGCGCCTACTTTCTTTACTTTTTCGGCAGATAAAGTTCCTCTGACCAATGCATGTATCTCATGCCCACTTTTTATTAGTTCGGGGATTACATTTTGACCAACAAAGCCAGATCCGCCGGTAACAAATATTTTCATAAGGATTGATTTAAATTCCCTACAAAAATGATCTACCGCAATAAGGCATTGTTATCCTAAAAAACCGATTGATTGTCCCAAAACACCAATACTTGATCAAACCTCAGATGGAGGTACACCAAATTGCTTTTTAAAAGCACTTGTGAATTTGGATGGGTGTGAATAGCCAAGTTGATAGCTTATTTCAGAAGGAGAGGCCTGCTTGCGGATTAACTGATCTCTCGCATGCTCCATCTTAATTCTAAGGTTATATTGCAGGGGAGTTGTTCCAAAAACCTGTTTGAAACAATTGTTGAATTTAGTGACTCCCATTCCAGCCATTTTTGAAAGATCATCAATAGAGGGGATAGTTTTCTCAAAGGGGTTTCTTAAATATGAACTTGCAAGAAACAAACTTTTCAGGTCCGAAGGATGAATATTCTCGTAATTCGTATCTATCTCTCGGTATTGCAACTTTTGAAAGAAAAGCCCTAAAAATTCAAGAAGATAAGCGTGGAGGAGCATTTCACTTACATCAGTTAGTAGGCACTTCTCAAGGAGTCTTTCAGAATTAAAATCCAGATCTTCATAAATGACAGCTGAGATGGTTTTGTTAATTCTATTTAAGTGCTGACTTTGGTACTGTTCAATAAGTGATCTATGAAAGCGGATCAGTACAATGGAGAACGGAACATTTGGAGGAGATACACTAAAAATTTCAGTCTCCGGGGTATAGAATAACATGCCTGAAGGAAGATACTTCTGAAAACTAATGTCTTGATCGTTCACCTTCTTCTTTACCTCCTTTTCCGATAGGTTGATGTTGATCAATAACCAGTCACTGTTTCGTGGGTTTTGTGATTCTATCTCGAAAGGGACAGCTAAGTTGAAGTTGAAATGGTAAAGCTCCAGCTGGTTCGGAAGTTCGGTAAAACGAATAGAGCCCTTTCCAATTTGCGAATTAAGATGCAATTGTTTTTGCTCAGAATTTATATTCAATTGAGCAGCAAATTGATCTAAAATATTATGGGTAATATCTAATTGTGCCTTCATTACAATGGTGCATAACGGTTTGGGCATGGTGCCTATCTCACAGGGTATGCACTATACCCATTGTTGTAGTTTTTATTCAATTTTCATTTCAATTTGAGCTTTATGCAGCTTCCGCAACCTGTCTCCAAGTTCGCCATTGTTCGCATAAGCCGAAATTATAGTTCTCAATTGTATTTCATTCTTAGATTTTGTCTCTGCATCGAAAGCTAGGATTATGTTTGCTTCATTCAGTCCAGAAATAGAAATTCTTGAAAATTTAGTTTCAAACTCCTTTACGGTTTTCAAATTACTTGCTTTAAATGCAGGCCAGTCTTTTTTATTTCTTTTGGTTGTATCTGCATTTTTCTCAGCAAACTTATTTAGGTTACGTTTTATGGATTCCCCGAGCATTTCATCATTAACATCAAAACTTAAGGCTTCAATTTCTTCCTGCTCATAATACAACCATGATTCATCAACAAAAAATGGAGCAAGAAGAACCATATCATATTCTTGACTCAGGTAAACAGCAATCATTTTGGGAAACTGCTTCTTTTCTTTATTTGATTTAAACCATTTCATGTAATCATTGTGGCTGACGTCCAACTATCATCCGCAAGCTGGACGTTTCAAATTCCTATAAAAGTATCGTTAAGCACTTGCCTTTCCAAATAGCTCAGTTAGCTTATGGATGATAGTGCTTGTTATGCTTTTTCACTTATTTTAAAACTTTCATACCAATTTTAATGAGAGGGTCTTGGAATTTGATTCTATCCCCTTGAGTTCTTATTATCTGATTATCTAAAAGATTTCGAATTCTAGAGTCGAAAAAACCTCTAAAATCCGGTGATACTTTGTCATAAAGATCGGTTAACCTCAAGCCCTTATTGAATTCAGAAAGTATACTTAAAATTTCCATGCTGTTTCTATCATTCTTGATAATATCATTTAGCATTGTCAATCTTGGATCAAGAAAGTTGCTAGTCTCAATTTCATCTAATCCTAGAATTTCGTTAACAATAATTGGATAGTCATTTGCCTCAATTCTAATAGGTTCATCTATTTCTTTCTTTTTCATCCTTATGGCATAGAGACCTATTAAATGTATGAAACCAGGAAGGCCGCCAGAATCATCACAAGCCTGACGAATAAATTTTTTATCGAATTGAATTTTCCCCTCACTTTGTACTTCAGCCCTCAGAAAAATTTCCGTAAGTTCATCGTTGTTAAGAGTCGGAATTTTGAAAAGATTCCCATAGAGTTTTCTTCCTGCTGATTGATGATCATAAATAATCTCTTCAATGTTCTCAGCAATTCCTATAAAAATAAATTGAGCATTATATGTCGACTTAATTAAATCACCGATACCATCTTTCCTGCTAAGTCTATCAAATTCATCAAGAAATATAAGTACTCTTGATTGCGGATAATAATCGTGAATTATGTCTAGTATCTGTTGGAAAAGATGAAAAACTTCCCCGAAGTGATATTTGCCTTTTTTAGCTACTGGATCTGAACCAAATAAACTACTGTAAATAATTGATATTTTTTCTTTTAACTTAATCGTTCTACTATCTTCAAAAGCTACTTTAAAGACACTTTGAAGTGAATTTTTTCCTTCAGATGTTACCAGAGCACTTAGAGCTCCTTCAATGTTTTGATCAGATTGTTTACAATCGTACCAAACACTTTTGAAGTTCTTAAAAGTCTCTTGATATTCAGGAATTCTTTCGTTGACGATGTTGAGAATTTGATTTCCTAATGATGTTTTTCCTACCTGTCTTTCGCCATAGAATATTGTACAACTACCTTCTGTCGAAATGGAATCCAGTGCCTTTTCTATGAATTTTGTTCTTCCAACAAAGAAATCATGTCTCTCTCTAATTGGTTGAAAAGGAAAAAAAATCTTATCGGCTTTTATGTTTTTCATTAGAAAGGTTTCAAAAGGTTATCATCTGCTTCAATTGCTTCCTTCAGAGCCGTTGTAATTTCTCTTTTTAAGCTATTGTGCCAGTTTGGCATTCTCGTATCGTAAGTTATTATTCTTAAATGCCTAAGGTCAAAAGGAATATCTTCAATATTATTGGCTACCAAAACGACAGGTTTTGAAAGTGCGTGAGCTAATCCAAGTTCATAATAAACATTTGGATTTCTATTTGTCAAATCCGCTAAGAGCGCTTTTGAATCTTTGATATCTTCCCAAATATCTCTGACTATTACTGATGGCCTAAGAATATCATCTCCTCTTACTGGGTTTAAGTCAGCGTTTGATATTGCCTTTCGATAGATATCACGGTAGTAAATATCAAACCATCCTCCAAAGGGCATAATGACAAAACATTTATCTTTTTTACTCATCAAATTCTATGGAGTTGATTAAGCATAACTTGTTTATAACCGCTATTATGATCATTCCTAGGGATATCCTTCCTATTCGGGCTGGATAAACTCTATACCGGATGAAATCTGCTTTAAACTTCCTATACGGCTTTTTCGCCCCTTGGGGTCGGTTAAACGGTATAGCCGACCCTTTTCTTGGGTATTCAAATACCGACTAAAATTCGCTCTAACCATCAGCAGTCTTTTATTAGGTTTTTCGAGGATCAACATAAGAATAAAATCGATAGGGGTTGTTGTGTTTATCCAGGAGACTTCGGGGGAAATGCTGGCCTGGGAGTACAAGCATTCGGTATTAGCGTGAGGGGCTTATATTGATAGCGTGGCCCCAAGTGCCGTCTGGCTCTAGCTTTGCTGATTGAGCTTATCGTCGGTTAGTGATGTAGCCATAGAACGCAAAAGCCACTCCAGGTAGAGTGGCTTATAACCTATCAGATGTTGCCTAGAACAAGAATTTTTTCAACTCTAAGGCTGCGTTATCAAACATAGATACGGTAGTAGGCAGATCCTTCAAGGCATGCAGTAATCCCCAGTCGTGAATCATCCCATTATACCGGACCGTGGTTACGGGTACTCCCGCTTCATCCAGTCTCACTCCGTAAGCCTCGCCCTCATCTCTAAGGATGTCACTTTCTGCTACATGAATAAAGGCAGTAGGAAGTCCCTCCAAGTCTTGTAATGAAGCCTGTAAAGGAGACGCATATTTAGATTTTCTCTCGCGAGCATCTGTAGTATACTGATCCCACATCCATTTCATGATAGAAGTGGTTAAGAACCGGTCCTCTGCATAGGCTTGATAAGAAGCTTGTGAAAAGGAAGCATCCGTGACCGGCCATAGTAGCACTTGCACTTTGATCATGTCCCTTCTTCCGTCTTCCTTCGCCTTTAGGGTAGTCACGGTAGCCATATTGCCCCCTACGCTGTTGCCAATGATTCCCAATTTTGAGCCGTCCACATTGATTTCGTCTCCATGGTCAGCTACCCATTTTGTAGCGGCGTATATCTCGTTGATGGCCGTGGGGAATTGAGCCTCTGGAGAGGGAGTATAGTTAACAAACACCCCAACAGCCCCTGTTCTCACCACCAATTCTCTCACCATTCTTTTGTGCGTTGGGTAGTCACCGAGAATCCATCCACCACCATGGACGTAGATGAATGCCGGAAGTTTGGCGGCATTGCCTGTAGGTCTTACGATGTTAAAGCGGACCGTGTATCCGTCAGCCGCTATGGTCTTTTCAGTTTCCTCTATTCCGGATAGGTCTACTTCAAAAGCTTCCTGTGCACCCACCAATACTTGTCTTGCATCTTCTTTGGATAGTGTTTCTAAAGCCGGCCCACCACCGGTGTTAAGTGCTTTTAAGAACTCCTTGGTGCCACGGTCTATCTGTGGATCCGTTGAGTAATCTCTTACTTGGGTATTTGCTGAATTTGTCATGAGTATAAGGATTAAAAGTTTAGAAGCATTTCCGTTTGTACTTGTGCAATCTTACGCTTCACGGGTTTGGTAGTTTTATAATCCCGATTAATGTTGTAATATTATCATAACCAAAAGTTATGATAGCGCTGGATATATGACCATCAGACAACTCCGGTATATTGTCGTTCTCGATCAAGAGAAACACTTTGCTAAGGCGGCTGAGAAATGTTCTATAACACAGCCAGGGCTCACCACTCAGTTGAAAAAACTGGAAGAAGAGATAGGCCTAAAGATTTTTGATCGCTCTAAAGTTCCTTTGAAACCTACCCCCCTTGGCAAGGAGATTATCACCATGGCCCAAAAGGCGTTGCACGATGTGGATGCGATACGTGATTTTGTGGTGTCACAAAAAAACCAACTGAAGGGGACGATCACCCTTGGGGTAGTCGCTACCCTGGCACCCTATTTAATTCCCCTCTGCCTCAGGGAAATGCAAAAGGCCTTGCCTCAGGTGAAACTGGTGATAAGGGAAGCCACAACCTATGATTTGATGAAGGAACTGGAGTTGGGCGAAATTGATATCGCCATTTTGGCTACTCCATGCGGTAACCCCTACTTCAAGGAATATCCAATATTTGAGGAGCCGTTCCTGGCCTGCCTGCCTACACTCCATGTCCAGTCAAACAAAACACACTATCGCTTGGAACCGAAGGATATTGATAAGCTACTGATCTTGGCTGGAGAGTACTGCTACAATTCCCAGCTGCTAAAGATCTGTGACTTGCATGCCAAAAGGGCTCCCAGAAAGTTTGAATATGAGATCAATACCATAGAGAGTCTAAAGAACATGATAAAATCACAGCATGGTTTTGCTATTATCCCTTGGCTTTCCGAATGGGATAAAGAAATCTCGAAGAAAGTGGTCTGTATTCCTTTTGAAGATCCTCAACCGGTGAGAGAGATCAGCCTGGTGACTACCGACACTTTCTCCAAAAAAATGATTCTTGAAAAAATCAATCAAGCAATTTGGGAGTCCCTCCCAAAGAAATTGAAGGAATCAAATAGTTACCGCAAAATACGCTGGGATGATTCTCCTTATTGGAAAAAAGCGGTTGCGGATTTATAGTACGCTGCTATTGGATTTGGGCTTGTGGCAATCATGAAGGTTATCCCTTACAATTCTTCACCCTTAGGAGTGAAGAGTCAAGAAAAGAGGATGGTGGGCCATTTCTTTACTTTAGGCAATTGAGGACAACGCTAAACTAAAATGAGTATGCGCCCCAGTTGCTAGAAGCAGTGAAGTTTCCAATTTGCATTGTCATATCAGATGACTCAGTTTGCATATTCATTTTAGTGATTGTTACCAAATGCATGATTTATTGTTTGGGTTTGAGATTCTCAATAATCTTAGCATCCACCCAATACCTTTTACTGACAATATTGCGGCTTCCATCTTCCTCTGTTCTCCACTCTCCTCTGGTAAAGAATAGATATTTTCCATCATGTGTTACATGTGGAGAACTTTCTTGATGTTCAGTATTTATTGCTGAACCCATATTTATTGATTTTGACCAAGAGCCATCTTTATCTCTAAAACTGATATAGATGTCCGCTAGCCCATGGCCATCTTCTCGTTCTACATCCCACATTAAATAAGATTCATCCGGAGCAATGTAAGGATGAGCAATGTATTCTCCTGTATTAATTTCAGCACTCAGTTTTACTGGGTCTTCATGTTTGCCGTTTATCAGACGTGAATAACCGAGATTCCCATGTCCATTATCTTCTTTTTTGAAGAATGGAAAATAAAAGGTTCCATTAGATGAAACCGACAAACCATGCCCCTGGTCTTTTACGAACTCGCCCAGGCTTTTAGGTTCAGACCAACCCGTTTCGGTTCGTTCCCTAAACTCCTTTCCAACGTATATCGTATTACCATCCGTAGAAAATAGTGGCCATTTTATATCGGTCTCTGATACTTGGCTCCAGCTATTGTTTTCATATCGGATAACAAAAAATGCGCGTTCCTTGTACTTCCCATATCTTCTGGTGAAATAGAATTCCTTCATATCTGGTGAAAACTTGCCACTTTCAAAAAGTCCTTCTGGAGATACAATCTCAGGGTCAAAAAGTTTAGGAGTTAAGCCTGGTGGCTTCTCGCCAAAATAGGCAGTCTCTATAATTGGTGAATCATTGTTGTTTGCCTTATCATTTTCAGTCTTGCAAGCATTTAATAATGGTGTCAATACAAGTACTAATAGAATAAGGTTGTAGTTTTTCATTGTTTTATGGTTTATAATTTTTGGTAACTAGTTTATAACCGTTATTATGATTATTCCAAGGGATATACTTCCTATTCGGGCAGGATAAACTATATACCAAAGGCAATCTACAATAAACTTCCCATACAGCTTTTTCACACCCGGTAGGGCTGGTTAAACGTTATGGACCACCTTTCCCTGGTATTCAATTTCCCAATAAGAATCTCACCTGACCGCCAGAGGTCTTATTAAAGTGGATAGGGACAACTTAAGAAATAAATCTTCCGCTTACCAAACGTAACGCGTTTGCATCGGGGGGACTTATGTCGCTGATTGGGCATTGCCTGAGCGACCTAACGCGGGATGTCTCATGAGTCTGAGGAAGCCGGAACTTAGTTCCTTAAACCATAAAATAGAGCCAGAAGTAAATTCTGACTCAAGGGAGTCTCTCTTCGGTCAACAAGTTCCTGCAGGCCTTATGCCCCTTAAAACCCATTCTCCCGTATAAACGCTTCCCTAAGTCTGCTTCTTTCCTCTGCATCCTCTGGTGAGTTCTTCTCAAAATAGAAATGCCCGGCACCGGCATAAGAGCGGGAAGTGAAGCTATTATTGGTTTTCCCAATGGCCTCCTTAAAGGCTTGAAATTCAGAAAACTCTACCATGTCATCGGCTTCGCCGTGGAAGGCGAGGATGGGGGGAAGGTTCTCCTCCAAAAGATGGAGGGGTGAGATGATTTTGGTATCGTACGTAACGTTGTACACATCTCGGCCGGCAATGTCGTAGGGGCAAGAACCCAAAATGATGGCATCCGGTCTTGAACTATACGCTGAAGTCACCCCAAATTCTTCCCGGTTTTCGATCATACTGGACACCAAGGCTAAATGGGCACCGGCAGAAAACCCATCGGCCAACACCTTGTTGGGGTCAATGCCTAAGTCCTGTGCATGCTCCCGTACCCACGCGATGGCCGCGAGGGCATCACTCACCGAAGCTTTCACATCGGTGCCGTGGACATTCCGAATACGATAATCGAAGGCGATTGCCACCCTCCCTTCTTCTGCAGCACCCTGACACGCTCCATACGACCACTCGGGCAGTCCAATGGCCCACCCGCCCCCGTTGAAGAACAAATGCGCGGGCCTGGCATCCCCTTTTTCGTGACCTTCTGGGTAGAATATATGCGCATTCAGGACAATGCCGTCTACCGTTTTGTACACTCTGAGCTCGCTGGCTGCCTTCCTTCTCTCGGTACCCATTTGGTAGGTATCGGTGATCTCCTGTAGGTAGGCTGGGTTTTTGACGTCCTCCCCCACCCTCGCAAAGGCGTCGTCAAAGGCCTCTACACGATAGGTCCAGATATTGGAGGTGAAATGCTCCTTGATTAAAAAATCTTTGATGCTCTGTAGTGCATCCAAGCCCACGATGGCATCGTACCGATTGTCTAACCGCTTTTCGGGCACATATTCCAGGTGGCGAAACTTGTATTCTCCCGCAGAAAGAATGTCCAGGTAATAATTCACGCACCTTCGGTATTCTTTGTACTGCACGAAGGAGGAGTCATGAAAACTGCCTTCCATGACGGTTTCAAAATAGTCTGCAGGAACGGCTGCTTTTCTAGTAAAATCAGCGAACCGATTATAATTGTTGGGATACAACAACCGGTACCGTCGATGTTTAAATTGGCTTTCGGTTAATAGACTATCCCGGGTGGGTGAATCTATTCCTTCAACCTCCCCTTCATACTGCTGGACCAGCGTCAGCACGGTTTGCTCCATAGAATCGATGATGGCGTTAAAGCCCTCCGGTTCATGACTATATATCCATCCCCGGTTATCGGTCACAAAATCATCGTTTTTTCGGACAAGCTGGCTGAATTTCTCCAACAGTGACTGCTTTGGGTCAGAGAGTGGACTAGAAAGCGTGGTCTCGTTTTGGACCTCGGTTTGTCCATAACCCCACGTGAAAGGGAGCAGTGCCAGGGGGATGAGGAGAAATTTAAAAGGGGCCATCGGGTATCAAATTTTAGTTTCAGCATGTTGGATACCCTCTTAGACTCTGAAAGGTTACACGGGTTTAATTCGATGATGATCTTTATGCTGGCTCTGCATTAGATAACCGATTCGTAATCTCCCTTAGGCGCAACCCATTTTGGTAGAAGAAGGGTAAGCTGATGAGGCTTTCCAAGTACTGAAACACATACATGATGAGCGAAAACAAGGCGCCATAGTGTACTAGGCCACTCCCCACTGAGATGACGATGGCGGCGACCAGAAAGGCCATGAGAATACTCCAGGAGAGGGAAAAGTTCAAGGCTTCCAAATCGGAGAGCTTCACATTCCAACGCATCATCTTTTTCAAGTGCCGTTGCAGCGCGGTTTTATCAGCCATCGCAATCACCGCTACTTGTCTTTCCTGCTCATCGTTGGCTTCCTTGTTAAACCGAAGGGTCTTTTTGCTGCTCAGCCAATAGATCGGCAGGACGAGTACGGCGGTAAAGAGGGCACCCCAAAACACCTGGATCTGGAGGGTGGCAATAATGACGACAACGCCTACCAAGGAGATGGTGGCGTGGATGAGTTCGGGAAAGGAGAATTCCAGAAACTCGACCAGCTCTTTCATCATCCCCAGCCGGGCGGTCTTTTTGGAGGTGTCGTCTGGGCCTTGGTTGGCAATCACCTTCGCTCCCATCTCCTGATAGACTTTTGCATAAAACCGGGAGTCGAAGACCCTGCGGCCTACCCCCACGAGCAAGGCGGCCAACCCCAGAAGCCCTAATCTTAGGGCCCCTTGGTAGTCTTGGTGCAAGGCATCTTCAATGGCATGGCCGATAAAGAGCGGAAATAGCAAGGCCAGCGCACCCTCCAGCACGATGAGCAAGAGGTTGAAACTAAATCTGCCTTGGTATTTTTTGATAAGGGTGGTGATGCGCATGGCCTATTTCATTTTGTGCCAAACCTCTTCCTCCGCATACCCATAGTAGGAGTAGCGCACGGTAAGCCGATCTGGACGGGTCAATTCGAGGGTGGCCTCCACCTCATAGCGTTCGCCTTCATAATCGATGCTGTAATTAGCCGTTCCGCGCCCGTCAAGGAACACGATGTTATCCATGACCAAGGTGTTTGTGGATTCTTCGTCACGGGCGTCCTGCATGCTACGGGCATACCCTACAAGTTGGCCGTTGGCGAGGGTAAACTCATAGACTACGCGGAAGGCCTCTCCCTCCATTTCGTAGTCCGCCTTCCATTTTCCGATGAGCGCATCGGAAGACGATTCTGCGCTGGGTTGGGCAGCCAGCGC
>DMST01000348.1:28226-33303 GCA_003454975.1 Cytophagales bacterium | reverse complement strand
ATTTGGGAAGCTTGGTCATCACCCCACAAGCCCGGTACTTTCTGGCCATCAGCATTGGCAAAATGACCTGGGACGGCACCGACTACTTTGTCATCTCCCCTGCTTCGCCCATCGGGCAAGTGCTGAAAGGAACCCAAGCTGGAGAATCAATAAGCTTCCAGAAACGTACCATTACCATATCGGAGGTCATCTAATTCACGCTTGCATAAAAACTACTAGCCAACTGAATTTCAGTAGGTTAAGCCCCACTTTTACGACCTCAAATCCAAAGTTTTTCAGAGGAAAGAGCTAAAACCCTTGGACATCAATTGCGGGGGCCTATCAAACGGTCCTATGACGATTTTTCACCCAAAGATTATTCCGTTCAATTGCCCTGAGCTTTAGCTCGGGGTCTATAAATTCTTGATTTTGAGTCCTTTAGCCCAAGGAAACCGCATCTCCTTGGGCTAGGCGCCCCCTACTAAAGCCCGTTTTTAGCTATCATTTGTACCATCCGGCTATAGCCGCGCCACGCAGGCCAGAGGCAATTGATGACTTTTTCAGCAGCCCCTAATTAGGGCCTGAAAAGCCCGTACTGACCAACCCTTGACGCTAGGCAGGAGAAAAGATTTCGTGAAAAAGCGTGCTATTGATTACGGTTACTTCTGGCATAGTATTGAAAGGTAATTCCTTCCTCTGTAGCCGGGCATCAGGCCCGAGAATGCCCACTCCCCCCCATCTTCATTTGCAGTTTGTTACCACCTACATAATTAAAATGCAACAGCGTTGCATTTGGTGTAAATTTAAATCCACACTATACATCAAATGGGCACCTTATGCTAGAAGCGCAAAACCTGACCAAGCAGTACGGGGACTTCACCGCACTCGAGGGTCTCAACCTACAGGTCAATCCTGGCGATATCTACTGCCTGCTGGGAGCCAACGGGGCCGGGAAGACGACCACCATTAACCTTTTTATGGGCTTTATTGCCCCCACGTCGGGGCAAGTAAAGGTAAACGGTATAGCAGTGACCACGGCTTCGGACGCTACCAAAAAGCACTTGGCCTATATACCTGAAAACCTAAACCTGTACGGCAACCTTACAGGGTTGGAGAACCTACAATTCTTTGCCGGACTAGGTGGTGATAAGCCTGGTAAGGCGAAGTCCCAAGACCTGCTGAGGTCCGTAGGGCTGGCCGAGAATGCCATCACTAAGCGAGTATCACAGTACTCCAAGGGCATGCGTCAGAAAGTAGGTATTGCCATTGCTAAAGCTAAAAAAGCCGACCACCTACTGCTGGATGAACCTACCTCCGGCCTGGACCCACAGGCCAGCAATGAGTTTGCCCAGCTATTGCAAGATATGCGTGAAAAGGAGGTGGGCATTCTGATGGCGACCCATGACCTCTTTCGGGCCAAGGAGAGTGGTACCCACATCGGTATTATGAAGGCGGGTAAGCTGGTTCATTCGCTGGAAAGCGACGACATTACCTTGATGGAACTGGAGCAATTGTATTTGGAAACCATGAAAGCCGATCCCCATGCTGCGGTTAGTCATTAAGAAAGAGTTTATGACGGCCCTGCGCGATGTGCGTCTGCAGGTATCCGGAGCCATCCTGATTGTGCTTATGCTTACGGCGGTACTGGTGGGTAAGCAGGGCCAGAAACAGATTCAGACGGAACGCGAGAAGGCCCAGTCGGCCATGTACGATACCTGGCTCAATCAGGGGGAGAAGCACCCACACAGTGCGGCACACTATGGTATGTTTGCTTTCAAGCCCAAACCCGTGCTCAGTTTTCTGGATGTAGGCCTGGATAACTACACCGGAGTATCGGTGTTTCTGGAAGCCCATCGGCAAAACGAGGTGCTATTTAGTGCGGCGCAAGACAGCAACGGGATGACCCGCTTTGGTGAAATGACGGCCGCCCTTATTTTACAGGTTCTGTTGCCGCTGCTCATCATCTTTCTCACCTTTAATATCTTCAGTCGTGAGCGTGAAGAAGGCACCCTGCGGCTCATCCATGCCCAAGGGCTCAGCATGCGGCAGCTGCTGCTAGGTAAAGTATGGGGCACCTACGCCATGGTGTTGCTCATCTTTCTGCCCCTGGTATTGCTGGCCTATTTACTGCTCGACGAGCAGTCGGCCCAGCTAGATAGCCACGTTACGGGCAAGTTCCTGACCCTTGCGGCCAGTTACGCCCTCTACTTCCTGGTGTTTGTGCTGCTGTGTGTGCTCATCTCGGCTTTTGCCAAAAATTCCGGTGTTTCCCTGCTTAGCTTGCTGGGTCTCTGGATAGTAGCCTGCATTGTGCTGCCCAAGGCCACCTCCAACCTGGCCGATAAGGTATACCCTACGCCTTCTCAATTCGAATTTCGCAGTACCATAGAAGAGAAAGTAGAAAACGGGATCGACGGTCATAACCCCTACGACGCCCGGTTGGCCTCGCTACGGGAGGCTACACTAGATCAGTACGGGGTAGGTACCATTGAGGAACTACCGGTGAACTGGAGCGGTATTGCCATGCAGGCGGGCGAGGAGTATACTGATCAGGTATACGACCATGAATTCTCCAAGGTAGAGCAGATCTTCCATCAGCAAAACCGGGTATCCGAATGGGCAGGGTTCCTCAATCCTTACCTGGCCGTGCGCAACCTGTCCATGGCCCTGGCCGGTACGGACTTCCGGCACCACGTAGCTTTTGCCCGTGCGGCAGAAGACTACCGCCGGGCCTTTGTGAAAAAGATGAACAAAGACATGGAGGTGAATCACACACCCGGCATCGCTTTCGGTGACTACAATGTGGGCGAAGAGATGTGGTCTAGCATTGCGCCTTTCGCCTACGAACTACCGCGTACGGCTACCATTCTGGGTCAGGAATGGCGCAGCCTGGCCGCCCTTAGCCTTTGGCTGGTAGCCCTGTTCTTAGGTTCGTTCGTTTTGGCTCCCAAAATTCCCAAGCTATGAAGATTCTGATGCACATTCTGTCCTTCGAATGGAAGATCCTGTGGCGCAGCCAAACGTTGAAGGTGCTGCTACTGGTGATTTTGGGTGCAGGGCTCTACGGTATCTATTTCGGTAAGTTTGAGGTAGAAAAACAGCAGGCCAGGATTGCGGAGGTGCAGGCAGAACAACGCCAGCGCTTTGATAGCCTGTTGGTGTGGGCGCAACTGGATACTACGCTGGAAGCCAACCGGGCCAAATATGCGCGGGCCTTGATGCCTAGCGGTTCTGACTACCGCACCCACTCCAACTACACCGTGGTCAATACCCCGAGTGCTACCGCAGGGCTCTGCCTGGGTCAGCGAGATTTGTATCCGGTGTACTACAATCTCAACATCACCGATTTTGCCCGCAAGGTGAATACTGGTGAGCTGGCCAACCCCATGAAGCTGCTCACGGGTAACTTCGATCTCAGCTACGTGATCGTATTCCTGTTGCCGCTGCTGATCATCTCCTTGTTTTACAACCTGTATTCGGTAGAGAAAGAGGGGGGGACCTTACCGCTGCTACGGGCACAGACCGTTTCGCTGTTTACCCTGTTGCTGGGCAAAAGTATCATTCGGCTATTTTTGATCTGGGGCGTTGGCGCTATCCTGCTCTTGCTGGGTTTTCTGTTGCAAGGGGTGCCCTTAGCAGC
The DNA here is from genome assembly GCA_003454975.1 of Cytophagales bacterium. Classification (GTDB taxonomy): domain Bacteria; phylum Bacteroidota; class Bacteroidia; order Cytophagales; family Cyclobacteriaceae; genus DMST01. The sequence continues at coordinate 29,684 of DMST01000348.1, read as the reverse complement.
TACCGAATCCGGCTTTTTCCGCTGGTTAGGCATCCTGCTGGCATATACTACCCTTTGGGCTTTGGTCATGGTAGGGGTAGTGGCTTTACGCCGCAGTTCGGCCCTGAGTGCCATGCTGGGGTTGGGCCTCTGGCTGGTGTTTACCCTGATCACTCCGGCCCTAATCAACCTATCCGTTTCGGCCGCACAACCCTTGCCCAACCGCGCCGAGGTCATCCATGCCGTGCGTACCCAAAACGATAAGAACTGGGAAATGCCCAAGAGCTATGTGCTCAATCAGTTTTATGCGGCTTATCCAGAATATGCTGAGGTAGATACTACCGAATTTTATCCGTGGTACTACGCCACTTTTACGGTACTAGATCAGGAGGCGCAGGCGCTGAAGGCGGTGATAGATGAGCAGGTGCAGGAACGCAATGCACAGATGGCCCGTTGGGAATGGCTGGCCCCGGCCGCTTGGGTACATGAGCGATTGGCTGGGTTGTGCCACACCGATAGGCAAAGCCAGATGGCTTTTCTGAAAGAGGCGCAGGCCTACCACGAGAAAATCAAGGATTTCTATTTCGCTCGATTGTACGAAGGAGCTAGCATCACGCTGGAGGACCTCCGTAAGCTGGAGCGTGGATTGTAGAATCCTGTATTTTCAGTATCAATGAGAGCAAGTGGAGGGTACGAGTTGCTCAATATCAATTGGTGATGCATGGTGTCTAGTACAGGCCAGGAGATTCGAATGCTCCGAAAACCCTTTTATTATGGGATTCTAGTGCGCTAGAATCCCCTATTTTGACTTCCGAGCGATAAGGATCAGGGCCGGTTCATTATCCATAGGTCCGTTCTATCAACTAAACATCCTATGCTATGCAACCGAAAATCACGCTAACGCTCCTGCTCTGCATCCTCTGCCGCTGGGGCTATGGCCAGGTCCCCTTCACCTTTCAAGAGCTAGCGGTAGCCCCGGGCACCAAAGCACATTTCACGGTGCCCATCACCGATGGTACCATTGAAACCTTTCTCCCCATTACCATCTTCCACGGTACGGAAGTAGGCCCGGTGCTGGGCCTTACCGCCGGGGTACACGGGTATGAGTACGGGCCCATTCTGGCTGGGCAGCGGCTAATTGGGACCATAGACCCGACTGCCTTGCGGGGGACGGTCATCCTGGTGCAGGTGGCTTCCGTCGGCAGTTTCTTGGGTCGCTCTCCGTATGTGAGCCCTTTGGACGAAAAGAACCTTAACCGCGTCTTTCCGGGAAGTCCGGAAGGCACCGTTACCGAACGGATTGCCTACTTCCTCTCTACGAAAGTGATTCCCCGCTGTACCCACTTTGTGGATGCCCACAGTGGCGATGCCCCCGAAGATCTGGCAGACTACTCGGCCTATTACCAACACGACGACCTGCCGGAGGCTTCGCAGGTAGGCCGCGACATGGCCCGACACATGGGCTATGATCGGGTGGAG
>DMST01000348.1:23896-28179 GCA_003454975.1 Cytophagales bacterium | reverse complement strand
GTGGTGATTTTCCGGACAACCGATAAAGACTACATGAAGCCCGCCTCACCCAGTACTTATTGCTCGGCAGAGGCCTTCAAGCAGGGCATTCCTGCGGTAGATATTGAATGCGGCCGGTTGGGCCTTGTGGAGGAAAAGTTGGTGGAGAAGATTGTGCAGGGCATCAGCAGCCTAATGGCTCACCTGGGCATGACCTCTGGTACCCCACTGCCCTCAGCAGGTACCTTATTCATTGCCGAACGTACGTACCTGAGTAGCCAATACACGGGGTTCTTTTATCCCCTCAAAACCAGTGGGGAATACGTGCAGGAAGGTATGAAGCTGGGTTATATCACCGATTTTTTTAATCAAGCGCTTACCGAAATATATGCCCCGGCCACGGGCATTATTCTGTATATGCTGGGTACACCACCCGTCAATGAAGGGGAGACGCTGGTTTCGATTGGCTTGGTGGAATGATCAGGGAAGGAATAAAGGTAGGTAGCTATTCAAATTCTATTCCCCAAAATAGGGGAATTGGTATTCCTGAAAAACCATGAATGAGCAGCGGAAGATCGATGAAACCTCCCCAGAAGTCTACTATTTAAGGCGCACATGCTTAGCTTCAGGGGTATGACAGAAGAACAAATCGTACAGGCCCAGAATAGCGCGGCCAATGACCTGATCGAGGCCCTCGTGGCAAAGGTGGGTGGGCCCAACCGCGAAGTGGTACCCGTGGAAGTAATCTCAACCAGTGCCCGGCTGGCAGGTAGCCTGCTGTTTCGGTCATTCAATTTCTCCCTACCAGACCTGCAGCCCGGAAACGTAGTATTGTCCGAGGAAGCTAACACCGAAGGCCCTAAGCTGATCAACGTGACCGGTGGTATGTTGCAAAATATGGGCGTTAACATGGATCAAAGCATGATGCAGTCTGGTACTAACCATAAACCTGATCTTGAATTTGTAGATGCCATGCGCCTCATACAAAAGGACGCCGTGGACATTATGAACAAGCTGGGGCTATCCTACGTGCAAATGGCGCAATCGGCCGCCATGTCTACGGCCTTTCTCATCCACCAGTGCCAGGGGCAACTATCCATTCCCAACGGCTTCAACACCGCCGTCTACTTCTACATAGAGGGCACCAAGACTTTCCCCCCGCCTTTGGACGATACCACTCCACCACCGGCTGTCCCAAAACCGGCTCCACACCATCCGCCGGCATCCGCCACCCAGGCAGCCCCTGCCACCACTCCGTCTCAGAAGAAGCCGTGGTGGAAGTTTTGGTAAGGAGAAGGTGCGGGAGTTGCTACTTTTGTGTTCGCCTTAGCTTGGCTGAAAGTTGATGGGACGCGGGCTCAATTCAGGAGCATTCATTTCAAAAAGTAGATCCGAATCAGAAAATGATTTGGATTTTTTTGCCAAAACCAAACTAAGGAATTAGTTTCGAACTATAATGTTAGTTTGCTATACTAGCCAGCATACATGAAAGAATTGACCAAAGCCGAGGAGGAGATCATGCAGGTACTTTGGGACCTGGAATCTGCTTTTGTGAAAGACATCATCGCTCAGCTACCGGAACCAAAACCGGCCTACAACACGGTGTCTACCATCGTCCGCATTTTGGATAAGAAAGGCTTTGTGGGGCATACTGCCCACGGGCAGTCTCACCGGTACCATCCGCTGGTTAGCAAAGCCGAGTACACCAAGCACTTTATGAAAGGTTTCGTGGGAAAATACTTCCGGGGGTCTTTTCAGCAAATGGTTTCCTTCTTCACTAAGGAAGAGGACCTAAGCCTGTCCGAGCTGGAAGAGTTGCTGGTGGAGCTGAAATCTAAAGAAGCTAAGCAATGAGCAACTACCTACTAGAACTGGCCGTGATTCATGGCATATTGGCCTTGGGCTATTGGTTTCTGCTCCGTAAGGAGCGGCAGTACGGCACCCTCCGGATGTATTGGATTGTAGCCACCGTACTCGCCATTGTGGTCCCTTTGCTCAAGCTACCCCAGCTGGTGCAGTCCCAGCAATTGGCTCCGCAAGAGGTGGTGAGTGCGAATACCCTCACCATCGGCGAAAGAGACCTGCCCACCTACATTGCTACACCCAAGCCAACGGCCAAGGCCGAAACCCAAACGGAGGCTCGCTCCGATCCCCGGTGGGTGTTCTTGGTGCTCTACGTAGGGGTGAGCGCTTTCTTCCTGATCAGGATGCTGGCCCATCTGGCCAAGGTGGTGCGGCTAAAGCGGCAAAGCCATATTGAACTTTGGCAAGGTGCCCGGCTGCGCCGCACCCACACGGTAGAGGGAAGCTTCTCCTTCTTTGGTGCCGTCTTTTTGGGCAAGGACCTGGATCCTGACCAGCCCGAAGGGCAAATGATCTTGAAGCACGAACGGGCCCATGCTGCCTTGGGCCATACCTACGATCTGCTCTTTTTCGAACTATTTAAAGTAGCCTTTTGGTGGTTGCCTACCGCCTGGCTTGCCAACCGGGAGATTCGGCGGCTGCATGAGTTTCAGGCAGACGCCCACGTATTGAAAACCTGCCCCCTCGACCAATATTCAAATACTCTGATCCGGTCTACCCTTACCCAGCACGGAGTGGGTTTGGTCAGTACTTTTCACAGCAATTTTATTTTTAAACGATTACATGCAATGAAACAACAAGTAACAAGGATTAAACCCTGGAAGGTAGGGGTTCTCACCTCCGTCAGCCTTATTCTCATCTTGCTGCTAGCCTTTACCGAAGAGCGGGCTTACGCCCAAACGGCCATTACTGCCGACCCAGAGGTAGAGGAAGCCTTCACCGTGATTGAGGAGCCCCCGGTGTCTCTTGGCAATCTGGAGGAGTTTTGGTACTTCGTAGATCAAAATTACCCGCTGATACCCACCGCCTACAATTCTGAAGTAGGAGGAACCGTTTGGATCTACTTCGACGTGGAGGAAGACGGAACCGTGGGAGAGGTAGCGGTAAGCAAGGGCGAAGACACCGAATTTGAAACCATGGTGCAAGAGCTGATGCAGCACATGCCGGACTTCCGCCCCGGGCGGCAGCGAGGTAAATCGGTACGAGTATCCATGAAGATCGAGCTTCAGTTTACCAACCTATACAATGACCCTAACCGAGGGGGCATGATCCGGGCTCCGATGGAGGTAGATGCCCAGTGGCTGAACGTCAATGCGGAGTTTTCTAAAGGCGTTTGGGAAGGAACCATCTACGACAAACAAAGAAAGCCCTTAGCAGGCGTGAATATTTCGGTGCCTGATACGAATATAGGTGCGATTACGGACCAGAACGGCAGGTTTCGTTTGGAGGCGGATGCCTCCCAAATGGCGCTGGCTAGCTACGTAGGGTACAAGCCTACTTGGCTAAGGGCCGAATAGCCCAACTTTTCTTGATCAACACGTTCATCAGCTATTATCTATATCCACCAGTGTATTATCTATTATCGATTTAAACCCACATACAATGAAAAAACAACAACCATCCATGGGGTCTGGAGTAAAAAGGGACCTACTGCTGGCTAGTCTCGCCCTATGGGGATGGCTGGTATGCTTTGGTACGGTGGCCCAGGCCCAAACGGGAGTGCCTCGGGAGTACCAGTCAGAACTGGACGAATTGCCTCGCCCAGTAAAAGGAATAGATGCGTTTATATACTACATGTTCGAAGCGTCTAGTTTGGCAGAGGAAGCCAAGGTTTCGGAGGTGAAAGGAAAAGTAGTCATCCGGTTTGATGTACTCGAAGACGGTTCGGTAGACAACATCTCGGTAAGCAAAGGGGAAGGCACCAGTTTTGAGACCGAGGTACGTCGCCTGCTCATCAACGTTGCCGCCTTTGAGCCTGGGCGGGTGCGCGGAGATGCTGTAGCGGTTTCTATGAAACTGCCCGTTGAGGTGTATTACAAAGAGGTAGCCGAAGGAGTATCCTCGCCTCGCATGGTTATATCTGAGCTAGAGCAGGACCTGCAATGGCTTCATGTGGAGGCCGAATTTGCCGAAGGGGTTTGGAAAGGTATTGTGTATGATAAGCAAGGACAGCCTTTGCCCGGAGTTTATCTCTCGGTACCCGATTCTGAAGTAGCTACCCTCACAGATGAGGACGGAGCCTTTAGCATCGCATCGGGCAATGCGCCCATAGTGCAGGCGAACTACGTGGGCTATCGCACTACCTGGCTGCGGGGGGAATAGGCGATTTCAGTGAATTCTGGAACCGGGTAGGAGTGCCCCAAGACCCTTCGGCGAAGACTCAGCAAAAAAGAGATGGGCGTGCCGGGCTCCTATTAAAACAAAAGGCCACCCCACCGGGC
>DMST01000348.1:18264-23818 GCA_003454975.1 Cytophagales bacterium | reverse complement strand
CCGGGTGGCCTCTGTTCTTATTCGGAATACCCTAGAGTGCCTTAGTCGTTCTCTACCGTGAAATTGATGGAGCGCAACGTAACGCCGCCACCAATCACTTCTACGTAGTGGCTGGTGTTGCTGGATACCGAGGGGAAGTTCAAGCCGTTTTCGTTGAACCAACCGTCGTTCAAGACATTGGTAGTGGTTCTTACGATAGCGTTGTTAGATACTCTTCTCAGGCGAATGGTAACCGTAGAGGAAGAGATGGCAGTGTCGTCCCATTCTACCTGAAACTTGTTGCGCTCTACCAAGTCAGAGAAGTTCTGGCTAGGACCTTCGTATACCCCGCATACATTGTTGTCGCCGTCGCAGTTAATAGAGCCGGGATCGGAGTCCTCACACCCGAAGGTAACCTTAGTAGTTTGTGTACCAGGGCGGAAGGTAGCAATAGAACGGCCTTCTACTTGGCTGCAAGAAGAGGCGCTAGGGTTGGTAGACGTGATGTTGCCTCGCTCGTTCACACCATTACGATAGATGTTGGCGTTGGCGCCAGCGAAGGTACCACTTTTGGTTACGGTAGCTGTGATGGCGGCGTTTACCACCTGGCTGCTATTACCCGCCGCACCGTCGGTGAAGTAGGTGTTACTTGCGGCATCAAACACCTGAGCGATACAAGTGATCTGATCATTCTCCTCGCTAATACTGAGCGCATCTCCGCTGAAGAAGTTTTCCGCCAAATAGTCGCTTAGGAAGTCCATTTTCTCTTGTAGGCTGAGTTCTGCAGGGTTGAGACCAGCCTCGGTGAGCAACTCGTCCAGCTCTTCACCGGTGGTAACTACGTCAGCTTCAATCTGTAGGCCTACCTGTACCGCTGCAGGCTCTACTTCAGGAGTACAAGCGTAAATGAGCGCCAAGGCACCGAAAATTACTAATGAGAAGGTGGTGTTCTTTAATAGCTTTTTCATTGTTCTTAAGAATTTAGTTTAACTGGCCTATTAAAGAATATGTCCTGTTTGGGTGTTTTTGAATCTAAATTATTTGTGGGTGAATATATGGTTATTGTAATGTGTACAAGTAATGAAATGAAAGGCGAGTGGGGCTTAGTTTTAGTTGTAAACTATTGATATAAAGTGAGTTAATATAAATTTATTTCGTAATAAATCATGTGATATTTTATGGATAATAGTGTTTCATGTCTCTTTTATGAGATTGCGTTTAGACGATAATATATACTTTTTTATCCATTGGTTTAAGGTAGGTGTTTTTGCGATCTTGGATTTTGAGGGGTAAATAGTTTAGTGTTTGGTCACAAATTCTTTGAGCCCTGGTTTCCGGACCGTTCTTCCTTCCATTTTTCTTTCAATCGCACTTCCATTTTGTTTAACCTACCTTTTTTGTCTTCATCAGGAAGGACTAAAAGCCCCCCTTTGATGGGGCGATTAGTAGAGACCAACCACAGGGAGAAGAATAGCAATTCTACTAACTTGATGGTGTGAAACGTTCCGGTTTGCTCCGCTTTAGCCTAGTCCTCGGCTTCTGTCTTTTGCTCACTAGCTGTGATCCGGTGTATTCTATTCGCATTGAAAATGATACTCCCGATACCTTAATCATAGGGGCGGTGACCAATGCCATGTTTCATAATGACGAGGTGTTGCTAAAATACCGTGGTGATGGAGGAATTGCAGATACGGAATTTCTGGTGTTGCCGGGTGACTATGCAGATTGTGGTACGGCCATCGCGGAACTCAAAAATGAGCTTCCCTTCCTGGAGTTGAAGATCATCCAAGGATCGGATACCGTAGTAGCCAAAACCGAAACAGAGGTATTGGAACTGATTGAAAAGGATTGGCTCGGCCGGTTGAAAAAGCCGTACCGAATACGAGTAAACCATGAGTTTTTCTGATCTTGTTAGTAGAAATCTTTCCTTTTTTCTGAGGAATTGCTCATGACCAACCTGGAAATCATTCAACAACTAAAGACCGCCACGTTTACCGACGAAGATGGTGAAGATTATGCATTAGAATTTCATGCGGGGCTAACGGATCAAGCGATACGGGAATTACAAGCGCAGTTTCCTAATCAAACCCTTGCTCCTGAGCTACAGGAAATCCTGACCGAAACCCGCGGGTGGGTAGGGTACGGCCCCGAGATGGTGGCCTTTGATTCCATCGATGAGTTTGGCTTTGATTACCTGATTCCTCATTCCATCACCTTGGGGCATGATGGGTTTGGCAATTTCTGGGTGCTGGATTTGGATAGCCAAGGAACACCCGGAAAGGTGTACTATGCCTGCCATGATCCTGCGGTGCTGGTGATACATTCCCAATCCCTCAATGAGTACCTACAACACCTTTTAGCATTCTACCAAGGTCCGGAAAAGAATCACTTGAATGAGGTGCATGACGACACCGTGTGGGAGGTTTGGAAATCCCTGCCCAATGCTAGCCCGAAGCAGGAGTTTCTAGAGTCTAATCCGGATTTTAATCGCTTCCTGGAGGCGTTCGAAGGGGAAAACTGGACCGTGGCCGACTTGCGCATGGGACAGAATAAGTTAGGTTTTGCCTGGGGCAAATTTGGCTTTAACCAAAAAATCACGAGACACCCGACAGAGTTAGTTTGGGTGATCGAGAATAAGAAAGAGAAATCGGGCCTGAAGGGACTCAAGAGATTGTTTGGGCGGTCTTGATATCCTAGATAACCTTCGCCAAAGCGACCGAGGAGGTAACCGAATAACTTGGTTTGAAATGCCTTTCTCAGAGAGGCCGATAGTCAAGCTATATTTATGGGGACTTCAAACCAAAGTAACTCATTGATTTCATAGAAAGGATTGCTTGGCTTTCATTATAAATGTTGAATCTGGAGTCGCACACGATCTTAATGCTAAATAGTTGAAAATCATTTATTTAACATCCAAAATTCAGCATAGGATCAAGGTCCGTCAAGAAGCTTAAAGTATTAATCTACTAGCTCCCCAACTACTCGGTTTGATCCCAGAAAGCCTTCTATCGACTGCCGTTTTTACAGCCTGTTCAGGCAGTGAACTTTCCTTTTTCGCCACTTCCTAATCAACTAATTCGTGGGCCATCCGTCACATTATCAACCACTTAGAGGGAAGGACCAAAATCAACTAATATCTTAGTTATCTTGTATGTTTTACCATAATCTCACGTATATGGCTAGTCGCAGAAAAATGCCCTCAATTAATTCTTCATCCATGGCGGATATCGCCTTTTTGTTGCTTGTTTTCTTTCTGGTCACCACCATTTTCACTTCTGACCGAGGTCTTCTGATGCAATTGCCTCCTAAACTGGACCAACCCAAACAAGAAATTCCCGAGAAGGAGATCATGTCGATTATGATCAACTCCAACGACGATCTGCTGATAGAAGGGGAACGGGTAGAATCCCCAGAGCTAGTCGCTTCTTTAGTTAAAGAGCACTTGCTTAACCACGGAGCGGACCCAACCCTATCAAGCAATCCTGAGAAAGCCATTGTTTCCATAAAAGCAGATCGTGGCACTACCTATTCGGTATACTTGGCCGTGTTAGATGCAGTAGACCAGGCCTACAACGAGATATATGCCAACAAGTTAGGCATCGAGGTTTCTGACTGGTTGGCACTCAACCCTGGCGGATCAGGAGTAGAACGGTCCATGTATAACCGGGCTAAGCAGGGCTTTCCACGGCAGGTATCCCTAGCCGAACCTACCGACATTCAGAAGAACTAGGCGAGCATGAGTTGGCAATTGGAGCGTTCATTTGACATTTTGCCAACTCACCTTCTTTCCCCACAATGCGTCGCATGTTTTTGGTTCTGAGTCTAGTAGCTATGGTATTGCTCTCCATCCCTTTTTTGTGGCAACAAAGGGCTTCCGACATGGGCATTCTGAAGCAATTACCACCCAGGATGAACGAACGCTCTCCCGAACTGTCCGTTCCAGAACGTGAATTGTTGGCCATTAAATTGGTCTCTGACGATCAGATATTGGCGAATGAAATTCGCATAGATTCCATTCCCCAAATAACAACCCACGTAATACAACATGTCCAGAACCAAGGTGTCGACTCCACCCTATCCTCTTCCCCGGAAAAAGCGATTGTGTCCATTCTGTCTGACAGGGGAATCTCTTATGATACCTACATAGCGGTGCTTGATGCAGTGGATAGGGCCTACAACCAAATGTATGCTGAGAAACTGGGAATCACCGTGGAAGAATTTCGTAGCCTGGATAGAAGCTCTCCACGCTATCAAAAGGCAAAAGAGGGGTTCCCCAAACAGGTCAGCATTACCGAACCAACGGACTTAAAATAAAAAGGAGGTTCAGTGGAGAGGCAATTCGGGGGTTCACCTCCTACCCCCATTTTCACCTTTCTTCCCAAAGGCGTTGCGAGTGATGACTAACTGGTGTCACCTTTAACGATCCATCACAAAAACCATCAATTATGCAACGCAAAGGCCTCCTCTTGGTGGGCGTAATGGTCGCTTTACTGGCAACCTCCACCTTGGCTCAAAACGTTACCCTACCCAATGCCGCCAGCCCGCTGGCATCTGCTTCGCAGCAAGTTGGTATTACTGAAATCCACATTGAGTACTCTCGCCCCTCCGTACGCGGACGCTCCATTTGGGGCAATCTAGTGCAATGGGACATGATCAACCTGGGCTTCGGTACCGCGGAAAAAAGCCCGTGGCGTGCTGGTGCCAACGAGAACACTAAGTTCACGGTCTCACACGATGTGCAAATAGAAGGTAAGAGCTTACCTGCAGGCACGTACGGGTTCTTCGTAGCCGTACAGGAAGACGGAAGCGCCACGCTTATTTTCTCTCAAAACTCCACCTCTTGGGGCAGTTACTTCTACGACCCTACAGAAGACGTCCTCCGGGTTGACATCCAGAGCGAGGAGATTAGTCACGTGGAAACATTGATGTACTCTTTCCCTGAGGTAAGTGCAAATTATGCCGTAGTAGCACTGGACTGGGAAAAGAAGCGCTTCCCCTTCAAAGTATCCGTAGACGTACCTGAGGTGGTGATTGCCAACGGCAAGAATGAGCTGCGCAATACCACGGGCTTCAACTGGCAAGGCCCCTACAGCTTGGCCCAGTATGCCATGGCCAACAACACGCATCTGGAAGAGGCCATGGGTTGGGCACAGACCGCCGCGGGTATGCAGCCCAACTTCCAAACGCTTTCTCTCCTGGGCACCATGCAATCCATGCAGGGTATGGACTCTGAATCTAGCGAAACCATGGAAAAGGCTATGGAGATGGGCAACGCCCTTCAGATTCACCAATACGGCCGTCAGCTAATCGGTCAAGGAAAAGCAGAAGAAGCACTAGAAGCCTTTGAGTACAATGCTAAGAAACACCCCGACACCTGGCCGGTAAATTATGGGTTGGCCCGTGGATATTCTGCCCTAGGCAAATACAAAAAAGCAGCCAGCTACCTGGAAAAAGCACTGGAAAATGCTCCCAACGAGCCTAACCGCCAAGCCATCCAGGCCAATCTGGAAAAGCTGAATAATGGAGAGGACATCAATTGATCCTTTATCTCTTCTTAACTAAAAAAGCGGCGACC
>DMST01000348.1:4785-18219 GCA_003454975.1 Cytophagales bacterium | reverse complement strand
ACCTCAAGGCCGCCGCTTTTCGTTTACTGAATAGTAAAGTAGGGTATCAGTGAAAGTCCACCCCATCGATGATCTCGTTGATATGCTTCATATCAATCTCACCCCAGATATCCATCACCACAAATTCGTCGTCGCCCTGGATCAGCATGATGATCTCTGACATCACCCCGCCGGACTCAATGGCCAATACCTCTACGGTTTCATCTCCATCGCGCACAATCATCAGCTCCTCAAAATTCTCCTTGGAAGTAATCAGACGGCGAAATTCGTCAATCTCACGATCGCTCATTCTTTGGCCGTCTTCCAGCATCACCATTTTAACCCGATCGATGCTCTTACCTAATTCGTTGAGCATTTCCTGATCCTCCCCTTCGTCAGCAAACCAAGACGCCATCGTCATCAGGTTTCCGGTTAGGCTCAGTGTCATGGCATCGTCACTGTCTTGATAGTCCTTGTACAGGTTCTCAAAGTAGATACTTTGAGCTTGGGTTGCCCCTACGGTGGCCAGCAATACGAGGGCAGTAGCAATTAGATTTTTCATGAGTTTTTGATTGTTGTGTACTGTGAAAGGCCAAATCCTGACCCCAAGGGAGTCAGGTATTTGACCGAAATGTTTTTAGGATTGGGTGAGGATCAACGGTGATCCTCCAGGTTTTCCAGCTCCTCCATACCCTCAATGTTTAGGGTAGAAGAAAGCTTGGCTATTTGTTTCAAGTCAATATCTCCGGTGAGCGAAAGCAAGAAGAAGTCTTTGTCTCCGTCATCATCCTGCCCTACCAGCACCAACTCGCTAATCTTACCATCGCTTTCCTCTAAAATAAGGAATTCAATATTCTGTCCCTCATCGCGTACTACCATCAACTCCTCATAAGAAGAACCTTTCAGTTTATTGAGGGCATCGCGGTAGTGCTTGTCAGCGTCGCGCTCAGTGGTGATCATTCGCATGCCGTTGAGGGAGCGAATTACGCTCAATACTTCATCCTCGTCTTCTTCTACCGGAATCTCCGCCACAATCTCAAACATCTTACGAGTCAGGTGGATGGTAGTGAAATCATCGTCGTTCCAGTATTGCGAAAAGTGCTTCTGGATGGCATCGTCTTGCGCCATAGCGCTCAGGCTCATCAGGCCTGCGAGAGCAAAGAGTACTAACTTTTTCATTGTCCTATTCAGTTATTGCGTTCTTTCAATATTTCGTCGGCCCGATTAAATTTCTGGAGCTGATCCAGTGGATTTTGGGCCTTTTGTAATTCTTGTAGTCGGTCCAAAGGCTGCTGCACTTGTTGCAATTCCTTCAGATTATCTATGGGATCGGTGCCTTGTTTCATCTTCATCGAGATGAAGAGCAAGGCGTCTCGTACTTCATCGTACGTTTCTTCCGGGGACACTTCACCCCCTAAAGAAACTAGTGCCGTTAGCGGATCCTGGCTAGAGTCGCCCTGTGCATTCCAGACATAAAGGGCTACCCCTATCACCACCGTAGCAGCTACCCGCATCCATAGCGGATTGATTTTTACGGTTTTGGCTTCCCGTGGCGATGATTCGTCTCTTGTAGTCAGGTGCACCCTGCGCATGGCATAGTCTCGCACAGTGCTCAAGGATACCGCATGCTCGGCCGTCCAAAATCCCATCAATTCCGCTTCTCTTTGCAAGGCGGCGGGTACATCCGGCTTCTGAAGCGCCGTCCTGAGTTCAGACTCTTCTTCCAGAGAGGTTTCCCCTTCCCAATATTTCTCAACCAGCGTTTCTATTCGTTGCCAATCCATAGCGATCTTGGGCCAATAATTGTTCGCGCAGCGCTTTGCGTGCACGGTGCAGATACACCTTTACCTGATTCAGGTCCAACTCCAGCACCTCGGTCATCTCTTGGTAACTGTACCCTTCCACCTCTCTCAGGTGAAGCACGGCTTGCTGCATTTCCGGCAAACCTTTCAACAAACTGCGCATGCGCTGCATGGCATCATTTACCTCTGCTGCCTTATCCGGTGTGGCGCCTCCTTCGGCACCATCCCAACCTTCCAGCGTGGCCCGTAGCTTTCGCCGGGGGCTCTTCAGCCGGTCCAAAGACAGGTTACGCGTGAGCTGCATGCACCATGCCTCGGCATTGCTAATCTCCTCAAATCGGTGCCGCTGCTTCCATATCTTCAGCAATACATCCTGCACCACATCCTCAGCTTCTTGCTCTTCACCCAAAAGGCGCAAAGCAAACCGGTACATCTTATTGCGCACCGGAATAAAGCGTGTTTCGAAGTCTTGTTGTTGGCGCATTACATCAGGGAGACGACCCTAAGGGTCAGGTGTTACTCACGATCTTTAAAAAAATGAAAATATTTTTCATTATACTGATAATCAACAGGTTAAATCCCAGTAAAAATCACTCAAGCCAAGGAAACGACCGCGTTTCTCAACCATTATGGCCCATTCCATCCAAGCGGCCATTGGCCAATCAGCCACACTAGACCTAATTAAAGGAACATGGGTAGACGCGGCAGCCTTGCCATTAACACAAGCCTTCTCTTTGATGCCGCTCATTCCAACCCTAAGCGATGGCATTGAGGAGCTATTCAAACCAGCGCATTCCGACCCCTTTTCAAGCTTCAACTACAGGTCTGGTTTCGTTATCGAATGGCTGAAGCATTCATCAGAGCAGGGACCTCTTGCATATTTGGAGACTGACTTCTTCGGAGGAACTGGAAGTCAGTCGGCCATCATTTTTCAAGGAGGCGAGGTATCCCCAGGCCTCTTGACTACCCAAATCAGAGAAAATCAGCAAGGCCAGCTTGAACAAATTCCTGCAGGCACAAGCGCCATCAGCCAGGTCCTTAAGAAATTAGGAGTGGCAGTAGCCGGAGTAGAAGACGAATTCGATACGTTAGGTTTAGGGAAGTTTCGGTCCAACGAATCGATAGTACAAGCCATACAAAACTAAGGATGGACCTCCCCTCACTGAATATCCATAGGATGTCTAATTCATTGAGTTTTTCTCGAGCGGCTGCAACAATTTTACCCAGAGAATCATCAACAGTATATATAAGGAGTCAAGAGGCAAAAAATCTCCTACTTTTTGGTGGCCGAATGTGTCACTATTAATAACCTAAGCGTTATACGTATACCCAAGCTTCCACACCATGCCTAAACCCACAACGAACAGCTACCGTTTCGGTGCTGTTATTCTACTTACCGCTATGCTGGCGTATCAGTTTATGGATCCGATATTCATTAGCGATACTTCTTCCATAGCTCCTGCACCCGCTGCTTTTCCTACAACAGGGGTCGATCTTGCCCAGCAGCGTGATTTTTTGATGACGGTAGATCCGGCATTAGGCCGTGTACCAGTGGAGCGTTTGCAAGACGCCAAGCAAAACATGCAGTCGTTCGCCGCCCGGGGGGCACAATCCGAGGAATTCGTGGAAGGTTCCTGGGAAAACATCCCCACTGAGGTGGCCGGTCGCACACGCTCAGCCATGTTTGGGGGCGGCAAACTATGGACGGGTTCAGTGACTGGGGGGGTATGGTATACCGAGGATTACAGTGGCAAGGCAGAGTGGCAAAGCCAACCTGGCCTCGAGAACTTTTCTCCTACGTGCATGGTGGCTGATCCAAACAATCCAGATGCACTCTACATTGGATCAGGAGAATCATTCACCGCCGTTCATATCTACCGATCAAGCACCTCACGGGGTCAGGGTATTGCTAAAAGTACCGATGGGGGCAATACCTGGACGGTTCTAGAGGCTACTTCAGACTTCAATTTTATCTCCGATCTGGTTATCCGCCAGGAGGAAGGCATTAGTGTACTCTATGCTGCGGTAGCATCGGGTCGGTACGGATACCAGGATTTTAATAGCCAGGATGGTCTCTATCGTTCCGCCGATGGGGGCGAAACGTGGTCATTGGTTCCTTTGGAGCTGACCAGCGAAACAGGTTTTCTGATCTCTGATTTGGAAGTAACCTCTAACGGAACATTACTAGTAGGCACTATGCGCGATCTGTCTGGCGTAGGTGGCGGGTACTTGCTTTCCAGTACTAACGGTACGGACTGGACGGTGCACGACGAATATCAAGACCGCGAGGCAAAATTGCGAGAGCTGTATGGAAGCATTGAGGCAGGCCGTACTGTTATCACCAGTTCTCCATCCGATCCCGATCGTTGGTATGTAGTATACATGGCTGCCTTCCAAAACAGCTATCAGCAGTGGCGCGAATTCGATATTCACCTGATGATGACACCCGACGGCGGGCAAACCTGGAAAGAGATCACCCAGCCGGAAGAGCGCTGGTCTAATATTCCCTGGCATGCCGCTACCATGGCAGTAGACCCCGAGAATCCCAACCACCTGACCATTGGTGCGCTGGACCTGTTCACTACTGACCTTACTCCGGTCCTTGACAATGAAATCATAAGCCCGGAATGGAAACAGCGTACCAGCTGGGCCGTCCAATTCCAGATTGGGGCAGTAACACCGGAGGAAGAAGCAGAACTCATCAAGGGTTGGGTGCATGCTGATATGCACTTTATGACCTTTGTAGAAGGCAACCCTGATAAGTTTATCGTAACCACCGATGGAGGCATATTTTTCTCAGAAAACTTTTCTGATGCATGGGAGGCTGAAAGCGGTGGTCCTGAATTCAACTACTCTAATACCAACCTGAATACTACCCAATACTATTCGGTTGCCTTGGATCCTACAGCAGGCAGCCAAAAAATGATTGGTGGCACCCAAGATAATGGCACGGCCAATCACATAGGGAATGGCACTCCCATCAGCTACGGCGATAAGCTCTCTGGCGGAGATGGCGCTTTCTGCTTTTGGGACCAGAACGATGCCCAGTTGAGAATAAGCTCGGTATACGCCAATCGTTATTATGTTCATCGGGATGGCATGAATACCGAGTTTGTGGGATACTATTCCGGAAGGTTTATTAACCCTGCCGACTACGACCACAAACACAATTGGCTTTTCGCCAACATGTCTGACGCAGGCGACTATGGCTTTATTTCTGGATTCGATGGCGCATGGCGTGATTCTTTGCTCTTTATCGACCTTAACCCCTACTTGGGCAGAGGGTATACCTTTGGCACCGACACCGTGCGTACTATCCGCGCTCGCACCGGTACATCGGCTCCCTTCTCAGCCGTTACGGCTTCCGCCTTTGGGGGAGACTCCGCCATTGTATATTTGGGCACCATAAACGGAGATGTGTTTAAGGTAACTGGGATGCCCTTCTCACCAAAATCCACCAAAATTGATCTTGGCGCATTACCCGATGGGTACATCTCGTCCATTGCTGAAGGCAGTTCACCGGGCCAAGTTTTGGTTACCTTCTCCAACTTCGGATTGGAATCGGTATGGTATACAGGAGATGACGGCGCCACCTGGCGCAATCTAGATGAGGGTACGGCTGGCCTTCCTGATATGCCCGTTCGTTGGAGTGTGTTTGATCCTCGTGATAGCCGTCGGGTATTCATTGCCACAGAACTAGGGCTTTTCTCTCGCCGTTTGCTCTTAGACGAAACCTGGACTCACCATACCGAAGAATTGCCCGTTATCCGGATGGATATGATAAAAGTACGGGAAAGCGATGGTGCCATGGCCATTGCTACTCACGGCAACGGCTTGTACCACGGTTACCTTAAGCCAGAAATCACCACTGGGCTAGAATCTTCCTTCACCCAATATTCAGTGTATCCCAATCCTGCCAAAGAACAGATTACCATCTCGGGCCAGCAAATGCCGGAAATGATACGCGTATACGATTTGCAAGGTCGCTTGGTACTTCAAGCCCCTATCAGCAGTGAGGGTACCGTATCGGTAGGGAAACTAACCCCCAATAATTACCGGATGCTGGGATTGGATCAACAAGGAAAAATCCTGTTTAGTAAACTGATATCAAAACAATAATAATCCGGCATTCGGAACTTTAATTCTAGTATCGAATTATAGCATTCCACCCCTAGGGCGTGCTACCCGTTTTCACTGGTACCGCACTCCCATGTCTCCGAAAAAATACAATAAATTAGCACCAAAAAGGATTCATCTTTCTCTCCTTTCTCTTAATCGTTCAATCTCTATTTTTAAACGAACGTAATTATATCTTCACATTAGCCATACCCATTACAGGCATTTAATCTGTAAACTTGCAATGCAGATGAACCGCCACTTCTATACTGGCTAGATGAAGACAATTATAAAGATAGTGCTATTTCTTTCGGCTCTATCCCACTTTTCTTACTCACAACAATACGGGTTTCGCCAGTACAACCTGCAAGACGGACTTCCCCAATCCCAAATTGGCCGACTAGCCGAAGATCAATATGGGCGACTTTGGATTGGCACCTATTATGGAGGGGTGAGCGTATTCGATGGCCAGTCTTTTGTAAACTACGGTCCGGAAGAGGGTATGATGGAAGGGGATGTGGTTTACTTAACTACCAGTGAGGATGGGGACACCTATGCGGTCACCACCTCTGGCGTTACCAGATTTGGCGGTAGTCGGGTAACATCCTACCCATTACCTTCCAATTTAGCACCCGAAATCAGTGAAGCGGGACACGCAGCAGAATTCACCGATGGCAAGCTTTGGATGGGCTCTCGCAACCCGGGACTTTACGTTTGGCAGCCAGACACCCTCATCCACCTTACTGCCGCCAATGGGTATGTAGACCAAATCACCACCGCAATAGGTAAGGACGAAATAGGCAATTTGTGGTTTGGTACGGGCAACGGTATTCTCTTAAAACAGGAGGATGGACAAATCATCACCAAAGGCACCCTTCCCAATCCAGGCATTATTTATAGCATGACCCAAGACGGCTTTGACCGTTGGTGGCTGGCCACTTCCAATGGCATTTTCCTCTACCAATATGGCAAAATCACCGAATGGCTTCCCGGCAAAGGCATACTGGATGGTTTGGCCGTATACCGCATTGCCTTGGACAATGATGGGGGTACTTGGGTAGCCACCAGCAAGGGTGGAGTTTTTCTATATGAGCGCGGTTCCTTCTACCATTTTGGAGTTCGGGATGGATTCTCCAATTACGAAGTAATCGATGTGTTTTCTGATCAAAAGGGCAATGTTTGGATTGGCTCGGATGGGGCAGGGTTATTCCAATTTGGCGGTAGGCAGTTTAGCTACCTAAGCCAATACAATGGCCTGAATGCCCTAGCCGGTTATACAATCTCCGAATTGGGTCCCGACAAACTGTTAATTCATACAGACAATTCGGGAATACAGCTTTTTGAGAACGGCACCATGACTACCCTGGGTGTGGAAGATGGCTTACCAGCAGAAATAGCAACCTTTGTATTTCAGGATAGGCGGGGCAGGCACTGGGTAGGCACGGAAAATGGAGCTGCGCAATACCAAGACGGCTCTTTCGTCCCCCTACCATTCTCACCACCTCAGGAGGAACTACAGAATGAGATATCCTACATCACCGACGATGCCCAAGGCAATCTCTGGCTAGGCTCCTACGGGCACCTCTTCAAATGGGATGGTTCACAGCTCCAGCACTGGTCCTTACCCGAATCCCTAGTCATGCCCCAATCCATAGTAGACTGCATCCTTGTACGTAAGGACGGTAAGGTATTAGTAGGTGCCGATAAACACGTTATTCTTTTCGATCCGACCACCGAGGCATTTGACTATTTTCTGCCTCAGCAGAAACCATTGCATAGCTATTATACCATCAAAATTGAGGAAGATATTGACGGTGTGTTGTGGTTCGCCATCTTGAATTACGGAGTCATCCGGTATGACGGGCAAGGCTTCATTTCCTATTCAAAGGAAGAAGGACTTACCTCTAACCAGCTTTACCAAATGTTTGTGGATAGCCACGGGCACCGTTGGGTTGGGTCTGAAAAGGGAGTGGACAGATTGGAAATTGATGAAGATGGCAACTTGGTCACCGTAATTCACTACGGTCCTTTAGAAGGTTTCAAAGGTCAGGAAACCCAAATAGGCGCGGTAATGGAAGCCTCAGACGGCAAGATCTGGTTTGGTACGGTAGGCGGATATATGATTTATAACCCTCGGTATGATCGACCCACCTTAGAGCCGCCTTTTGCCTACGTGAAAGGCATGGAGCTGTTCTTCGAAAAGCCAGACTGGTTAGCCTATTCTGATGCCCTGGACAGTCTTTCTGGGCTACCCATAGACTTGCACCTACCTTACCGAGAGAATCATATTACCTTCAATTTTGCCGCAGTAGATCTCAAATACCCAGAAAAAGTAAGGTACCGCCATCGCTTACTGCCCCTGCAGGAATCATGGTCACCTCCCTTACCCGAAGGCCGAGCGGTGTTTAGCAGTTTACCACCGGGCAGCTATGAGTTTCAGGTACTGGCGGCTAACCACTCTGGGGTATGGATGCCTCAAAACCGACCCCTGACGTATAGTTTCGTCATTACGCCTCCTTTCTGGCGCACTCCCTGGTTTTTTATCCTAATTAGTCTATCCATTATAGCCATCATTACCTCCACAGTACGTTACCGGGTGAGTCGACTCAACAAAACCCGAAAACTACTGGAGGAAATGGTAGAGCAGCGGACCATCGAGCTCAACCAAAAGAATCGCAAGTTGGAAGATACTGGCGAGGAGCTAAAAACAGCTCTGGATGACGTTGCCTCAAAAAATCGCTCCATTACACAAAGCATCCAATACGCACGCCGAATCCAAGAGGCAGTATTTCCTAGCCAAAAAACGGTGCGGGCCTATTTCCCTGAGACTTTTGTACTATACCGCCCTAAGGACATTGTGAGTGGCGACTTCCTTTGGTTTGCTCATCGTCAGGAATACAGCGTGATGGCGGTAGCTGACTGCACGGGCCACGGCGTGCCAGGAGCATTTATGAGCATGATTGGCAACACGGCGCTCAACCAAATTGTAAAGGAAAATCGGGTATTCGATCCTGGAGAAATCCTGGATCGTTTGCGCAACCACGTGGTCACCTCTTTGCAGTTGGACAGTGAAGGGCTCCGTCGTACTGACGGTATGGACGTAGCCATCATTAGCTATCACCATAGCCATGACGAACTCAAATTTGCAGGAGCAAAGCGTCCCCTTTACAAGGTATCTGACGGAAAATTGGCAGAGTACAAAGGCAACTTTGAACCCATCGGATATCTGGGAGAGATAGAATTTGATGGCTATAAAACCATAGATATCCCCTGGCTGCCGGGAGAGATGCTGTACCTGGCCTCAGACGGTTATGCAGACCAATTTGGTGGTCCCGAGAATAAAAAAATCATGGTGAAGGGTCTGAAAGATCAGCTCACTCACCTGGCGCCTGATCCCATGCATCGCCAGCTGCAATCCCTAGACGATACCTTCTGGAGCTGGAAAAGCCATCAGCCGCAAACGGACGATATTCTTGTTGTAGGGTTGCGGCATCCTTCAAGTTGATCCTATTCCATCAGTGGCCTACCTTCGCTCTATGGCCCTCCCTTTTCGTACACGCATTGCGCCTACACCCAGCGGTTATTTACACTTAGGCAATGCGTTTAATTTTTTGTTGACGTACGGGATAGCTCGGCAAAACGAAGGATCGGTGGCCCTGCGAATCGACGATGGGGATGCAACCCGAGTGCGTCAAGAATATCTGGAAGATGTATTTGCATCGCTGGACTGGCTTGGGGTAGACTGGGACACAGGTCCCAGTGGTGTAGTAGATCACCAGAAACACTACAGCCAACAGCACCGACAAGAGGAGTACCGCCATGCCTTAGATCAATTGCTAGATGCCGGATTGGCCTATGCATGCCAATGCTCCCGCAAACAGATTCTGGCAGCCAGTAGCGATGGCAGATATCCTGGCACTTGCAGGGAAAATATGGCCCGTAGCTATGAGGCACCTTTCGCCATTAGAGCCCGATTAGACGATTCTGCTACGCAGGTAGTCATTCAAGCTGTAAATGGCCAATCCCAAAACAGTAACCTGGAAGCCTCACAGGGGGATTTCGTTCTTTGGCGGAAGGATGGCTTGGCGGCCTATCAGCTAGTCAGCGTTTGGGAAGATGAACAGGACCAAACCACCCACATTGTCAGAGGTTTAGACCTCTGGGAAAGCACCACAGCCCAAGTATGGCTCAGCCAAAAGTTAGGGTTCCACAACTTTCCAAAGGTGAAATTTCTGCACCACCCTTTGTTGATGAATGACGGGAATGAAAAGCTAAGTAAGAGTGCCGGAGCCACCTCCTTGAAATCCATCCGTGAGCAAGGAGGAAAACCGACTGAAATCTTTCGTCGGTTTTATCAATGGCTAGGCATAGCAGAGCCTGCTCCCGATACCTTGAAGGGCATCTGCCAAGGGCTCTCTTTAGAAGGGCAATGGGGTACAAAGCTTTGGCCGTAGTGCCCGGTAGCCTTCCCGCAACCGCGGCAGCAAATTGGCCCTCTCAATGGAAGGGATAACGCGTCCGTCCGCTTCCACCACAGGAGTAAGCTCACCCATGGTGCCGGTAGCAAACACCTCATCTGCCGTATAGAGTTCAGTGAGGGAGATATTCCGCTCTGTTACGGAGATTCCCAATTCACGAGCCACATCCATGACCAATCCTCTGGTAATACCCGGAAGGCACGCATCTGCATGCGGGGTAAGTAATTGATCCCCCTGGATCACAAACAAGTTCGTGTCATTTAACTCACTTATAAAGCCGTTCTGATCCAGCATAATAGCTGCATCCACCCCAGCCACATTGGCCTGTACCTTAGCCAGAATATTATTGAGCAGGTTATTATGGTGGATTTTCGAATCCAGGAACTGGGGTCCGTTCCGGCGGATGGCCGAACTTACCACACGAATACCCTGACTATTATCATAGACCAAAGGCTTCCATTCAGCAAGCACAATGAGGCAGCTACCTTTCTGATTGAGACGAGGATCCATACCGGAGGTTACTTTTTCTCCACGGGTAAGCGTAAGCCGCATATGGGTTTCATCCCGCATATGGTTTGCCTTCAACGTATCAAAGATGGCCTGTTTTACCTCTTCCTTATCAGGGATATCCGTAAACGCTATCGCATGTGCCGAATCTACCAGCCGGTCCAGGTGATGGTCCAGGCAAAAAATACCTTCCTTGTAAAGACGAAGACCTTCCCAGACAGCGTCACCACCTTGTACTACGCTATCAAATACTGATACCTTGGCCTCCGTCCGAGGCAATAGCTGTCCACCTACGTGAACTATAATATTTTCATTCTTGGGATTATACGGTTGTAGCATTGTGCTTACAGTTTCAGTGCGTTTACAGAAAGATGTTCGTAAAAGGGCATAGCCTCATCTAGCAAAGGTTGTAAATGGGATGGAAAGGACCGGGTGCTGGTCTCTTGTTTTTTAAAGCCGGTACTCCCATGCACATTGGCGTACCAGTAGGGAGCCCACACACCGTCTTCGGGTCTGGGGCCTGCCGCCCACCTCAACATACTCTCATCGGCTGGGATACCCAAAGCCTCACACAGCCGAGGCATCATTTTGGGCGGATCCTTCAGTAGTTCGTTGGAATCCAATACTACAGGACATTGTCCTTCTGCATCCAGTTTGCGCCAAATTCGGTACGATTGGTCCAGACCAATATCGCGCATAATCGGTTGCTCTATCACCTGTGCAAAACTAGCAATCAACTGTCTGGGATTGCGGATCAGAAAGAGATTGGTCACCTGAGAGAGCCAATCCAATTCCATCTTTACCAAGTGATGGGACATACCCTTCAAAAAAACCACCTCTCGGTCATAAGAACCAAGAATCACCTGGCTTACGACCTGTTTCCAGTCTTGCGACATAGACCCAAGAATTTCAGCCCTACCCGGGTGGTCTACTTCAGGATGGGTGCTCAGGTAGTGAGCATACAGCGGTTCGTCTACCACCCGCGTATCTGCACGTTGGGCAAAACTGTACATCAGTGCAGTAGAAATATTCCGTGGGCCGGAAATCAGATGGATTCTCTTCATACGCTAGCTAGGGCCTTCTTCCCAGAGTGGAAAAGCATCTGACACAAAAAGCCCTTGGCAATAGCATTACCAAGGGCTCTTAAAAAAGGGGCCAAACCTATCAGATATCCAGTTTCTGGAGAGTCTCTTGTGATAAAGGTTTGTTGATATATTTTTTCACCGAAGAATATTTCTTCGACTTGTTCACGTCTTGAGGGTTGATGGACGAAGTCAGCATCACAATTTTGCAGCGACCCTTGGTATCATCTGAGAGTTGCTCAAACTCATCCAGGAACTGAAACCCATCCATCAATGGCATATCAATATCCAGGAAGATCACGTCAGGTAGTGGGTCGGGGTTGATATCAGTCAGCTTCTCGATATTCTTCAGAAATTCGATGGCGCTGCGAGCCCCAGTATGGGTAAAAATGTGTTTGGTGATGTTGGTCGCTTCGATCATTTTTTGATTGATGAGATTGTCGATCTCGTTATCATCAATCAACATCACTGCGTAATATTTAGGTTCTGCCATGAGAGCTGTGAATTTCTTGACGTGTCTAAATTAGTGCAAACTTTTCCAGGAAAAAACACTAGTTCGATAATACACCCTTTTTTTCAGATTATTTCCAGTCTGGAATGCTCGAACTAAATTTCTCAAAATCTAAATACCTCGATAATAAAAAACAAGCCTGCCTTTCATGGTGTCTGAAAGACAGGCTCAGTATTTGGTTATAGGTCGAACTTAATACCCTGAGCGAGTGGTAGATCGGCCCCAAAATTAATTGTATTGGTTTGCCGACGCATGTACACTTTCCAAGCATCGGAGCCTGACTCGCGTCCTCCACCGGTTTCTTTCTCGCCGCCAAAGGCACCGCCAATCTCTGCCCCAGAGGTACCGATATTCACATTGGCGATCCCGCAGTCAGAACCTGCATGCGACAAGAAGGCTTCGCTTTCGCGCATGTTCGTTGTCATGATCGCCGAGGACAATCCTTGAGGAACTGCATTCTGGATGGCAATGGCGTTCTCTACTCCTCCGCTATACTTAATGAGGTACAACAGGGGAGCAAACGTCTCGTGCTGCACTATTTCAAATTCATTGGACACCTCATAAATAGCAGGCTTCACGTAGCAGCCAGACTCGTAGCCCTCGCCAGATAACACTTCGCCTTCAATTACGGCCGAACCACCTTCGGTCTTTATCTTATCAATGGCTGCTTTGTATCCGTCTACCGCCAGTTGGTCAATCAACGGACCTACGTGGTTGTTTTCATCCAACGGGTTGCCTATACGCAATTGACCATAGGCCTTGGCAATACGGTTCTTCACCTCATCATATACAGACTCATGAATAATGAGACGACGGGTAGAGGTACAGCGCTGACCAGCAGTACCCACGGCACCAAACACAGCGCCGATTACGGTCATATCCAGATCAGCATGCTCTGTGATAATGATGGCGTTATTGCCTCCCAGTTCTAACAAAGGCCGACCCAGACGAGCTGCCAC
>DMST01000348.1:0-4758 GCA_003454975.1 Cytophagales bacterium | reverse complement strand
CCACAGCCGCGCCTACGGCTTTACCCATACGCGTACTTCCGGTCGCCGATACCAAAGGAATACGGCCGTCGTTGGAGATCAGCTCGCCAATTTTGACATCACCTACCACCAAACCGCTTACCCCTGCAGGTACATCGTTGGCTTCAAATACTTGTTGCAAAATGTTTTGGCACGCCAACGCAGAGATAGGAGCTTTTTCAGAAGGTTTCCAGATGCAGACGTCGCCACATACCCAAGCCAGCATACTGTTCCAGCTCCAAACCGCTACGGGGAAGTTGAAGGCAGAAATGATACCTACCAAACCCAAGGGGTGGTATTGCTCGTACATGCGGTGGTTTGGCCGCTCTGAGTGCATAGTCAGCCCGTACAATTGGCGAGACAATCCTACAGCGAAGTCGCAGATATCAATCATTTCCTGCACCTCACCCAGGCCCTCTTGGTACGACTTACCCATCTCGTAAGAAACGAGTTTACCCAAAGGCTCTTTGTATTCACGGAGCTTCTCTCCTACCTGGCGAATGATTTCTCCGCGCTGTGGAGCAGGGAGTTTGCGCCACGAACTGAATGCCTCTTGTGCAGCAGCAACTACTTGCTCGTAAGTTTCGCTGTCAGCCATTTGCACTTTGGCAATCACTTGTCCGTCTACCGGAGAAATGGACTCTATGTATTCACCTTTGCTTTCGAGCCATTGAGAACCAATGGCTGTGCCTAGATTTTCGTCTTTGATGCCAAGTGCTTTGAGCGCCTCGGCCATGCCAAACTGCTCGCTTACCGATGTCATAGTATGTAGGATGGTTTTCTGAGCGGCAAAGGTAGGCAAATCTACCAACCACACACTATGATTGTAGGGAAGTTGAAAACCCGGGACTGGGCTCTGCTTACAGGCTTAAAAATCCATCATATAATAGGCCTTATCGCCATCTGGCTGATAGCCCAATACAATGATGCGTTCGCCCTGCGACCCACGGAGTAACCGGCTAAGTCCCTCAAGATCAGCCACGGTATTTTTATCTATGGATGTAATAATAAATCCCTCTTCAATACCTGCTTCCTGCCAGGGACCTTCCTCGATGGCAGTGATTTTTACGCCACCTTTTATTTCTAGTTCTTCCGCCTCTGTCTCACTTACCTTCTCAAAGCTGGCACCTCCCAAATATAGTTCGGGGTCCGTACGCAATACTGCGGTGGTACCCATGGAATTTTTGAGGACTGCCTGGGTAGAAAATTCTTCCCCATTTCGAAGGTAGGTTACCTCTACCTCGTCACCGGGTCGGTTCCGCCCGACTAGCTCCTGCAATTCTGCCACGTTGCGTACAATCTTACCATCAATCTGCACGATAACATCACCCTGCTCCAGACCTGCATCTTCCGCCGAACTGCCCAACCTCACCGCACTCACGTACACTCCGTTGTTCACAGTAATATTCAGGTTTTCCATATCACTCACATTGAGGATATTGATTCCCAACAGGGCGCGCTGCACCTCCCCGTAGTTTTTCAGATCTTCGGCAACTTTGCGAGCCAAGTTGGCAGGCACCGCAAAGGAATAACCTACATAACTGCCTGTGCGCGAAGCAATGGCTGTATTTACACCTACCAGCTCACCCTTCAAGTTCACCAAGGCACCACCTGAGTTCCCGGGGTTAACCGCAGCATCCGTCTGGATAAACGACTCAATGGTGGCTCCGCCACCCAGGATATTAATGTTACGCCCTTTGGCGCTAACAATACCTGCGGTAACAGTGCTATTCAGATCAAAGGGGTTTCCTACGGCCAGTACCCATTCGCCAATCCGTACATTGTCCGAGTTACCAAAGGGTAAATACGGAAAGCCTTCACCTTCCAACTTGATGAGCGCCAAGTCCGTAGTGGGGTCCAACCCAATCAATTCTGCCTGGAAGCGCTGATCATTCGAAAGCGTCACCTCAATTTCGCGTGCTTCTTCTACCACATGGTGGTTGGTGATGACATAGCCATCCGGCGAGATAATCACCCCAGAGCCTGTAGATTGATTGGGCGAAGGGCGGTATCGATCACTTTCCCCATCGAAGAAATCGCGAAAGAGGTCGTAGGTAGGACGTCCATCGCTGTTTACTCCCGCATATGTGGACTGAATATGCACTACGGCAGGAGTAGAAATATCGGCAGCCAGCATGAAGTTGAGGCCTTCTGGCACTACAAAGTTGCTATCCTTCAGCCAATTGGACATAGGCACCTGATTCACAGGTTGTACTACCGGCTGATACACTGGGGCTGGTTGGGGAGCCACCCGTACGTACAGCAGGATGGCAAAGAACCCTCCCAACAGAGAGGAAAGAACTATGGTGATGAAGAATGCGCTACGCTTCATAATGGGGTGCTAATGTCTTAACTATAACGGAACACATGATGGCGTGTTCTCTCCAAACGCACTGCCGGATAGATTTCTTTATAATCCAACCAAAATAGTGATTATGCGGTTCAAACCTGCCGTCTAGACTTCTTGTTGGAAGGTTATCCCTTTTCCTTCACGAGCACCAAGGTTTGGGTGTATGCCTCCGCCATTTGGTTGAATAACTTCTGCACTTCAGGATATTCCTTTACGCCATAAACAGCGCCTTTCAACCGAAAACTGGATTGAATAGTAATCTTCCCCTCTGTTTCCGTTGCCTGAAAAAAGCACATCCCCTTGCCGTTGGGCATCACTGCATTTATTGTAGCTGGAACCTCCTCCAAGGCATATCCTGATGGAATCTGAATTACCACTTTATAGTCGTGCTGCTGAGGATACCCGAAATCCATAGGATGAATCCGGCTGCCCGAACTAAATGGGGAAGACATTCTGCGCTGGTCTACCATCACAGGAATTAACAATTGTTCACCTGCCGTTTCTATAGGATACTTACCTGAAAAGGTGGTGAGCGTGGCTTTCTCGGGCACCACACCTTCTGTTCGGTTATTCCAGGCTACCTCTTCCAGATCCCAATTCTTTGTAACAAGCTCTTCATCCCAGGAAAGCCCTTTGGCAATGCCTGACTGGGAAACCGTCCATTCGCTAGTATAAGCTTCCTGAGATTGATCCCACAAAACCTCCCCCTCGTAGCGCCAGCGGGCAGAGTGCCCAGCGGTTATATCTACCAGTTCTGGCTCCTTAGGATGTACCCTAAGCATAGCCCCATTTTGGTCATTGTTCAACAAGGCGGCAAAGGGCAATCCCGGCACGGCAGCATTCAGAAAATAGCTTGATCCATCAAGGACCAACATCACCAAAACATTGTTGTATTGGGTAAGCACGGGAGCCTCAGGATTGATCCGGCCGTGACTACGGGTACTGCCAAGCAGGGGGTACACCTCATAGCCAGCAGCCTCCAATGCTCCGTACAATGTCAAATTAACGTCGGCAATATTACCTGGGCGAGACCCATCGTTGGTTTTAGCCTCCAGATCAGGCTCCATGGCCCGGTACCCATCCCAAGAGACTTGCCCTTGCACCCACTCGTATATATCAATGGCATTGGCCAGGCCAGCCCCTTGTAGCAAGGATGCAGGCATACGGCTCTTCACAATACGCGTCTTTTTGTAGTACCCTTGCCATGAGTCCGTCTTCAGAAGCCACTTGGTAAAGCCTTCCCAGGTACTAAAACCATCTCCCTCATCCCGGTCCGGCAGGTTCAGGTTTGTGAATTGAAAGTCTAACTTGCCTCGGGTATTAACCTCTGCCGGCATGAAAGGCTCCTTTACGAAGGGAGGGACGTTCTTAGCTTCAATATCCACCAGAATTCTCTGGAACTGATAGCTAGAACCAAACTGCTCCATTACACCCGAGAGGGACATATCATACCGGGAGTAGTTTATGTTGCCTATTCGGACCAGATTGTAGTTATAAAAGGCGGGAATGCGAGCGTAATACCGTGTATAGGCTTTGGGGATGTCTGACTGCACATTAAAGTCAGGCAACAACGAAGGCCGAGTGCTTACTATATCATAGGAGAGTTCCAGTACTGAGCCCACTTTTACCTGAGGGAACACTATCACCATCTCGTGGTACCGGTCGTAGATCTTTTTATCGGTTAGGTTGGCTTCCGTTACCGGCTCGTACTGCACTTTGCCTTCGGCATCCAAGTTGTAGGTAGCACCGCGAATGTTCTTGACCTGCATAGTGAGGCCATTCCGGTAGTAGGGAATAGAGACTGTACCGTACTCGGTACCCCCTGCCCGGTACACTTTTATCCGAATCCGACGATTGTACCGGATTCCGAAGCCCGTTTCGGACTGCTCAAATTCGGTTGTGTTGAGATCAAAGAGATAGGCTGCGTCCACCCTGGGCGCCCCTGGATATTCTGTCTGTTCTAACGAAGTTCGAATGGGAGGCGGATCATATAGAACGGCAAATCCTTGACCCCAGGCTTCTGGAGCGAATACCCATAAAAAAAAGAAGCTTAGCCTGCCCATGGCAGTTAAGAAGTGTTGAGAATTCATTTGTAAAAAGGTTGGTTCGTGACTTATCGCCAAGTTACACCTTCTGGCGCAACTCTTCAAAATAAGCCCGGCTATGCAGCAGCCGGCTACCGTACCAACTGAACATCTCTCCGTCTACTATTTCCCATTGGGCCTGGGGCAATATGGCCTGAATCTCTTCTGCATGACGAGGCTTGAAGGGAAAAGGCTCTGAAGAGAGTAAAATCACTTCTGGTTCCAAAGCCAGCACGTCTTCCAGGGTAAGTTCTGGGTAGCGGGTCCCTCCCGGCATCACTTTCTCGAACCCCGCCATATCCATCA
>DMST01000357.1:43378-57009 GCA_003454975.1 Cytophagales bacterium | reverse complement strand
TGGCCAGTAGGGTTAGCATCAATCCACTCTATGGACTTATTTCCAGCTACATATACTTTACCATTCCCTGGTGCTAGCACCAGAAAGGCGCGCTGGTTGTGGAAATCTTCAGACGCTGGTATGCGGGAAAATATCCCTTCGGCATACCGGTATACACCGTCTTCGCAGGCCATCCACAAAGCTCCAAATTCGTCCCTGGCAAATTGGGAAGGGTGCCCCCCGTCAAACCCCTCTTCAGGGCCTATTTTCTCGAAGCCCTTGGAGGTAAGCTTACCCAGGCCATACCGATGACCTACCCAAACTGAGGTGTCCGATTCGGCAAATACGGCCCAAATCCAGGAACTAGGCAGACCATTTTCGTCCCCCCAGTGTAGGTATTCCTTTCCCACCAGACGGTACAAGCCCAGCTCTGTGGAAAGCCAAATGCTCCCTGTGTGGTCCTTCTGCACGTGGTATACTTCTCCATTTTCAGGACCCACTCCCGCCGTAGCCTCTTTCCACTGCTCCTCCTGGTACAGCATTAGCCCCTTGGCCTGGGTGCCTACCCAGAGGTCACCATCATCGTCAAGTAAAAGCGAGCTGGCATAGATAGACTCTCCTGTTGGGGCTTTAATCTCCTTCCAGGTATCACGGCATAATCGATACAACCCTCGTTTGCCGCCGGCCCAAATATCTCCGGTTTGCGGATTCCAAACTGCGGACAGCAAGCCATTGGGGTCAACGAGGTCAGAACGTAGTAGCCAGGTGCCAGCACGAGATAGGTCTTTGGTAGAAAAGGCGTACAATCCCAAGGAGGTAATTACGCCCAACTTACTTGGGCCTAACCACGCTAAGTTCTCTATTTCCTCCAGGTTGAAGTAGAACTGAGGAATGCGCCAGAGTTCGGCACTATCGCCCTGCACCCTAAACAGTCCTTGGTACTGCGTAGCGACCCACAGGGCCCCGCTTTCATCGAAAGCCATACCGTTAACGTAGATATTAGACGGCATGCCTTCTGCAATGAAGGTGGTAAATTTACCCCGATCAAAAACACTAATACCTCGCTCAGTACCCACCCAAATCCTACCTACGGAATCTTCAAGGATTCTGCGGGTGAGATTAGAAACAAGACTATCCTTCTCGTAGGAATAATTAACAAAATCAGTACCGTCAAACCGACTGAGGCCGGCTTCTGCAGTAGCAAACCAAAGGAAGTTTCTGGAGTCCTGAAAACTGAAATCCATCTGGCTTTGAGGGAGACCGTCTTGTACGGTATACGTAGTAATATGATGGGTTTGCCCAAGTGAGACCGTACTTAGGACGCAAAATAAGCTTCCCAATCGCACAATTTTTCCCAATAACATCCTGCTCAAAACCAATTGCATTCATTGAAACCCTGCTTGAAAATTAAACACATTCTACACAACCCTGTAAGATTTTCATCAAAAAATATGAGCATGAGATGGTAGATTGTCCCTACTTGTACTTCATAGGAATCGATCGGGGTCTCGCGGTTTTTTAGTTGTCATTCAGAAAATAAATATTCAAGTTTGAGATGGCCTTAGCGATTCGGTATTAGCATGGAAGATCAGCGCTTATTGCAACTTATTGAGCTTGTGGCAGCCGCCAACAAGAATAATGACTATTCGGTAAAGCTACCTACAGCAGGAAAGAATGATACTGCGGACCTACTGGCCAAGGAATTCAATCACCTATTTGGGCGGTTACAGACCCAGTCACAATCCAAGGATACCGAACCTGCCTCGGAAATCTTTATGGTGGTAGACCATACCCTGTGCCTGATGGCAGTAAGTGAAGGGGTATTGGAAGCGGTAGCGAAACCTAGAGAAGAGGTTATTGGTCAGCCATTACAAAGTTTGCTGCACAAACGAAGCGCTCCCGTGGACACTTTGCTTCAGGAAGCACAAAAGGAGAAATTTAGTGGCATGCGACTAGTGCTAGCGACTAGCGAGGGGGACCCAGTCACCATACCGGTGACGGCTTCTGAACTAGCCATGCAGGATGACACCGCCAAGCGTATTCTGATTGTAGGCCTGCACGAGGCCCAAAAGATGCCCCGTGAAGATGAACGCTCCTACAAACAAATAGAACGACTCACCAACTTCTTACACAAAACGGCCAGCGAATTCAAAGGTCCTATCTCCTCCATTTCTGGCGTGGTGAATTTGGCCAAACTGGAAAGCCAGGATTTTAAGCAACACCGGTATTTGGACTTGGTCAACAAAACGGTCCGGCAGATGGATACTATCATCCGGAATATTGTGACCTTTTGTGCCAATATGGAGGAAGCGGTGAACATCGAAGATGTAGATTTTGCTCTGGAAATCACCCACCTGCTCAAAGACCTTAGGAGCCTGGAAGGTGCCGAGATGATCAAATACAACTTGAGCGTTGACCCCAAAGTGCAATTCCGTTCCGATGTTTGGCGTCTACAAATCATCCTTCGCAACCTTATTTCCAATGCCATCAAATACCAAAACCTAGACCAGGAGTACCCCACGGTTACTATTTCCGTAAAGCCTTGGGAAGGCGATGGCGTGCGCGTTTCAGTAAAAGACAACGGTCCGGGTATAGCCAAGGAATATCAGGACCTCATCTTCGATATGTTCTTTAAGGCCACCGACAAACCTCAAGGGGCAGGCTTGGGACTATTTATCACTAAAAGTGTGGTAGAAAAACTAGGGGGACTGATTGAGCTAGAATCAAAAACCCGTGAAGGGTCAGAATTCACAGTCTTTCTTCCCAGTCTTGGGGCTTAAGTACCTCCCTTTTTATCAACCCAATTCCCTTTCACATGAAGAAAATTCTTCGCACCCTAGTGGTGGTTTCTGGCATTTTGGTGGTGCTGGGAGCCTGGACCAATCCTACACTCGATGACTTTAAAACGCAACGCGAGCTAGACGGCAAGGTAAGCCGTACTTTGACGGACGAATTGTTCCAAAAAGATGAGAATAAAGGATGGGGACAGGCCCTATTATCTTGGGGACTCAATGCCCTCTCCAACAAGGTCATGGAAGTGCACGCGTGCCGGCAAGACTACATCCTGTTCAGTAAGTTTTACATTCGCCTTACTCCCCCTGAATCGGATGACGAAACCATCTACTTTACCGCTTATGGGTTTCTGGGTCGAATTTGGCCGATAGAGGAGAAAAAGGAAGTGCCTTCTGTTGCTTGGAAGAGTTGCGAGCGGATGGATCTCTAAAATTCCCGAGTTAGAAAGTCCCGGCTCATTCTACAGAACAACCTACCATTCCACAGGTGCGGATTAGTATCCTAAGTTTATTTTCCATAGAAAAACCCTGCCTCTGAGATAGAGACAGGGTTACCAAAATAGCCAAATACGTTTTCGGAGTGTGGATTAACGCAAGAACAACAGCTCGCGGTATTTCACCAAAGGCCAGTCTTCGTCGTCCACCAATAGCTCCAATTTATCTACTGCGTAGCGAATCTTCTCAAAGTAAGCTTCTTTCACTTCATCGCAGTAAGCAGCCGCTTTTTCAGCAGAATCTTCGATGTTATTCGCCTTCTTACGGGCCTCTACCATGGCAGTTACGCCGTTCTTGATGTCAGCGATGTAACCGCTGATTTCCTCGATAGTGGCTACCACAGCAGCATTGTCAACACCCAACTCTTTCAATCCTTTGGCATTCCCTATCAATTTGTTCTGGTAAGAGATAGCCGTAGGAATGATATGGTTTAGCGCCAAGTCACCCATAATGCGCGACTCAATTTGCACCTTCATGATGTAGTTTTCCAGCAAAATCTCCACCCGAGCATCAATCTCTGTGTGGGTCAACACACCGTGCTTCTCAAAAAGCTTCACGATATCTTCTGCCAAATACGCATTCAAGGCGCGCGCTGTATTTTTGATGTTGCTCAAACCGCGCTTTTCAGCTTCTACTACCCATCCCTCTGAGTATCCGTCACCTTCAAAACGTACCGCTTTGCTTTCGGTAATGTAGCGACGCAAAATCTCTACCATGGCCAGACGCTTGTCTTTACCACCTTCGATTTCTTTGTCCAACTCGTCAGCAAACTTAGTCAATACCTCTGCCACAATCAGATTCAGCGCAGCCATCGGTTGGGCTGAGTTGGCATCGGAACCTACTGCACGGAACTCAAACTTGTTGCCCGTAAAGGCGAAAGGCGAAGTACGGTTACGATCCGTGTTATCAAGAATGATTTCAGGAATCTTGTCGATGCCCAACTTCATGTACATGTTATCACCTTTCTCCACCTTGATATTACCGTTGGTCTCCAGCTCATCTAGTACACCGGTAAGTGTAGAGCCTAAGAAGATGGACATAATAGCAGGAGGAGCTTCGTTGGCACCTAACCGGTGGTCATTACCCGCAGAAGCAATACTAGCACGCAGCAAGTCTGCGTAATCGTATACCGCCTTAATGGTACATACCACAAAAGTCAGAAACTGTAGGTTTTCACGAGCACTGCTACTAGGCTGAAACAAGTTTACCCCTGTATTGGTAATCAGCGACCAGTTGTTGTGCTTGCCACTACCATTGAGGCCAGCAAAGGGCTTCTCGTGGAAGAGGATTTTGAGATCATGACGCTCAGCAACCTTACTCATCAAGTCCATCATGAGCTGGTTATGATCTACCGCTACGTTGATGTCCTCAAAGCGTGGGGCAACCTCGAACTGTGAAGGAGCAACCTCATTGTGGCGAGTAGAAACGGGAATACCTAAGCGGTGGCACTCCGTTTCAAAGTCCCGCATAAAGTCAAATACACGGTTAGGGATTGAGCCAAAGTAGTGGTCGTCCAGCTGTTGGCCCCGTGCAGGATTGTGTCCAAATACCGTACGGCCTGCCATAACCAAGTCAGGGCGTGCCGCGAACAAAGACTTGTCAACCGCAAAATACTCCTGCTCACAACCTAAAGAGGCACTCACCCGCGATACGTTGCGATCGAAGTATTTGGCCACCCGGGTAGCAGCACGGTCCACGGCGTCTACTGCCTTCAACAGAGGCGCTTTGTTGTCCAGTGCCTCGCCAGTATAGGCAACAAAAATGGTTGGAATACACAGTGTTCGGCCGTAGATAAACAGCGGCGATGAAGGGTCCCATGCAGTATAGCCACGAGCCTCGAAAGTGCTCCGGATACCACCGTTAGGGAAAGAGGAAGCATCGGGCTCTTGCTGAACCAATGCACTTCCTTTAAATTTTTCGATACCAGAACCTGCATCAAAGAAAGAGTCGTGCTTCTCTGCTGTAGATCCGGTGAGTGGCTGGAACCAGTGAGTGTAGTGGGTTACACCATGTTCCATGGCCCAGTTTTTTGCCGCAGAGGCTACTGCATCAGCAGTCTCTTCATCAATCTTTTTACCCTTCTCAATCGCGTACTTTACTTTCTCGAAAGCCTGAGGGGCCAGGGTAGCACGCATGGTGTCCAGATCGAAGGAAAGTTCACCGTAGTAATCGGAAACTTTGGAGGAAGGAGCCTCTACTGAGACTTTCTTCCGGCCTTGCACATCAGCAAGGGCTTGGAAACGTATTTTGGCCATTTTTGTGAGTTGGTTAATATTTGAGCCTAAAATTAGGTCAAATTTCGTTTTCACTAACCAAATCAGCTTGTTTTTTACCCCAAACAGATCAAAATTACGGAATTAACCCTTAGGAAACGTTTTCGAAACACCTAATCCTTAAACCCTCAGAGTAGACCAAGATAATCAACCAAAACCCTCGCCAACTATGGCAATTAGCCCTTAATTCTCCCCACCATGTAGACGCTAAAGACTATCTCTCGACTCTTTTGCCTTGCCGGCATTTTCATCCTCCTTATGTCCATCCCTCACCTATTCCCCAATTCTCCGCTACCTACGCTAGCTGGAGCAGACTTCCCTTTCTTTATCGTTAACCATCGGTTAGCTCTGGCCTTATTGCTAAGTCGGATTTCGGGTATACCATAGTAATCAGAGAATTTCAGCAGCTCCAAGGCATTATCATCTGCAACATCAATGGTAAGTCCTTCCTGGTTTTATGGCTCGTGTAATCAGAATTCATCGGCTGGCTTCCGGATGGGTTAGTTGGCATCGCAATCCATCCTTCTATCCCCTAATTCACTGGTGTCTGCCAAAAAATTCCTGGCTAGTTCTCACCTCTTCTTGTCGCCCATGGTAGCAACATCTCGTAGAGGGCGCACCACATCAGGGTTTACCGCATTTGCATGAAAGTCGAGCAAACGCATTTCATGCAGGAACCCTTCGCGAACCAAGTTCGATTCCACCGGATACTTGGTAGCCAGTATTAGACCATCAAAATCGCGATACTCTGTATAATGAGCGGCCCCCGTCAGAAAGCCCATCATTTCACGGATGGTATACTCCAGTTTTACAATCCGCTTACTGCTGGCATCCAACCAAATCAGATATTGATCTATATCTTTTTGCGGAGCCACCTGACCCCACGATGCCAGCACTCCCACGCAAGGCGTACCGTTGATCACCTTCTCGCCCGCATAGGCCACCGCCGTGGCTTGCTGTATGCGTAGCGGAAACTCAATAAAGTACTGATAGGTGGGCACCCAAAAGGTGATATTGTCGTCCTCCAATAATTGAGGGGCCCCGCCATCCGTCTCGGTGTAGGTCTGCCAACTCTGAACACCCCAGGTGGTACCCTTTAGCTCCCCATTTACAAAGCTAAGGCGGCCGTCAAAAGTCCCGGGAATATACTCCAGGGTGAACTGCGTATTCTCCTGTGGAAAGGGGGCGCTATTTTTTCCTAGCATGCCGAAAAACTCGTCTTCAAACAGGGCGGTGTATGCCGCCACATTCTTCCATTGGTCTATGCCGTGCGCTAGCCCCATTTCATTTAGCAATTGCCGGGCACGGGCCTCCCCCCCACCTTCTCTAACGGTTACTGTACGCAAGTCAGAGGGCTGCGTCACTACAAAACCGCCTACCGCCAGTACAACAACCACAAAAAACAGGAGGGTAATCAGGATTCTTCGCTTACGCATAATTCGGAAAAGTAGTGGGTCAAATACTCCTACAAAGGTAGCCACTACCCGGCCCTAAAAAGTAAGCCATCAGACGGTTTGCCTCAGTAGACGAGCAAAGTACATTCCGTTTAAGATGAAACTGATGATGGCAAATCCTACTAAAACAAATAGAAAGGCAGCTTTTTGATCGAAGAAAACCTCCCTTTCCTGGTGAGCCCCCTCCTACCTATGGTAAAGCCCCTTGCCAATCCATGAGGCCTCTGAAACTTGGTTCTCCCACCGGTCATTGTTGGGAGCCTACCAGCTCCTTAGTTAAATTGAGAAGAATGAATACCCCCCCTAGAGTCTTAGCCATGGAGAGTTGGGAGAGGTATGCACCCATTTGAATTTCATTTGGAGTGCGCGGCAACGGTCCGCTGCGCACTCATTTGAGGTTATCGAAGGCAGGCAATTCTCTACCCCCGTAATAAGAAAAGGACCGGATCACACCCAACCAAAAATCGAGTCAAACCTATCGCCTGGGTTTCAATCTACGCCCCACAACACGGTACCACACCCCATATACAATATAGTATATCACCAAACCCGCCACCAGCGTTGCCGGATTAAACAGAAACCGTAAAGTTCGCTCCCCATGAATCAACTGGTCCAGCATAGGCCCGGTAACCAATTGATGTGTTAAGGCTCCAATTATGATGGCCACTGCTGCCCACAACTCGTGCAACCTCCGATTTTTCTCATTAAAAAAAGCCTGAGCCCAATGAATTACCACCACCATAACTAGATATGAGCTAATGCTGAACAAAATCCACTGCTCAGATTGATTTCGGAACCGATCAGTATCTCGTGTCAGGTGATCGATAATGTCTAATAGCGTAATTAAAGCCAACACGAGATAATACCAAGGCCAAGGTGAACGACGTAGCTGTTTCATGGAGCCGAATAATTACAGCAGTAAAAGGATCTGTTCTATGATAAGGTTTCCACGCTGCGCATACTACCTTTGCATTATTATTGGTTTAAAGGCTAACTCCCTTTCCCATGCTTCACGAATACGATTTGGTGGCTTCGCCAGAAGAAGCCTTCGACCCAAGCCGCTTAGAGACTCTGCTTGCTCAGCGGCTCAACCTTCCCGAAGGACAGTTTGACTACCGCTTGCTGCGCCGCAGTATTGATGCCCGTAGCCGACAGATTAAAGTCAACTTGAAAGCCCAAATCGCCGAGGGCTCCTCCCTCCCCCCCCTCATCGAATACCGGATCGATCAGCTACCGGACGTTTCTACTAGACCGCAAGCACTTGTGGTAGGTGCCGGGCCTGCCGGTTTATTTGCCGCCTTGCGTCTCATTGAGTTAGGGTTAAAACCCATCGTGCTAGAACGGGGCAAGGATGTAAAGGCCCGCCGAAGAGATCTGGCGGCCATCAACAAGCACCAAACGGTAAATCCGGAGTCCAACTACTGCTTTGGCGAAGGTGGGGCAGGCACCTATTCGGACGGGAAATTGTACACGCGTTCCAAAAAACGAGGCGATCTACGCCGCATCTTAGAAATACTGGTGGCCCACGGGGCTACAGAAGAAATACTAGTAGACGCACACCCACACATAGGTACCAATAAGCTGCCCAAGATTGTGGAAGCTCTTCGAGAGACTATCAGGCAGAAAGGTGGAGAAGTGCATTTTGACACCAAGGTTACGGATTTCATACTAGTCCAAGGTGAGATGCGTGGGGTTGTCACTCAAGATGGAACCGCCTATGAAGGCCAGGGTGTCATACTGGCTACGGGCCATTCGGCGCGCGATATATTTCAGCTGCTACACGACCGACACGTAAAGATTGAGGCCAAGCCCTTTGCCCTCGGCGTCCGCATAGAGCATCAGCAGTCTCTCATCGATCAGATCCAATACCGGCGTCCTGAGCGTGGCGAACACCTACCTGCCGCCGCCTACTCGCTGGTGCATCAGGTAGGCTACAAGGGCGAAAAGAAGGGGGTTTTTAGCTTCTGCATGTGTCCGGGTGGCTTCATAGTACCCTCTGCCACCGCCCCCGGTGAGGTAGTAGTGAACGGCATGAGCCCCAGCCGTCGCAATTCCAAATACGCTAACTCAGGCATGGTAGTATCTGTGGACGAGCAAGATTGGACGGAGCACACCGATCAGGGACCTCTGGCAGGTTTAGCCTTTCAGGCAGCCGTTGAGCGGCGTGCTTGTGAGCTAGCTGGCAATAGCCAGGTAGCGCCCGCCCAGCGTATGAGCGACTTTGTGCGCCGCAAGGTTTCCAAAGATCTATTGCCTACTTCTTACCAACCCGGCTTACTTAGCATGGACATGGACGAGGTTTTGCCTCCGCAAATTGCGCACCGACTTCGGCATGGCTTTGAGCAATTTGGACGCAAGATGAAGGGCTATCTGACTAATGAGGCGCAGATTGTTGGGGTAGAAAGTCGAACCAGTAGCCCAGTTCGCATTCCACGTGAACGAGAAACATTGGAGCACGTGGAGGTGAAACGGCTTTTTCCATGCGGAGAGGGCGCAGGCTTTGCTGGTGGTATCGTTTCGGCGGCTATGGATGGCGAACGCTTCGCCGAGCAACTTGCCGCCCGCTATAGCAAGCCCTAAAGATGGTCAATAGCTGCTTGCAGTTCCTCCGGAGCCCCGGTAAGGTGTACAACCACACCGGCCTCTTCTAGCTGCGAAACTAACCGTTGCCTAAGTTGCTCTACCGTGGGCGAGTGGGGAAAATGGATATACGCGTGAGTAATTTTTCCGTGGATAGCAGACACAAATTTCTTCCGGGTCCATTGAAAAGCCTCCAATTCCAAATCTGGTAAAAGAGTATTGTCCATGACCAATACAGAGAAGGAAGGATGATCCTGGAACAAATACAATACCTTTTGCATTACTTCCAGGTATTGTTCTGTGGTTACATGGGATTTCCAACGTACACTAATGGCATGATCATAGGTACCGCTCTCCAAGGTTACGTTGGCGTAAAGGTTTTCGAGAACTTCCATGTAAAGATTGTGTGTCCTCTAATATAGGATTAATTTATACATATTGTAGTTATTCAAAGAAAAAGTTTAATCTATACCATACTGATGGTCGGAGCTGAAACAAAACAGACGGTGGTGGTAGGTGCTACTCCCAACACAAATAGATACGCTTGGCTAGCCTCGGAAATGCTTAGTGAAGACGGCTTTCCTTTTATCCCTTTGGGTATCAAAAAGGGAGAAGTGTTGGGCAAAGAAATACTAGATATTCGGGAGCAACCAAAAGTAGAAGACGTCCATACGCTTACCTTATATGTCGGGGCCAGTAACTTGGCGCCTTATCACGAGTATTTGCTTTCTTTGCGCCCGAAACGCATTATTTTCAATCCGGGAGCTGAAAATTCCGAGCTTTACCAAGCAGCACTCAAGCAAGGCATCGAAGTTATAGAAGCCTGCACCTTGGTGATGCTTCGCTCACGACAGTTCTAATAGGCCTATGGCACGCAAAAAGAAAAACGACTGGAAGAACCGGGATGGGGTAGTCTATTCCACCAGTGATGAATTTGATTATTCACAGGACGGCGAAGGGGAAGATGAGACACTACCCCCTTCAGAGCAAGACTTGCGCATTCACCTGGACCGCAAGGGAGGCAATAAGGTGGTAACACGGGTAGTCGGTTTTGTAGGATCGGATGACGACCTGAAAGACCTGGGCAAGATGCTCAAGTCCAAGTGCGGGGTAGGCGGCAGTGTAAAGGACTACGAAGTACTCATCCAAGGTGATGTGCGTGATAAGGTGCTCACTATCTTGCAGAAAGAAGGCTATCATGCCAAAAAATCGGGCGGTTGATCCCATTAGCATAGCCCCCAGGCCACTGGCCTAAATTTCCTATCCCTGGTCCGTCTGCCTTCGTTGGGATGGGTACCATGTTGCGCATCCCCACTTTAGAAAAAAGCTACGGCCAACGGACCATCTTACAGTTGGCCGATTTTTCGCTGCCTGACGGCATTTACTGGATTAAAGGTGAAAACGGAGCGGGTAAAACTACCCTATTTCGATGCCTTGCCGGAATGCACCCCTTTGTCGGTGACATTTGGCTCGACGAACAATACCATCCTCAAAAGCATGCTCAGGCCTATCGCTTGCGCATCAACTATGGCGAAGCAGAACCGCTATTTCCCAATTTCTTAACTGGGGAAGACCTGATGGCGCTGGTGGCAGAAACCAAACAATCCCCCCAAGGGCAGCTTTCTACGCTATGTGATGCGCTGGGTATAGGAGACTACCGCTACCAACGAGTAGACACCTATAGCAGCGGCATGCTCAAAAAGGTATCGCTTGCCATGGCATTATTGGGCCAGCCCCGGTGGATTCTATTGGATGAACCCCTCATCACCTTGGATCCTGAGACCCAAATTACCCTACTAGAATTAATTGCCGAACGACAAAAGGCTGGTACTTGCTTTGTAATGAGTAGCCACCAGGCCTGGGACGACCAACTCCTGCCCATCAACGGCGCCTACCAACTCGCTAACCAAACCCTCACGGCAATTTGAAAGCGCTCCTGAATGTTCTGAGAAAGGGGGTAGTCAATCGCTATTATCGCGAGCAGCTTGGCCTATTCCTGGTCTGGTTCGGGGTGGCCTTTGGTATTCTATCTTCCACAGAGCATCTGGCATTGGCTCAATTCTTTACAGCTGCCCCTGCCATGATGCTATACCCCATGGCTTTCTGGCTGGCCTATACGTTGTACGTCATCCGATACCTGGTTAGGATGCTAAGCCTACGCGAGTACCAATTTCTAACGCAAGCATTGCGCACCTACTCCCCAAGAAAACAACGGCTGGCTCTGAGGTTGATTATGCTCGGCTGCCTGCTCCCGGTTACGCTCTACGGTATATTCATGATGGCTGTGGGTATGGAAGCGTATGGCCACTGGTGGATTCTAGCCCTAGGATTGGCCCTTGGTTCATGGCATTCATTAGGCGTATGGGTGTTAAATTATCGGCTGAAAAACCCGGAAGGATGGCAATGGGCGCAGCGTGGACACCGCAAGAGCAGGCCCTTGTGGCAATGGTCATTTCTTTTCTTCCAGAAAGAGCAAACCTGGCTTACACTCGGCACTAAAATCTTCACCGTACTTATGCTCGTGGGCACCAGCGCCTACGCCCAAGCAGAGAGCTACGACCTGCGGGCCTATGGGCTAGGCATATGGGTGATCCTACTCGCTCATGTCCCCCTATTCAACGCCCTCCAGACCTTCTTTCAGGAGCGCTTAGGGTGGCTATTTAACCTACCCTACCCCTGGTGGAAAAGGATCTTCCAATTATCCATCCTTGTCTTTGCCCTCTGGCTACCAGAGGCCATTGTCTGGATACGCATGGAGAGGGTCAATTTATCGGCCTCCGAATGGTGGGAAGGCTTTCTATTGGGTTCACTAGGACTGTTAGGTCTCTACCTATATAGCTATCGCTGGCCTACGGATCTCAGCTTCCGGATGGGTAGGCTATTTCGCTGGCTAATTGCCGGTACGGTGTTCATCATGTACGGAGTACCCTTGTGGCTCGTTTCGGTAGTCCTCCTGACCCTCGGAGTCTTGATGGCCTGGCGCTACTTTACGTTTCGCCATTGGCCGGAATAAACCATTGGCCAGGCACTACAGACAGAAAGCAGTAGCCTGGGAGTGTTTGGCAGGACTTTCAATCCACTTTAATGTGGAGCCTAGAAGAGAACGCGATGGGCTTATCCGAAAATAATGCCTTGGTATTGGCCCATACCTCTTTGAACAAATCAGAATGGCGATAGGCATCCAAAGCAGCATCGTCTATCCAGTGGCTATAGGTACTAAAGATATTTGGCTGATGATAATCTTGAAGTAATTCCAGGTGATGGCACCCCTCAAAATGCCTAATCCGTTCCTTTGTAGCTTCAAACAAGGCTAAAAAGTCCTCTACCTTATCCTCCTGAAAAGTCATTCGCACTACGCGTATTAGCATTTTCCTATGGTTAGTCTTGAACTAAAAAACCTACTCTCCATTTTCACCTTGTTCCTGGTACCCTGGCTTATTCCCCTCCATGAAACTCAATGCTCACTGGGCTATCATAATTAAGCCCTAAGAGCTCGGAGGCATTGCCTTGATTGATGCCAATCTGCAATAATCCCAGGCTATTGAACACCAAAAAGCAATCTCCAGGATCGGACTCCTGAAAGTACTGCTGCACACGGGGCATGCGTTCCCGGCCAAACTTCACGGTATAAGATTTGTTCTTGCTCAGGATGTCAAAATCCTGCTGGTTTATGTTGGTAATCAGATTACCATAGTGGTCTACTTGGATCACCGCCCCCAAAATTAACTGGCGATTGGCTTTAGCCTTGCGGTCAATAAGCCGGCGAAGGCCTTCCTCATAGGGAATACCCACTTGGGCAAGATCTTGCTCTTTGGCTAGGGCCAAGGCTGCTTTCGGGAAAAGCACTTTTTCCGGAAAGGTGGTGGCCACCTCAGGAGCGGGCAAACGATGCACCCCATGGGGTGGTTGCTCGCTAATTAAGGAGAGCAAGCCGTTATCCGGGCCTATGAAGAAGTGTCCCTCAATATGGGCAGCCACAAAGGGTCTATTGGGCGGGCCACTGCTATCTACGGCTGCCATATGCACCGTGCCCTCGGGGAAGTCTCGAAACACAGAAC